>NZ_CP104302.1:2761560-3068400 GCF_025215495.1 Mycolicibacterium brumae | reverse complement strand
CACGGTCGGCAGCGGTCGGCGCTGGCCCAGCGGCGAGATGCCGCCGAGCACGTAACCGCTGGAACGCTGCGCGGCCGCCGGGTCGGCCATTGTGGCTTTCGGCGCCCCGAGCGCGGCCGCGGCCGCCTTGAGCGAGAGTTTCGACGGAACCGGCAACACCGCGACCGCCAGCCCGCGTGGCAGCGCCAGCACCAGGGTCTTGAAGACCTGCTCGGGCGCGGCCCGCCCGCCCATCGCCGCAACCGCCTCCGCGCCGAAGTCATGGTTGCGCGGGTCGTGCGGATACTCGAGCACCTCGTGGTCGATGCCGGCCGCCACCGCCGCAGCCACCGCCGGTGTCGCCGCCCTGCCCGGTTTCCCCATCGCATCAGGGTAGGGGAATGAGAATTGGTGTCACCGGCGTTGATCCGGACACCACGCCCGACAGCGGGCGCAGCTGAGACGAAGGGACCGGACTGTGGCGGCTGCCTGCCTGGAACGCGCTCCGAGCCCGCCGCGCCCGGACGGGCTAGGGTCGGAGGCGATGAGCGAAACCGACGACGAGGCGATCACGCAACCCCCGACTGCCGAACCGGCGCCGGCCGAAGAGACCGACGCCGAATTGACCGCGCGCTTCGAGCGCGACGCGATCCCGCTGCTGGACCAGCTCTACGGCGCGGCGCTGCGGATGACCCGCAACCCCGCCGACGCCGAGGACCTGGTGCAGGAGACCATGGTGAAGGCCTACGCCGCGTTCCGGTCGTTCCGGGCCGGCACCAACCTGAAGGCCTGGCTGTACCGCATCCTGACGAACTCCTACATCAACAGCTATCGCAAGAAGCAGCGGCAGCCGGCGGAGTACCCCACCGAGGAGATCACCGACTGGCAGTTGGCCGCCACCGCCGACCACGCGTCGACCGGGCTGAAGTCCGCCGAGGTGGAGGCGCTGGAGTCGATGCCCGACAGTGAGATCAAAGAGGCGCTGCAGCAGCTGCCCGAAGACTTCCGGATGGCGGTGTATTACGCCGACGTCGAAGGATTCCCGTACAAGGAGATCGCCGAGATCATGGACACCCCGATCGGGACGGTGATGTCCCGGCTGCATCGTGGACGCCGACAGCTGCGTGAGCTGCTGGCCGGTGTCGCCAAGGACCGCGGATACCTGCGCGGACAGCGCGACGAAGTGAGCGAGGAGGTGTCGTCGTGAGCGAAGACATGTGCGAGGGCGGCTCCTGCAGCATGCCCACCGGCCCGGTGGCCCATGACCATCAGGACTGCACCTCGGTGATGGCCGAGGTGTGGACTCTGCTCGACGGCGAGTGCAACGACGACACCCGGGCCCGGCTGCAGCAGCACCTGGAAGAGTGCCCGGCCTGCCTGCGCCAGTACGGCGTGGAGGAGCGGGTCAAGCGGCTCATCGCGACCAAGTGCTCGGGGGAGAAGGCGCCCGACACATTGCGCGCGCGACTGCGGCTGGAGATCAGCCGCACCACCATCATCCGGCACAACTGACCGGCGCACGAAAGAACCGCCCGGGGCGACCCGGGCGGTTTTTCGATGAATCCAGCGTCGTCTGACGCGCGCGGCCCTAGCGCCCGACGGACTTCGAGCCGGCGTTGGGACGCTTGCCGTGGTTGGCGGCCTTGTGCTTGCGATCGCGCTTCTTACGGCCACGCTTGGCCATGGTGTTCCTCCAACAGTCGGTGGGTGTTTCCGTTCGGCCCGGGCCGGCGGTGCGGAACCACGGTCGCGGGGCGTCGTTCATCATTGTCTCACGCGCCCACCATGACCCGGTAATCCCGGGCCTGTGGTTCCATATGAGGGGATAATCAGGTGCGCTGCACAGATCGAGTGAGGTGACGATGGCCGAGGACGTTCTTGCCGAGATCGTGGCGACCGTGCTGGAAGTTCAGGTGAGTGAAGGCGACCAGGTCGACGCCGGCGACAGCCTGGTGCTGCTGGAGTCGATGAAGATGGAAATCCCGGTGCTGGCCGAGGTTTCCGGCACCGTCACCGCCGTGCACGTCGCCCCCGGAGACCAGATCCAGGCCGGGCACCTCATCGCGCACATCGACTGAGACGGCGTGTGTTGACGCAGCCGACCTCTTCCTCGCCCGCTCGTCGAATCGGCGTGTGTTGACGCAGCCGATCTCTTCCTCGCCCGCTCGTCGAATCGGCGTGTGTTGACGCAGCCGATCTCTTCCTCGCCCGCTCGTCGAATCGGCTGGTGTGTCCACCCTCGGTGACCTGCTGGCCGAGCACACCGTGCTCCCCGGCAGCGCCGTCGACCACCTGCACGCCCTGGTCGGGGAGTGGCAGCTGCTCGCGGACCTGTCCTTCGGCGATTTTCTGATGTGGGTCCGCCGCGACGACGGCGCCCTGGTGTGCGTCGCTCAGGTCCGGCCCAACACCGCCCAGACCGCCTTGCTGGCCGACGCCGTCGGCACCATCTCGCCTGGCGCCGACCTGCCGCTGGTCACCCGGGCCTTCGACACCGGCGTGATCGACCGCGACGACGACCCCGGCCGGCCCACCGAACGACTGCTCAGCGGGTTGGACGTGGAGGCCGTGCCGGTCCGCTACGCCGAGGACGTCGTCGCCGTGCTGACCCACCGCACCGCGCTGGCCGACCGTCGGTCCTCCTCCCCGCTGGAGCGCGCCTACCTGGCCTGCGCCGACGACTTGGTGCAGATGCTCGCCGAGGGCGCCTTCCCGAACGTCGGGGACGTCTCGGCGTCGCGCTCGTCCCCGCGCGTCGGCGACGGCTTCATCCGCCTCGACGTCGACGGGCACGTGTTCTTCGCCAGCCCGAACGCGCTGTCGGCGTATCACCGGATGGGGCTGGCCGCGGAGCTGGAGGGCCAGAATCTGGTGGCGGTGACCCGCCCGCTGATCTCCGACCCGTTCGAGGCCCAGGAGCTGGTCAACCACATCCGGGATTCGCTGGCCGGCGGGGCCAGCACCCGGATGGAGGTCGACGCCGGCGGCGCGACGGTGCTGCTGCGCACCATTCCGCTGGTGCTGGGCGGCGCGTCGGTGGGCGCGGCGGTGCTGATCCGCGACGTCACCGAGATCAAGCGCCGGGACCGGGCGCTGCTGAGTAAGGACGCCACCATCCGGGAGATCCACCACCGGGTGAAGAACAACCTGCAGACCGTCGCCGCCCTGCTGCGCCTGCAGGCCCGGCGCACCAACAACGCCGAGGGCCGCGAAGCCCTGATGGAGTCGGTGCGGCGGGTGGCGTCCATCGCCCAGGTGCACGACGCGCTGTCGATGTCGGTCGACGAGGAGGTCAACCTCGACGACGTGATCGACCGGATCCTGCCGATGATGAACGACGTCGCCGCCGTCGGCGCCCCGATCCGGATCACCCGCGACGGCGCGCTCGGGGTGCTCGACGCCGACCGGGCGACCGCGTTGATCATGGTCATCACCGAACTCGTGCAGAACGCGATCGAGCACGCCTTCGAACCGGGGGCGGGGGAGGGCAACGTCGTCATCCGCTCTGAACGCTCGGCCCGGTCGTTGGACGTGGTGGTCAGCGACGACGGCTGCGGCGTGCCGGACGGGTTCACCCTGGAGGGGTCCGACCGGCTCGGGCTGCAGATCGTCGCGACGCTGGTGTCCGCGGAGCTCCGCGGCACGCTGAGCATGGCCGAGGCGCCCGACGGCGGCACGGCTGCCGTGCTGCGGGTGCCGCTCGGCCGGCGGGCCCGATTGACCCAGTGAGACAAAACGATGGCCCCCGGCGCGGCGCCGGAGGCCATCGATTTGGCAGGTTTTTCGTTAGACCCCGGTGCGCGCCTTGGTGCGGGCATTGCGGCGCTTGAGCGCGCGACGCTCGTCCTCGCTCATGCCGCCCCACACGCCGGCGTCCTGACCGGACTCCAGCGCCCAGGACAGGCATTCGGTGGTCACCGGGCAACGGTTGCAGACCAGCTTCGCGTCGGCGATCTGAGCCAGCGCGGGGCCGCTGTTGCCCACCGGGAAGAACAGTTCCGGATCCTCGTCACGACAAACTGCCTTGTGCCGCCAATCCATGATCTTGCTCCTTACTGGGCGCGCGCTTATACGCGCCAATTTTTGCTTCGGCTGTTAACTCGCGCAGGCAAATGTTTCCGCGCTGTTGCATTGCAATCGTTCCAGAGGCTGGACAGATGTCAATAGAACTTTGTTACTCAGTGGTCAATGTCACTGCGCACGGGCGTTGGCCGGAGCGTCATCGGAGTGCGCTATGCTCACCGATATCTCCGCGCAAATTTCCGGTGGCTAGGCCGTCATCGCTGGTCAGCGATGTTCTTCAGGGCCGGGGCGGCGACCTCCAGGGCATTCGGCACCGAGGTGAAGGTCATGGTTTCCCGCTCGCCGATGTAATCCCCGTCCACCTGGCAGGCGGTGGGGGAGTCGGCGGTGATCCGGACCGTGGCAACGTCGTCGTCACGAATCAGATGCTTGCCCTTGATGTTGGGGCGCTTCGACCACATCCGCCTCGCCAGCCCCAGATTCGGCCAGATTCCCATGCTGGTGGTCGCGAAAACCCCTAGGCCGCCTTCGAACCGGCAGTCCGGATTGGTGTAGATCGGTTTGGCGTTGACATACGTCCACGGGCTGGAGTTCGACACGAACGCGAAATGCACCCCGGTGACCGGCGGCTGGCCGGGAAGTTCCAGCGTCAGCCGCGGTTCCCGACGGGACGCCTTCACCACTGTCGGGACGGTGACCAGCATGTAGCGGGTCGGCGAAACGCCCTTTCCGGTCTTGGCGCGGTGCGCCTCCACACTGGCCACGATCTCACCGTCCACACCCATCCCGGCGGTGAAGACACCCCAGCGCTCGCCGCAATCCATCAGCCCGATGCGCCGCCACGGCTGGCCCGCCGCGTGCGCGCTGATCAGGTCGATCAGTTGGTTGGTGGCCTCCGTCGGGTCCTGCGGAATGCCCAGCGAACGCGCGAACACGTTGGCCGAGCCGCCGGGCACCACCGCGACGGCCGGCACATGGCCCAGCGGCAGCGTGCCCGGACGCCCCAGCAGGCCGTTGACCACCTCGTTGACCGTGCCATCGCCGCCGTGGGCGATCACCAGGTCGACCTTGTCCTCCATCGCCTGCTGGGCGATCTCGATGGCATGCCCGCGGTGTCCGGTGTGCTCGACGCTCAGCCGGACCCGGCTCTCCAGCGCGTGCGCCAGCAGGTCACGGCCCGCGGGAGTGGTGGACGTGGCATTGGGGTTCACAATCAGAACGGCGCGCACGAGCCCAGAGCCTACGGGAGTGCCGCGCCGGCGCCGGTCCGCCGCGTCAGCCCGCAGCGTTGGGCAGCAGCGTCGGGCAGTTCCCGTAGCCGTCGGCGGCCAGCTCGAAGTGCCAGGGCTCGTTGGCGTAGATCCGGCACAGCCCGAACCGGGCGCCGTTGTTCTGCAGCCACTGCTGGGCGGCGGTTCCGCCGATGTCGACCGCCGCGCCGGTGACGTGGTGGGAGTGCTCGGGGGTCTGCACCCACTGCCGGGCCGCCTGATAGCTGCCGTAGGTGCGGATCGCGTCGTCGAGCAGCGACTGCTGGAACCAGGTCGACCGCCAGCCCGAGGTGACGGTGAACACCACCCCGTCCGCGGCCGCGGCGTTGGCGGCGTTCTGCAGCGCCGCCAGCAGGCCCGGCTGCAACTGCCCGACGGCCGGGTCCCAGGTGTCGAACGGGGTCAGCGATCCATTGTCGACGAGCCGCACCTGCGCGGTCCGGGCCGGGGCCGCGACGTCGCCGACCGGCAGCGCGGCCGCGACGACCGTGACGCCGCCGAGCGCCGCCAGCGCGGCGGCCGCGGCGCGGTTCCGGTTCGACGTCATGGGCACAGAGCCTACCGAGGAAACCGCCCCGGGACGGCGCAGCGCGAGCGCGGCCCGGCGGAGTCGGTACCGTACAACGGTGACCGAACGTTCCATGACGCAGCCGAGCACCGTCCGCTGGGCCGGCTATCTGGTGGCCGCCGAGGGCGTCGCCGGGCTCGTGGTCGCCGGAATCTACATCGCGCACGCCCTGACCGGCGAGAACCAGGACGTGGTCCGCAACCGGGCCGGCGGGTTCGGCTACGGCACCGCCGCCTGGTTCCTGATCATGGGCGCCGGGGTGCTGGCCGCCGGGTGGGCGCTGGTCCGGGGCCGACGGTGGGGCCGCGGCATCGCGGTGCTGGCCAACCTGATCCTGCTCGGCGTGGCCTGGTACATCCGGGGCGAGGAGCAACTGGTGTGGGCGGTTCTGGTGGCGCTGGCCGCGATCGCCGCCCTCGGCCTGCTGTTCACCCCGTCGGCGGTGAACTGGGTGGCCCGCCCCGGCGACGCCGGCGGACCCGACCGGAGCTGAGTCAGGCCCCGGCCAACTCCGTCAGCGCCGCGCCGGACACCCGGTAGGTGGTCCACTCGGTCTGCGGCTCGCCGCCGACCGCGTCGTACAGCGCGATCGCGTCGACGTTCCAGTTCAGCACCGCCCAGGTCAGCCGGGTGAACCCGCGCCGCAGGCAGACCCGGGCCAGTTCGGCCAGCAGCGCCTGGGCCAGGCCGCGGCGGCGGAACGCCGGACGCACGTACAGGTCTTCCAGGTACACCCCGCCGACCCCGTCCCAGGTGGAGAAGTTCACGAACCACACCGCCATCGCGGCGACCTCGCCGTCGACCTCGACCAGGAATGCGCTGGCGACCGGGGACTCCCCGAAAAGTGCTGCGCGCATTTGCGTTTCGGTCACCGAGCATTGATCCAACGCGCGCTCGAACTCGGCCAGCTCCCGGACCATCGCGACGATGTGCGTCTCGTCGCCGGGTCGGGCTTCGCGGATGACGGGGGACATGGTCACTCCTTGGCTGGACCGGTGGGCACGCCCAGGCCGGCGAGGATGGTTCGGAATTTGGCGCTGGTCTCGGCGAGTTCGGCGTCCGGATCGGATTCGGCGACCACGCCGCCACCGCAGCACACCACCGCGGTGGCCCGGTCGGCGAAGATCTGCGCGCCGCGGATGGACACCACCCACACCCCGTCGCCGGCGGAGTCGCACCAGCCGGTGGCGCCGGCGTAGAAACCGCGGTCGCCCTCCAACTCGGTGATCAGCTCGGTGGCCAGGTCGGTCGGCACACCGCCGACGGCCGGGGTCGGGTGCAGCGCCAGCGCCAGGTCCAGCGCCGTCGTCGCGGTGGACCGCAGCCGGCCGGTGATCGGGGTGCCCAGGTGCCACAGCGCGTCGGTGCTGTGCACGCTGGGCTGCCCGGCGACCTCCAGCTCGGCGCACAGCGGTTCCAGCGCCGCCCGCATGGTCTCCACCACCAGGGCGTGCTCGTGGCGGTCCTTGGCCGAGTCGGCAAGCATGGCGGCGTTGGCGGCGTCCACCACGGGGTCGGCGTCGCGGGCGGCGGACCCGGCGAATGGCCGGCAGCTCACCCGGTCGCCGCGCCGGGCCACCAGCAGCTCCGGGCTGGCGCCCACCAGCGTCGTGCCGCGGTACGGCCCGTCGGCGGCCGACAGGTCCGTCAGGTAGCCGTAGGCGCCCGGGTCGGCGGCCAACAGCCGGCGTAGCACCGTTTCCGGGTCCCAGCCGCGGTCGTGCGCGGACAGCCGCAGCGCGCGGGCCAGCACCACCTTCTGCAGCGGGCCGCCGCCTTGGAGCCGGGTGATCGCCGCGGCCACCCGGTCCCGGTGGATGCCCGGATCCGGGTCCGGCGCCACGGTGACGTCGGCGGGGACCGGCAGTTCGGTGATGTCGGGCAGCGCGTGCTGCACCGCCTCCGGGGTGTGCAGCGCGGCGGGGGCGCTCAGGTCGAACGGCAGCGCGCCGACCACCAGGGGCGCGGTCCCGGAGCGCAGCGCCTCGTCGGCGGCGCCGATCTGCGGGTAGGCCGCGACCATCCCGCGGCCGCACAGCACGCCGTCGGGCCCGGCCAGCGCGAACGTCAGCGTCATGGCGTCGACGCCGTCTGCGGTTGGACGGCCAGCCCCAGCGTCTTGAGCTGACGCAGGCCGTAGTCGAAGCCGCACACCGTGACCGAGGCGGTCGGGAATCCGAAGCGCGCCCCCTCTGCCATCGGCAGCTCGACCCAGCGGGTCAGCACCGCGCGGGAGAAATGACCGTGCCCGACGAACACCACGTCGCGGATCTGCAGCTTGTCCAGCGCCATCGCGATCGCGGCGTCGGCCCGGTCGCTGACCTGCTGCGGCGATTCCCCGCCCGGGCAGCCGTGCGTCCAGACCAGCCATCCCGGCGCCTCGGTGCGGATCTGATGGCGCGTCAGGCCCTCGTAATCGCCGTAATCCCATTCGGCCAGCAGCTCGGTGGTCTCGTCGATGTCCAGCCCGGCCAGTCCGGCGGTCACCTGGGCGCGCCGACGCGGGCTGCAGTACACGATCGGGTTCTTCAGTCCGAGGCTGGCGAGGGTGTCGGCGGCCAGCAGGGCCTGCGTTCGGCCCTCTTCGGTCAGCTCCAGGTCGGTGCGTGAGGTGTGTCTGCCGGTCCTGGACCAGTCGGTCTCACCGTGGCGGAGCAGGACGAGACGATGATTGCCGACACTCACGATTATCGATTCTGCCGGATCGGCCCAGCCGCCGTGCCGGGGCGCCGCCGCACCGACGCGCGGCGGGTGCGGACTGAAATGTGATGCACAACATGTCAGTATGTTCGGCGTGACGCAGACTCATGTGCTGGCCGTGGCCAATCAGAAGGGCGGGGTGGCCAAAACCACGACGGTGGCGTCGCTGGGCGCGGCGCTGGCCGCCGAGGGCAAGCGAGTGCTGCTGGTGGACCTCGACCCGCAAGGCTGCCTGACGTTCTCCCTCGGCCAGGATCCCGACAAGTTGCCGGTGTCGGTGCACGAGGTGCTGCTCGGCGACGTCGAGCCGGACGCCGCGCTGGTGGAGACCGCAGAGGGGATGACGCTGCTGCCGGCGAACATCGACCTGGCCGGCGCGGAGGCGATGCTGCTGATGCGGGCCGGCCGCGAGTACGCGCTCAAACGCGCGCTGGCCAAGGTGTCCGACCGATTCGACGCGGTGATCATCGACTGCCCGCCGTCGCTGGGGGTGCTGACGCTCAATGGGCTGACCGCCGCGGGGGAGGTGATGGTGCCGTTGCAGTGCGAGACGCTCGCCCATCGCGGCGTCGGCCAGTTCCTGCGCACTGTCTCCGACGTCCAGCAGATCACCAACGAGAATCTCACCCTGCTGGGCGCGCTGCCGACGCTGTACGACTCGCGCACCACCCACAGCCGCGATGTGCTGCTCGACGTGGCCGATCGCTACCAGTTGCCGGTGCTGGCGCCGCCGATCCCGCGGACGGTGCGTTTCGCCGAGGCCAGCGCGTCGGGGTCGACGGTGTTGGCCGGCCGAAAGAACAAGGGGGCCATCGCCTACCGCGAGCTGGCCCAGTCGCTGCTGAAGTACTGGAAGTCCGGCAAGGCCATGCCGACCTTCACGCCGGAGATTTAGCCGGACTCAGCCGAGCGCCACGATGGTGCCGCCGCGCTGCTCGATCAGCGTGGAGCCCACCACGGCCGGGCGGATCGACGGGAACGAACCGGGCCGGGCCACCGGGATCAGCCGTTCCTTGGCCCCGGTCTTCGGGTCATAGACTCCGATGCCGCCGGTGTGCGGGACCAGCAGCCGGCCGGCCATGATGACCCCGGGACCGAGCGGGACATCAGGCCCTGACGCGGGGATCGCATACTTGTAAGTCAGTGTGTCGCTTGACATCACGATCACCGAGTGGCCCGTCCACCAGGTCACGTAGTCGCCGGACGCCGAGACCGCGGCCGGGCCGGGCTCCGAGGTCGGCTTCTGGTCGAGCAACAGCGAGCCAACCTCCGAACCGGACTCGTCGACGATCGACAGTTTCGGTTTCGGCGCCGGCAGGTACACCGCGGTGGTGGTCTCCGACACCGCGACCACCCGGGCGCCGTCGTCGGCGGACAGCGCGTGATACGGCACATCGCGCTCGGTGGGCTCGTCGTCGTTGTCGGCGGCCTTGAGCAGCGTCAACCGGATGCCGGGGGAGTCCGGGCAGTCCCGCAGCACCGCGGTGACGGCCGAACTGGCCGCCGCCGACAGCAGCCGGCAGCCCTTGCCGACCGCGACGTGCACCGGCTTGAACCGCGCGTCCAGCTCGCCGAAGGCGATGGTGCGCACCAGATCCGAACGCCACTGCTCCAGCCGGGTGTCGCCGAAGGACAGCGCCGCCGAACCGTCCGAGGACAGCGTCACCCGGTCGTCGGCGTAGCTGGTCCGGGTCGGCCCGCGCTCCCCGGTGGTCGCGCTGATCGCCGAAACCTGGCCGCAGCCACGGGAATCCGGATACACCGCCAGCGCCCAGTGATAGACGTAGCTGACGCCGCACAGCGGCCGGTCGGTCCGCGCGTAGCTCCAGCGGACCTCGCCGGTGGCGGGATCGCGGCCGGCCATGGTGGAGCCGGCGCCGGTGATGACGTTGTCCTTGACGATCACCGGGACCAGCGTCGCGGGGCTCTCGGCGCGCCACAGCTCACGCAGCGACGTCGGAACCGCGGTGGCTTTCGGGGTGCTGCTCGACGGGGACGCCGCGGGCCGCAGATCGGTGGCCCGGGTGTCACTGGTCCACCAAAACAGGCCCGCCGCAACGACAATGACGGCCAGGATCGCCGCCACCGCGATGAGATCACCGCGGGTGCGGCGTTCCGGTTTGACCATCGGCAGGTGTGCGTCAGCTCTCGCTGACGGCGGCGGCGGCCGGCTTGCGGGGACGACGACGGCGACGACGCTTGGGCGCCTCCGCACCGGCAGCCTGCTCGCCACCGGTGGCCGGAGCGGCCGCCACCGGCGCCCCGTCGGCGGCCTGCCCGGCGCGGGTGCGACGACGCTGCCGGCTGCGCTGACGCGGCTGGGCGTCCTTGTCCCGGGTCGACGAGGTGCGTTCGCCCTGCTCGCCGCGCGAGCCGCCGGACCGTCGGCCGGAGGTGGCCTTCGGCGCGCCGATCGAGCCGGTCGCCTCGGTGGGGATGTTCAGCTCGTCGTACAAATGCGGTGAGCTGGAGTAGGTTTCGGCCGGATCGGGGGTCTCCAGGCCCAGCGCCTTGTCGATCATCGTCCAGCGGGGCAGTTCGTCCCAGTCGACCAGGGTGACCGCGATGCCGGTCTTGCCGGCCCGGCCGGTGCGGCCGATGCGGTGCACGTAGGCCTGCTCGTCGTCGGGGATCTGGTAGTTGATGACGTGGGTGATGTCGTCGATGTCGATGCCGCGGGCGGCCACGTCGGTGGCGACCAGGACGTCGACGTCGCCGGCGCGGAACGCCGAAAGCGCCTTCTCCCGGGCGATCTGGCCCAGGTCACCGTGCACCGCGCCGACCTTGAAGCCACGCTCGGCGAGCTCGTCGGCGACCTTCTGCGCGGTCCGCTTGGTGCGGGTGAAGATCATGGTGGCGCCGCGGCCCTCGGCCTGCAGGATCCGGCTGACCATCTCGACCTTGTCCAGCGCGTGCGCCCGGTAGACGAACTGCTCGGTGGAGTCGTGGGTGGCCGCCGAATGCGGGGCCTCGGCCCGGATGTGGGTCGGCTGGTTCATGAAGGTGCGGGCCAGGGTGATGATCGGGTCCGGCATGGTGGCGCTGAACAGCATCGACTGCCGGGTGTCCGGGGTCAGCCGCAGGATCCGCTCGATATCGGGCAGGAAGCCCAGGTCCAGCATCTCGTCGGCCTCGTCGAGCACCAGCGCGGAGATGCCGCCGAGCTGCAGGTGGCCCTGGTTGGCCAGGTCCAGCAGCCGGCCCGGGGTGCCGACGACGACGTCGGCGCCGGCCTGCAGCGCCTCGATCTGCGGCTCGTAGGGGCGGCCGCCGTAGATGGCCACCACCGACAGCGGGCGCCGGCCGCCGTCGGTCTCGACGGTGAGGTTCTTGGCGGCGCCGGTCAGATCGTCGAACACCTGGATGCACAGCTCGCGGGTGGGCACCACGATCAACGCGCGCGGCGCGCCGGTCAGCGGACGGGACGCGTCGGTGCTGATCCGGTGCAGCAGCGGAACGCCGAAAGCGAAGGTCTTGCCCATGCCGGTGCGGGCCTGGCCGATCAGATCGTCGCCGGCCAGCGCCATCGGCAGGGTGAGTTCCTGAATGGCGAAGGGGTGCTCGATGCCGCGGTCGCGCAGCGCGTCGCAGATCTCCTCGCGCACGCCGAGTTCGGCGAAGGATTTATTGATATGAGTCATGACGGTGCGAATACGCCTTTCTGGTTCTGGTCCGAGTTTGTTGCTCGTCGCGTCGTCTCTTCGCGCGCACGAGTTCGGATTTCGAACGAGATTCCGCCGCCGGTGGGGCGGGGATTCGCGTGGGTCCGGCCGAGGTGAAACAGGCGGACCGACTGCGTGCACGCACACTTCCCAGGTAGCTGCCGAGGCCGCTGCCTGCACCCATAGTAACGCTCCGGGCTGGAAAACCCCGCCGCGCGGACCTTTGCAGGCCGCAGGCTTTAGAGTGGGCGCCATGGGCGCAGCCAAGGTTTCGGCGGATCATCCCGGGATCGACGAACTGTTCGCGTTGCTGGCATACGGCGAGGTCGCGGCGTTTTATCGACTGACCGAGGAAGCCCGGATGGCGCCGGATCTCAATGGCCGGATCAATATGGCGCTGATGGCCGCCGCCGAGATGGGCCATTTCGAATTGGTGTCCGACGCGCTGGAGCAGCGCGGGATGCACGTGCAGCAGGCGATGGCGAAGTACCGGTCGGTGCTGGAGTCCTATCACGCCCAGACCATCCCGAGCACGTGGGAAGAAGCGCTGGTCAAGACCTATATCGGTGATGCGCTGGCGGCGGACTTCTACCTCGAGATCGCCGAAGGCCTGCCCGACGAGATCGCCGATGTGGTGCGCGGCGTGCTCGCCGAGACCGGGCACTCGCAGTTCGTGGTGGAGGAGATCCGCGCCGCGGTCGCCGCCAGCGACCAGCAGCGGTCCCGGCTGGCGCTGTGGGCGCGTCGACTGCTCGGTGAGGCCATCACCCAGGCTCAGTACGTGATGGCCGAGCGTGACGAACTGGTCGATCTGGTGCTGTCGGGCACCAACGGGCTGGGACAGCTGACCGAGTTTTTCGAGAAGGTGCAGCGCACCCACGCCGACCGGATGGCCGAACTCGGCCTCGCCTAACGGCTACCCGGAGCAGGCGGCCAGGATGGTCCCGGCGTTCTGCTGGGCCAGCATGGACCCGGCGCCGTCGTTGATGGCGCAATTCAGTTGGCCGGCCACACTCGTCGCGGTCACCGATTTCAGCGTCACGCCCGGGTTGAGCACCACGGTGCGGGTCCACGGCAGCGCGACGTTGATGTCGGTGCGCGGGAAGCCCTGCTCGTCGGTGTAGATGACGGTGACCAGGTCGAACAGCTGCCGATTGCCGGTCACGGTGTAGGTGACGGTGCGCTGGGCCACCGCCGGGTCGACCTCGGCGGCCGGCGGCAGCGGGTCGGCCGGCGGGTTCTGATGCGCCGTGGTGCTCGGCGGCACGGTGACCACGGTCTCCGGGTTCGCCTCCCCGGACGGCGCCGGGACCGCGGCGCTGGTTGACGGCGCCGCGGTGGTCGACGGCGGGATGGTCGCGGTGACCGTGCGCGGGGTGGTGGCCGGGGCGGTCGGCGACGGGGTGACGGCCACCGTGGAGGCGTCGCGGCCGCGCAGCGCCACGGCGGTGCCGATCAGGGCGACCAGCAGCACGATGCCGGCGATCACCGCGACGAACCGCCAGCGGGTGTCGGGGGCGTAGTGCTCGTAGTGCGGGTCGTACTCCTCGTCGAGGCCGTCGTACTCGCCGTCGTAGTCCCAGGAGTCGCTGGGGGCGTCATCGTCGGCGTAGCCCCGGTTGCGTGTGTATTCCGGCTGGTACTCGGGGGCGTCGTCATAGAGCGCGGTGGTGGCGGCGCGATAGCGGCTGCTGCCGCCCCCGCTGTCGCGGGCCTCGTCGTCGTCGGCGTAGCCGGTCGCCGGACCGTTCCAATACGGCTTCATCGCGTCACCACCCACTAGTCACAACAGTCACTTGTGTAACTTCCTTAACGCGATGGTACGGGTGATCGCCGGATCGCGCCGACACCCGCGGGGGCGTGTCCGGCTGCCGGGCGTACGCAACCGATCGCTCGCCGCGCGCAAGCCCCGCCACCGCTGGCTTGGGTACGCGGTCGGCCGTACGCGGCCGAGCGGTCGCGCACCCGAGGGCCCCCGACCGCTCGGCTACGTACACGACCCTACGTACCTGACCGAGCTTTCGCGCGCCCGAGAGCCCGCGACCGCTCGATTCGGCACAGGTTCGCCAGCGGCGAACGGCCCGACCCGGGCAAACGCCGCCCCGTCGATTAGCCTGGCAGGGCACATCAGACCTAGGAAAGGCATATCAGCGTGGACGTCAAGATCGGTATCACGGACAGCCCGCGCGAATTGGTCTTCGCCAGCGAGGAGAAGCCGGAGCTGCTGGAGAAGCAGATCCACGACGCGCTCGGCAGCGAGGGCGCCTCCGTGCTGAGCCTGACCGACGAGAAGGGCCGCAAGTTCATCGTCGCGACCCAGAAGATCGCCTACGTCGAACTCGGCCCCGCCGACGGACGCCGGGTCGGCTTCGGCAAGTAGCGCCGAGCCCGCGGCCTGCGGGTAAGACCTACCCGCGGGCCAGCGGGACGTGCGACAGCCCGCGCCAGATGAACGCGACGGTGCCCTCGACGGCCTCGTCCTTGGGGATCGGCTTGGCGTTGTCCAGCCAGTAGCGCGCCGAGTCCACGCTGATCGCCACCAGCCCGACGGCGATCATCCGGGCGCGGTGCGGATCGAGCCCCGAATCGTGGCTGACCAGGTCGAACACCGCGTCGATACAGGATTCGGTGGCCACCTTCACCTGCGCGGCCACCTTCGGCTCGCTGGTGTAATCGTTGGCGAAGATCAGCCGGTAGCCCTGGCCGTCATGCTCGATGAACTCGAAGAACGCCTGCACCGCGGCGCGCACCCGCAGCCGGTTGTCGGTGGTGGTTCGCAACGCCTGCCGCACGCCCGACACCAGATTGTCGACGTGCTCGGCCAGCACCGCGAGGTACAGATCCAGTTTCGAGCTGAAGTGTTGGTAGAGCACCGGCTTGCTGACCCCGGCGCGGTCGGCGATCTCATCCATCCCGGCGCCGTGGTAGCCGCGGTCGACGAAAACTTCGCTGGCAGAGGTCAATAGCTGGCCGCGGCGCTCATCGCGCGGCATCCGCACCCCGCGACGACCCGAGGACCGCTCGGCGCCGCCGACCCCTCCGCCGGAGGCGCGGGTCGTTTTGGCGGGATGGCTCATGTAGGTCCTCGATCGGGTAGTGCGTGGAATCAGCGGATCGCATTGACACTACTCCTGCCGGAGTCGGGCCCTCGGCACGCGTGCGGGCGTGCCGTACCTGGGTAATCGCGCCGATATGCCATCCTGGTTCGGTGAGTTATCCGGGCCGCCGCGAGGATAGTCGCGTGCCCGTGCTGCACAGCGAGCTACGCGAACCGCTTCGCGCGCAGCGTGATCCGTTGGCCGGCGACGCCGGACGACCCCGGTCCAATCGCGAAGACCGTCCGCAGTTCCGCAAGCAGAGCTGGCTGAGCCGATTCGCCCGGACCTACGGCTGGCGGGCGTACGCGCTGCCGATCCTGATCGTGGTCACCGTCGTCGTCGTGTACCAGAGCGTCACCGCGCCCACCCCGGCCCCGGTCGCCGACGAGCAGCCCGCCGGCGACGTGGACATCAACGCGCACGCCACCACCATCCTCGGCGCCCCGCCGAAGGGCCTCTCCGAGTTCGACGCGAACCTGCCGGCCGGGAAGCTGCCGGACTGCTGCGGCAATTACACCCAGGCCGGCGCGCGCACCTGGCACGTCGTTCCGGGCGTCGAGGAGCAGGTCGGCAAGGGCACCACCCGGGTGTTCACCTACACCGTCGAGATCGAGGACGGCCTGGACCCGGTGGACATCGGCGGCGACGACGCGTTCGCCCGGATGGTCAGTCAGACCCTGGCGAACCCGAAAAGCTGGATCTACGACGAGCGGATCGGCTTCCGCCGGGTCGACGCGAGCTTCGAGGGCGTCCCCGACTTCCGGGTGTCGCTCACCTCGCCGATGACCATCCGGGAGGGCTGCGGCTATGAGATCGCCCTCGAGGCGTCCTGCTTCAACCCGGCGTTCCAGCCCGACCCCGCCGCCGAGCCGGAGGCGCGGGTGTTCCTCAACGAGGCCCGCTGGGTCCGCGGCGCGATGCCGTTCCAGGGCGACATCGGCTCCTACCGGCAGTACCTGGTCAACCACGAGGTGGGCCACGCCATCGGCTACCAGCAGCACGAGGCCTGCGCCACCGAAGGCGCGCTGGCGCCGGTGATGATGCAGCAGACCTTCTCGACCTCCAACGACGACGCCGCCAAGTTCGACCCGGGCCAGATCCCCGCTGACGGCAAGACCTGCCGGTTCAACCCCTGGCCGCACCCGATCGCTTAGGCCCCGCCATGCCCAGCCTCCCGCCGCTGGTTTCCCCGGCCGCCGAACTGACCCGCGAAGAGGTCACCCGCTACAGCCGGCACCTGATCATTCCGGGCGTCGGCGCGGTGGCGCAGCGCCGCCTCAAGAACGCCCGGGTGCTGGTCGTCGGCGCCGGCGGGCTCGGCGCGCCCGCGCTGCTGTACCTGGCGGCCGCCGGGGTCGGGACCATCGGCATCGTCGAGTTCGACGTCGTCGAGGAGTCCAACCTGCAGCGCCAGATCATCCACGGTCAGGCCGACGTCGGGCGGCCCAAGGCGCTCAGCGCCGCCGAGTCGGTGCGGGCGCTCAACCCGCTGGTGCGGGTGCGCACCCACGAGTTCCGGTTGGACGCCTCCAACGCGCTGGACCTGTTCGCCGAGTACGACCTGATCGTCGACGGCGCCGACAACTTCGCCACCCGCTACCTGGTCAACGACGCCGCCGCGGTGGCCCGCAAGCCCTACGTGTGGGGCTCGATCTTCCGGTTCGCCGGCCAGGTCGCGGTGTTCTGGGAGGACGGCCCGGACAGGCGCGGGGTGAACCTGCGCGACCTGTACCCGGAGCCGCCGCCGCCCGGCGCGGTCCCGTCCTGTGCGGAGGGCGGCGTGCTCGGGGTGCTGTGCGGCACCGTCGCCTCCATCATGGGCACCGAGGCGATCAAGCTGATCACCGGTGTGGGCGAGTCGCTGCTGGGCCGGGTGCTGCTGTACGACGCGCTGGCCATGACGTTTCGCACCATCCGCGTCGGCAAGGACCCGGCCGCCGCGCCGATCACCGACCTGGTCGACTACGAGGAGTTCTGCGGCATCACCGCCGCCGCGGACGCCGCCGAGGAGATCAGCGCCGACGAGCTGGCCGAACTGCGGGCCTCCGGGCAGCCGTTCGCGCTGGTCGACGTGCGCGAGCCGGGGGAGTGGGAGATCAACCGGATCGACGGCGCGCAACTGACGCCGAAGTCGTCCTTCGACTCCGGCGCGGGCGTCGACGAGCTGCCGACCGACCGCCGCATCGTGCTGTACTGCAAATCCGGGGTGCGCTCGGCGCAGGTCGCGGCTCAATTGCGGGACCGCGGGTTCGACGACGTGGTGTCGCTGGCCGGCGGGATCGTCGCCTGGGCGGCCCGGTTCGAGCCGGACATGGTCGACTATTGAGCGGCGCCGGACACAAACCGGTAAAGGCGCGAACCAGCCGCGCGGTCAGCGGCCGTCGCGGCGCTAGGGTGATCCCGTGACCGAACAGCCGCCTGATCATGTGCTTGCCGCATTCGGGCTGGGTTCTGCGACCTCGACGCCGCTGGGATCGGGTTGGGAGGGCGGCCACCGCTACGGCGAGGTCGTGCTGTCCATGGTCGCCGACCACGCCCGCGCCGCCTGGTCTGCCAAGGTCCGCGAGACGTTGTTCGTCGACGGGCTGCGGCTGGCCCGACCGGTGCGCTCCACCGACGGGCGGTTCGTGGTGTCCGGCTGGCGCGCGGACACCTACGTCGCGGGCAGTCCCGAGCCGCGCTACGACGAGGTCGTCTCCGCCGCGGTGCGGCTGCACGAGGCGACCGCCAAGTTGGAGCGGCCGCGTTTCCTGACCCAGCCGCCGGTCGCGCCGTGGGCCGACGTCGACGTGTTCGTCGCCGCCGACCGGGCTGCTTGGGAGGACCGGCCGCTGCACTCGCTGCCATCGGGCGCGCGGATCACGCCCGGGTCCCCGGACGGGCAGAAGTCTGTCGAACTGCTCAACGAGCTCGCCGAACTGCGCCGGCCGACCCGCAGTCCCAACCAGCTGGTGCACGGCGACCTCTATGGCACCGTGCTGTTCGCCGGCGCCGCGGCGCCCGGCATCACCGACATCACCCCGTACTGGCGGCCGACGTCGTGGGCGGCTGGGGTCGCCGTCGTCGACGCGTTGTCCTGGGGTGGCGCCGACGACGGTCTGATCGACCGTTGGGAGGCGCTGCCGGAGTGGCCGCAGATGTTGTTGCGGGCCTTGATGTTCCGGCTCGCGGTGCACGCGCTGCATCCGCGGTCGACGGCCGCGGCCTTCCCCGGCCTGGCGCGCACCACGGCGCTGGTCAGGCTGATGCTGTAGCGGCTCAGTGCGCGTCGCTGTCGTCGGACCGGTAGGTCCGTGCGTAGCGGGCGACGTCGTCGCGGCCCATCGGCCAGTCGAAGATGCTCGTGCCGCTGTGTCCGCCCTGGTTGGTCACCGAATGCGACACCTGGTGGGCCGCGATCCGGAATTCGACGATCGCCGCGACCAGGGAGACCGCGAAGACGACGCCGACCAGCGGCGCCAGGTCGCTTCCGGTCGCCAGCGTCACCACCAGGGTCCCCATCGACGCGAACGCGATGAGCAGGAACACGAACGCCAGCGGCGCCCAGGGCATCATGTGCGTTTTCTTGGACATGTGAATCACCTCGATTGGCCCCTCCGGCCAGAGGGGTTGTGATGTGCAACACAGCCCGGGTGGCGAATATTCCCCGCGAGTTCCCCCCGGGTCAGAGATTGTGGCGGTATTCGCGCAGCGGGACCCGGCCGTCCTCGGCGAGCACACCCTCGGCGCGCAGCAATTCCAGCTGCCGGTCGCTCTTGTGGGTGGAAGCCCGGCCCGCGGCGTTGATCACTCGGTGCCAGGGCAGGCCACCGCTGTCGGTGCGCAGGATCCAGCCGACGATCCGCGGGCTGGACAACCCCGCGGCGGCGGCGATGTCGCCGTAGGTGCACACCCGGCCCGACGGGATGCCGGCGATCAGCGCGCGAACCCGTTCGACGTCGTCGTCGCTGACCTTTGCCATGGGTGTCAGCGTTCCAGCAGGTCGCGGACCAGCGCCGCGGTCTCGGCCGGCCTGGCCTGGGCAACCATGTGCAGGCAGTCCAGGTCGACCAGCCGGAAATCGTCGCCGAGCCGGTTGGTCAGCCCGTCGACGAGTTCCGCGGTGACATACGGCGGGTCGGTCCGCAGCGCGCGCACCAGGATCGTCGGCGTGCCGGCGCGGGGGAAGACCGGCCGGCGTGCCAGTTCGCTCCAGTAGGACACCATCGCCGGGACGTACAGCCGCCAGCCGTAGCGGCCGTTGGGCAGCGTGATCAGGTGCTCGTCCATATCGGCGTCCAGCAGTGCGGGGTCGACGTCGGCCCAGGACCCGCCGGCCTTCTCCTCGCGGGCTTCGGCCGGGTCGGGGTAGTCCGGCGAGGACAGCATCGCCTCGGCGATCCCGGCCAGCCAGTTCCCGTCGATCCCGACCGCGGGGTCCAGCAGCAACAGACCGCGCACCAGGTCGGGGCGCTGGTGGGCCAGGTGCAGCGCGACCGCGCAGCCGAACGAATGCGCGACGACGACGACGGGTTCGCCCTCGGGCTCCAGCAGCGCGGCCAGGGCTTCGACGTTGGCGTCCAGGCTCCACGGCGCGATCCACGACGACCGGCCGTGTCCGATCAGATCCGGCGCCAGCACGGTGACCTCGGGCAGATGGTTGTTGGCGAGGTCCTCCCACCGCCGACCGTGCCCGGTCAGGCCGTGCAGCGCCAGCACCTGCGCCGGACCATCGGGGCCGTACCGGAAGGTGTGCAGTTGTGCGGGCATGGGTTTCATGCTGCCAGTAGCGGGGCGGGGCGGTGCGGAGCGGTGCGGTGCGCGGCGGGGCCGTGCGGGGGCATCCACCCCGTTCGTCACATTCGCCCCGCTTGCCCCATCCGTCCCCGCGAAACTCGATCTAAACTTCTGTCCACCTATGAGCGACGCTTTCTCGCCTTCAGCGACAAGGTCTCACCTGCAGCGACAGCGCCGGCTCTCCGTGTCATCTCACCGCGGCGCCTGGCCTGTCGCTCGCAGTGAGATGCCGTCGCTTGTCGCTTGGGGTGAGACGCTGTCGCTCATGGTGGGAATCCGTCGCGCATAGGTGGACAAACAGGAATCTCGTCTGCGCCTGGTGCGGCTGTTACTCGTGTGGCACGCACCGAAAGCCTCCGAGGCGTCGGTGTGTCGCGTCCCCGAACTTGTCGGACCGACGTGGTGACATACAGCCATGACCACCACCGAACGCGCCACCGCCGCGGCGCTGCCGGACACCCTGCGCGGCGTCGTCCGAGTGCTCGGCGGACCCGGGACCGGCAAGAGCAGCATGCTGGTCGACATCGCCGCCGCCCGCATCGCCGCGGGCGTCGACCCGGAGAAGGTGCTGCTGCTCACCACCGCCGGCAAGCCCGGCACCGCGGCCCGAACCGCGCTGACCACCGCCCTGCTCGGCGCCCGGGGTGGCCGAACCCAGGTCATCCGAGAGCCTCTGGTCCGCACCGCCCACGGCTACGCCTTCGCGCTGCTGGCCCGCGCCGCCCAACGCGCCGGCGACCCGCCGCCACGGCTGATCACCGGAACCGAGCAGGACGGCATCATCCGCGACCTGCTGGCCGGTGACGCCGAGGACGGCGCCGCGCACTGGCCACCCGCGCTACGCCCGGCGCTGGCCACCGCCGCCTTCGCCAACGAACTGCGTGACCTGCTGGCCCGCTGTGCCGAACGCGGCATCGACCCGAGCGAACTCAAACGCCTCGGCAAACGCGCCAACCGCCCCGAGTGGGTCGCCGCCGCGCGCTTCGCCAACCAATACGAGCAGGTGATGATGCTGCGCGCCGCGGTCGGGATGGCCGCCCCACAGGCCACCATCCCGGCGCTGGGCGCCGCCGAGCTGATCGGCGCGGCCGTCGACACCCTGCTGGCTGACCCGGACCTGCTCGACGCCGAGCGCGCGCGCCTGTCGGTGTTGCTCGTCGACGACGCACAGCACCTGGACCCGCAGGCCGCCCGGCTGGTCCGGCTGCTCGCGCCCGGGCCCGAACTCACCGTCATCGCCGGTGACCCCAATCAGAGCGCATTCGGGTTCCGCGGCGCCGACGCCGGGCTGCTCGCCGAATCCGACGGTTCGCTCGTCGAACTGACCCACTCGCACCGCTGCAAACCCGCTGTCGCCAAGGCGATCTCGGCGGTGGCCGCGCTGCTGCCCGGAACCGGCCCGGCCCGCCAGCTCAGCGGTGAGAACGAGGATCCCGGCCAGGTGCGCGCCATCGTCGTCGGCTCGGCGCACGCCGAGGCCGCCGCCATCGCCGACACCCTGCGCCGGGCGCATCTGCTCGACGGCGTCGCCTGGGGACAGATGGCGGTCATCGTGCGTTCGGTCACCCGCGTTGGCGCCGCCCTGACCCGCACGCTGACCGCCGCCGGGGTGCCGGTCGCCGCTGGCCGCACCCGCCCGCCCATCGCCGAGAACGCCTGCGTGCGAGCGCTTCTCACCGTCCTGCAGGCCGCCGACGGCGACCTCGGCGGGGATGACGCGCTGGCGCTGCTGACGGGGCCGATCGGCCGGATCGACCCGGTCACGCTGCGGCAGTTGCGCCGCACCCTGCGCCGTCTCGACGGCGCCAGCCCGCCGCGGGACTTCGGCGAACTCGCCGCCGAGGCGCTCAACGCCCCCGGAGCCGTCAACGGTCCGGGCGCGCGGCAACTGCAGCGGGTCGCCGCCGTGCTCAAGGCCGCCCGCGCCGACGGCGACCCGCGCCGGCGGCTGTGGCAGGCCTGGCGGCGCAGTGGACTACAGCCCCGGCTGCTGGCCGCCGCCGAACGCGGCGGGCCGGGCGCCGCGCGGGCCGAAGCCGACCTCGACGCCGTCACCGAACTTTTCGACGTCGCCGAGCAGTTCCTGGAGCGCAGCCCCGGCGCGACCGCCCGTACCCTCGCCGATCACGTCGCCGGGCTGACCCTGCCGGTCACCGTCGGCGAACCGAACGAGACACCCGACGCGGTCACCGTGCTCAGTCCGCAGCAGGCACTCGGCCGAGAATGGGACGTGGTGGTCATCGCCGGCCTGCAGGAAGGCCTGTGGCCCAACACCATTCCGCGCGGCGGCGTGCTCGCCACCCAGGCGCTGCTGGACACCCTGGACGGGGTCACCGGTGTGGTTTCCACCCGCGCCCCGCTGGTCGCCGACGAGCGTCGGCTGCTGCTCACCGCGATGGGCCGCAGCCGTGACCAGTTGATCGTCACCGCGGTCGACTCCGGTGAGGGCGACGGCGACGAGTCGCCGTCGGCGTTCTTCCGGGAGATCTCCCGTGTCGCCACCGCGGAAAACGCGCCCGCCGATGCGGTCCCGGCCCCGCTGACCGGCCCGGTGCCGGTGCTGTCGGAGACCTCGGTGGTCGGTCGGTTGCGCGCGATGCTCTGCGCGCCGGATGGCGCCGCAACCGATGATCAAAGGCGCAGCGCGGCAACGCAGTTGGCGCGGCTGGCTGCGGCCGGAGTGCCCGGCGCGAACCCCGACGACTGGCACGGGCTGGCCACGGTCAGCACCGCGGCGCCCGTGCACGACGGCGCCGACCCGATCCCGATGTCCCCGTCGACCCTGCAGACCGTCACCGACTGCCCGCTGCGCTGGCTGGCCGAACGCCACGGCGGCTCCGACGCCCGCAATATGGCCTCCTCGCTCGGGACGCTGGTGCACGCGCTGATCGCCGACGTCGCCCGCACCCCGCAGCAGCGCGCGAACGAACTGGAAAAGCTGTGGGATCAGCTGCCTTTCGACTCGCCGTGGCACGCCCGCAACGAACTGCAGCGTCACCTCGACATGCTGGTCGCGTTCGAGGAGTGGCGGACCGGAACCCGCGGCGAGCTGACCGAGGTGGGCGTCGAGGTCGGCGTCGACGGCCCCCTCGACGCCGCCGACGCAGACGCAGACACCGCCGACGCAGACACCGCCGACGCAGACACCGCCGACGCGGACACCGGCGCCGGCGTCCGTATCCGCGGCCGCGCCGACCGGGTGGAACGCGACGCCGACGGCCGGCTCGTCATCGTCGACGTCAAGACCGGCCGCAACCCGGCCACCAAGGCCGACGCCGCCGCGCACGCCCAGCTCGCCATGTACCAGCTCGCCGTCGCCGAGGGGCTGCTCGGCGCGGGGGAGACCCCCGGCGGGGCCAGGCTGGTCTACGTCGGCAAAACCGGGGCCGCGGGCGCCACTGTGCGCGAACAGGATCCGCTCACCGACGAGACCCGCGAGCACTGGCGGCAGACCATCGCCGCCGCGGCCACCGACATGACCGGACCGGAGTTCACCGCCCGCCGCAACGCCGGCTGCGCGCACTGCCCGATGCGCGCGCACTGCCCCGCCCACCGCGACCCGGGAACAGCATGAACCGCACCCGCACGGACCTGTCCCCGGCCGAGCTCGCCGACATCCTTGGCCTGCACACACCGACCGACGAGCAGGCGGCCGTCATCGCGGCGCCGCCCGGACCGCTGGTCGTCATCGCCGGCGCCGGCGCCGGTAAGACCGAGACGATGGCCGCGCGGGTGGTGTGGCTGGTCGCCAACGGCTACGCCACCCCCGGGCAGGTGCTCGGCCTGACCTTCACCCGCAAGGCCGCCGGCCAGCTGTCCCGCCGGGTCCGGTCGCGGCTGGCCAAACTCGGCTCCGCCGGACTACTGCCCCCGAGCACGGTTGAAACCGAACAACCGGCGGTATCCACCTATCACGCGTTCGCCGGAAACCTGTTGAGCGAGTTCGGACTTCTGCTCCCCGTCGAGCCCGACGCCCGGTTGATCGGCGCCACCGAAATGTGGCAGCTGGCCTACGACGTGATCGCCCGCCACCCCGGGGAACTCGACACCACGCGCACCCCGGCAGCGGTCACCGGGCTGGTGCTCGGCCTGGCCGGCGACCTCGCCGAGCACCTCGTCGACACCGACGCGGTGCGCCACACCCACGCCGAACTCGGTCGGCTGGTCACCACGCTGCCGCCCGGTCCCCGCCAGCGCGCAGAACCGAGCAAGGACCTGCTGGCCATGCTCGACGTCCAGATCGAACGCGCCGGCCTGGTCCCGCTGATCGACGCGGTCGAGCAACGGATGCGCGACGCGAAGGTGATGGACTTCGGCGCGCAGATGTCCGCCGCCGCCCGGCTGGCCCAGCAACAGTCCGAGGTCGGGGCCCAGCTGCGCGCCCGCTACCGGGTGGTGCTGCTCGACGAATACCAGGACACCGGCCACGCCCAGCGGGTGCTGCTGTCGGAACTGTTCGGCCACGGTGTCGACGACACCCTGGCGCTGACCGCCGTCGGCGATCCGATCCAGTCCATCTACGGCTGGCGCGGCGCGTCGGCGACCAACCTGCCGCGCTTCGCCACCGACTTCCAACTCTCCGACGGCGCAGAAGCCCCCATGCTGGAGCTGCGGACCAGTTGGCGCAATCCGCCGTCGACGCTGACCCTGGCCAACGCGGTGTCTGAGCCGGCGCGACGGCGCTCGGTCGAGGTCGGCGAACTGCTGCCCCGCCCGGACGCCGAACCCGGCGAGGTGAAGATCGCGCTGTGCGGCGACATCGTCGCCGAGCGGGACTGGCTCGCCGACCAGATCGCGCGACGCTGGGCCGACGCCGTCGACGCGGCGGCCGAGCCCCCGACCGCGGCGGTGCTGGTGCGCCGCAACGCCGATTCGGGCCCCATCGCCGACGCGCTGCGCGCCCGCGGCGTGCCGGTGGAGGTCGTCGGGCTGGCGGGCCTGCTGGCCATCGACGAGGTCGCCGACCTGGTCGCGATGCTGCGGCTGGTCGCCGACCCGGCCGCCGGGTCGGCGGCGCTGCGGGTGCTGACCGGGCCGCGCTGGCGGCTCGGGGCCGCCGACCTCGCGGCGCTGTGGCGTCGCGCCCGTGACCTGCAGGGACCCGCCGGCGGCGGGGATCCCGCGCACATCGCCGCCGGTCTGGCCCCGGACGCCGACCACCCGGCGCTGGCCGATGCGATCTGCGAGCCGGGTCCCGCCGACGCGTATTCCGAATCAGGCCACCGCCGGATCGCCGAGCTCGCCGCCGAACTCAGCGCGCTGCGCGCCCAGCTGCACCACCCGCTGCCGGATCTGGTCGCCGCGGTCCGCGCGACGCTGCGGTCCGATGTCGAGGTGATCGCCGCCGGCCGCGGGACCGAGCAGCTCGACGCCTTCGCCGACGTCGTCGACGGGTACGCCGCGCGGGTCAGCAGCCGAGACGCCGACCCGGTGCTGGGCCTGCTGGGCTACCTCGACGCCGCGATGACCGTCGAGGGCGGGCTGGCCCCGGCGGAGCCGGTGACAGCCGCGGCGGGCCGGGTGCAGATCCTCACCGTGCACGCGGCCAAGGGCCTGGAATGGCAGCTGGTGGCGGTGCCGCACCTGTCCGGTGGGGTCTTCCCGTCGTCGACGGCCGGCGGGACCTGGCTGACCAGCCCCGGACAGCTGCCGCCGGTGCTGCGCGGCGACCGGGTCACCCTCGGCGAGCACGGCGTCCCGGTGCTCGACACCTCCGAGGTGACCAACCGCAAGCAACTGAGCGACACCATCACCGCGCACAAGGCCGCGCTGGCGCAGCGCCGCGACGACGAGGAACGCCGGCTGCTCTACGTCGCGCTCACCCGCGCCGAGGACACCCTGCTGCTGTCCGGGCATCACTGGGGCGAGACCGGCCTCAAACCGCGTGGGCCGTCGCCGTTCCTCACCGAACTCGCCGATATCGCGCGGGCCAACGGCTGCGGCCAGGTCGACGTGTGGTCCCCAGCTCCGGCCGTCGGCACGCCGAACCCGTTGCAGCAGAACATTATTGAGGCGATGTGGCCGGATGACCCGCTCGGTGGCGGGCGCACCAGCGTGCAGCGCGGAGCGGAACTGGTTCGCGCCGCCATGGCCGCGGCCGGCGACCCGGCCAACGTAACCAACGCAACCGACGACGACCCGTGGGCCGCCGAGGTCGACGCGCTGCTCGCCGAACGCGCCCGCGAACCCGAACAGCGCCGCGACACCCTGCCCGGGCAACTGTCGGTCAGCAACCTCGTCGAACTGGGCCGCGACCCAGACAACGCCGCCGCCCGGCTGCGCCGCCGACTGCCGTCCCCGCCGGACAGCAACACCCTGCTGGGCACCGCGTTCCACGAGTGGGTGCAGCGCTACTACCGCGCCGACCGGCTGTTCGACCTGGAAGACCTGCCTGGCGCGGTCGACGCGCCGCCGGTCGATCCGGACCAGCTGGCCCTGCTGCAGACCGCGTTCAACTCCTCGCGATGGGCCAATCGCACGCCCGTCGAACTCGAGGTCCCGTTCGAGATGGCGATCGGGGAGAAGGTCGTCCGCGGCCGCATCGACGCGGTCTTCGCCGACGGCGACGGCTTCACCGTGCTGGACTGGAAGACCGGGTCGCCGCCGAAGGACGCGGAATCCCTGGCGCACAACGCTATTCAGCTGGCCGTGTACCGGATTGCCTGGGCTGCGCTGGCAGGATGCGAACCGGAGCGGGTCAACGCCGCGTTCCACTACGTGCGCACCGGGGCGACCGTCTACCCCGAGTCGCTGCCCGGCGCCGACGATCTTGACGGACTGCTCAGCCCCGCTTCCACACCCGGTACGCCGCGATGATCATCGGAATCTGCAGCGGCAGCCGGGCGTACGCGCCCACCCGCAGCGGCAGCGGCTTGTCCCGCCACTGGTAGGCCATGTTGAAATTCGCCGGCCACACCCCGACGAACGTCAGCAGCGCGACCAGCCCGCCGAGGCGCCGGGTCGACGGCGCCGCCAACAGCGCGGCGGTTCCCAATTCCGCGACGCCGGAGGCGTAGGTGTACATCCGCGCGTCGCCGGGGAGTTGCTCCGGAACGATCGAGTCGAACGGTTTGGGCGCCGCGAAATGCAGCACCCCTATTGCGGCGAGTACGCCGGACATGAACCGGGCGATGGTCGCGGTATCGGGCATGTTCGTCTGAGGCAACGGGAGCGCCATGCTTTCATTGTGACGTGCCCCAGCCGGATCTGGTGACTTGACGTGGCGAGCAATAGGTTGCGTCGCCGGTTGCGCGGTCTCGACGACGCGCTGACCAACCGGCGTGACGCCGAACTCATCGACACCCTGCACATGCCGGAGCGGTTCGTCAGCCCGGTGTCGCGCATCCTGCGCCGAATGTTCTACGCGGTCGCGGCTTTGACCCTCGCGGTGCTCATCGTCTATCTCGACCGTGAGGGCTACCGCGACGGCGACCGGGTCGGTGGCCTGTCCCTGCTGGACTGCGTGTACTACGCGACGGTGTCGCTCTCGACCACCGGCTACGGCGACATCACCCCGGTCAGCGAACAGGCCCGACTGGTCAACGTGCTGGTCATCACCCCGCTGCGGGTGGCCTTCCTGATCGTCCTGATCGGCACCACCGTCGAGACGCTGACCGCGGCGTCCCGGCAGGCCTTCCAGATCCAGCGGTGGAGGAGATCCGTGCGCAACCACACCATCGTCGTGGGATACGGCACCAAGGGGAAGTCGGCCGTCGCCGCGATGATCGGCGACGGGACGCCGCCGGCGGAGATCGTCGTCGTCGACACCGACCAGCCGTCGCTGGAACGCGCCGCCTCCGCCGGTCTGGTCACCGTCCGCGGGGACGCCAACCGCGCCGACGTGCTGCGATTGGCCGGCGCTCAGCACGCGGCGTCGATCATCGTCGCCCCGAACAGCGACCCCACCGCGGTGATGGTCACCCTCACCGCCCGCGAACTCGCCCCCAAGGCGAAGATCATCGCCGCGATCCGCGAGTCGGAGAACCAGCATCTGCTCAAGCAGTCCGGCGCCGATTCGGTGGTGGTCTCCAGTGAGACCGCCGGCCGGCTGCTCGGCATGGCGACCGCGATGCCGAGCGTGGTGGAGCTCGTCGAGGACCTGCTCACCCCCGACGAGGGCTTCTCGATCGCCGAACGCGCGGTCGAGCGCAAGGAGGTCGGCGGCTCCCCGAAGCACCTGTCGGACCTGGTGCTCGGTGTGGTGCGCGACGGCGAGTTGATGCGCATCGACGAGCCCGGCGCGGACGCCATCGAGGAAGGCGACCGGCTGCTGTACGTCCGCACCGCGTCCGAGGACAAGGACTGAGGTCGCCATGCCCGACTTCCACCTGCGCGCCGTCCCGCTGCTGTCCCGGGTGGGCGCCGACCGCTCCGACGGCCTGCGCACCGACCTCGACGCCGCGGTGTCGGCTTGGGCGCATGCCGCTGTGTTGTGGGTCGACGTGCGCGGGCAGGTGCTGGTCAGCGGCAGCAGCGTGGTGCTGTCGCCGACGGCCGAGCTCGGCCCGACGCCGCCGGCCGACGCGGTGTTCCTCGGCCGGCTGCCCGACGACCGGCACGTCTGGGCGATTCGCGGCCCGCTGCCCGAGCCCCCGGAGGGCGCCCACGCGGCGGACCTGCGCCGCGGCGGCGCCGATCTCGACGATGTGTCCGCCCAATTGTTCGTCACCGCCACCGCGCTGCTGAACTGGCACGACGGCGCCCGGTTCAGCCCGCTGGACGGCGCGACCGTCGTGCCCATCCGGTCCGGCTGGGCGCGGCAGAATCCGGACACCGGGCACGAGGAGTTCCCGCGGATCGACCCGGCGGTGATCGTGCTGGTCGACGACGGCGCCGACCGCGTGGTGCTGGCCCGCCAGGCCGGCTGGCCGGAAAAGATGTACTCGCTGCTGGCCGGGTTCGTCGAGGCCGGCGAGTCGTTCGAGGCGTGCGTGGTCCGCGAGGCGCACGAGGAGGTCGGGCTGGCCGTTTCCAACGTGCGCTATCTCGGCAGTCAGCCCTGGCCGTTCCCGCGGTCGCTGATGGTGGGCTTCCACGGCGAGGCCGACCCGAACCAGCCGTTCGTCTACTCCGACGGCGAGATCGCCGAGGCCCGCTGGTTCACCCGCGACCAGGTCCGCGCCGCGCTGGGCGCCGGGGACTGGTCGACGCCGCAGCCCGCCGGCGACCTGCTGCTGCCCGGTTCGGTGTCCATCGCTCGGGAGATCATCGAGTCCTGGGCGTTCGCCTCAGAGTGACTGCCACGGACTGACCCGCCACGGACTCACCGGCTCGGGCTGGCCGGCTCCGGCCGGCCGCGCCTACTTGGCGGCGTGGACGACGATCTCGGAGAGTTCGGTCCTGCTGCGTCCGTCGGTGGCGCCCAGCGTGGAGATCCACACCAGCAGGTACGACGTGGGCTCGTCGGCGTCCACGGTGATGGTGTTGTCGCCGGGCTGCAGCGTGACCGGGCCGGCCAGTTTGGTGGTGTCCGCCAGCGAGCTGGGTTTCGCCGAATCCGCCGAGCGGATCTCGACCGCGGTGCCGGTGCTGGGCACCCGCACGGAAACCGTCCCGACCTTCGTCGGGCTCGGCAGCTGCAGGATCAGGCCGACGCCGGTCTTGAAGGTGGGGAACGGCACCGCGTCGGTGTAGACGTCGGTGGTCCAGCCGGTGTCCGGATCGCCGTCGATGGCGCGGTCGGCGCGTTCCGGATGGTCGGCGTCGGCGCCGTCGGCGAACACGGTCGCCTGCACGGGTTGCACCACCGCGCCGGTCTGCACGTCATCGCCCCCGCCGCCGCGCATGCCGAGGACGATGGCGACGGTCAGCGCCGCGACGACCGCGACGACCGCCGCCGCGATCACCCAGCGCCGGGAACGCGTCGGGTCCGACGGCGCTTCGGTCGGGCCGGACGCGGCAGGAGCCTGCGGCTGGGCGGCCACAGGCTGGGCCTGCGGCTGCGGCTGCGGTTGTGGCGCGGGGGCCGGGCGCTGCGGGCGCGCGGCGGCCGGGGGAGGCGTCGGCAGCGCTCGGGTGTCGGGATAGCCGGGGCCCGGCACCTCCAGCTGCCGCGTCGGCGTCGGCCCGCTGGGCGGCGCCATGCCGGGAGACGGTGCCGCGCCGGGAGGAGGTCCGCTCGGCGGCTGCCGGTACATCGGCCCACCCGGCGGTGACATCGGCCCGGTGTACTCCGGCGCCGCCAGGTGCCCGGTCGAGGTGACCGCGTGCCCATTCGCCTCGCGCAACGCGTCCCGCGCGGCCGCGGCCAGCGACGACGCGGTCTGGAACCGCTGGTCGGGGTCGACGGCCATGCCGCGGGCGATCACGGCGTCAAACGCCAGCGGCACCGCCGGGTTGAGCTCGCTCGGCTTCGGCGGCGGCTCGTGCACATGGGCGTAGAGCTGACGCTCGAGGCTCTCGCCCTCGTACGGCTTGGAGCCGGTGAGGCACTCGAACAGCACACAGGCCAGCGAGTAGATGTCGGCGCGGTGGTCGGCCACCCCACGGGTGAGCCGTTCCGGCGCGATGTAGGCGGCCGTCCCGATCGTCGCGTTGGTGTTCGTCAGCTGCGACTCACCCGGCGCGCGGGCGATGCCGAAGTCGATCAGGTACAGGAAGTTCTTCGGCGTGACCAGCAGGTTGCCGGGTTTGATGTCGCGGTGCTCCAGCCCCGCCTCGTGCGCGGAGTCCAGCGCGGCGGCGGCCTGCTCGATCAGCGAAGCGGCCTGCTCCGGCGGCAGCGGGCCGCCCTTGAGCATGGTCCCGACGTCGGTGCCGTTGATCAGCCGCATCGCGATGAACAGCCGGCCGTTGAACTCGCCGGAGTCGTAGATCGGCACGATGTGCGGCTCGTCGACGCCGGCAGCGATGCGCGCCTCACGTTCGAATCGGGCCACGAACACCGGGTCGGTGGCCGCGCCGGCGTGCAGCACCTTCAGCGCGACGTCGCGGTCCAGCGCAGTGTCATAGGCCCGATAGACCTCGCCCATCCCGCCGGTGCCCAGGGTGCCGCGCAGGCGGTACCGGCCGAACTCCTCGTCCATCGCACCTCCCGTCGGCCACCTCGTCGCGACCAGCCTATCGGCAGGTGGAATTGCGTCCGGCGATCAGAGGCCCAGTTTGGCCTTGACCTCGCGCAGGTTCGGGTTGGTCAGCGTCGAGCCGTCAGCGAACTTCAGCGTCGGAACCGTCTGGTTGCCGCCGTTGGCGCCGGCGACGAACGCCGCGGCTTCGGGGTCCTGCTCGATGTCGACCTTGCTGTACTCGATGCCGGAGGCCTTCAGCTGGGTCTCCAGCCGCTTGCAATAGCCGCACCACTGGGTCGAGTACATGATCAGAGAGTCGCTCATAGTGAGAACTAACCTATCCGACGGCCCGCGGCATTCCCCGGCGTTCGGCGGGCGGATCCCCAGGCTGCGGGGCGCATGTCGGTGTTCGTCGCCGCCAAGCTTTTCGCAGCTCGTCCCTCGCCGCTCCACTTGTCGGGCCCGCCTGACAGACTGAGTCGCGAGACCATGACTGTGACTTCCTCGGCCATCGTGGCCGCCCTGGACGACGAGCAGCGCGCGGCCGTGCTGGCCGGGCGCGGGCCGGTCTGCGTGCTGGCCGGCGCGGGCACCGGCAAGACCCGCACCATCACCCACCGCATCGCGCACCTGGTGGCCACCGGGCACGTGTCGGCCGGTCAGGTGCTGGCCGTGACCTTCACCGCCCGCGCGGCGGGGGAGATGCGCGGCCGGCTGCGCGCCCTGGAGGCCGGGCTGTCCGACGGCTCGGCCGGGGTGGCCCGGCTGGGGTCGGTGCAGGCGCTGACCTTCCACGCCGCCGCCCGACGGCAACTCAAGTACTTCTGGCCGCGGGTGGTCGGCGCCTCGGACTGGCAGCTGCTCGACAGCAAGTTCGCCATCGTCGCCCAGGCCGCCAACCGGGCCCGGGCCGGCACCGGCACCGACACCGTCCGCGACCTTGCCGGCGAGATCGAGTGGGCCAAGGCGTCGCTGGTGACGCCCGAGGGGTACGCCGCCGCGGCGGCCAAATCCGGCCGCGATATCCCGATGGACGCCGCCCAGATCGCCGCCGTCTACGCCAACTACGAGCAGCTCAAGGCCCGCGGCGAGGTCACCCTGCTGGACTTCGACGACCTGCTGCTGCACACCGCCGCCGCCATCGAGAACGACGCCGGGATCGCCGCGGAGTTCCGCGACCGGTACCGCTGCTTCGTGGTCGACGAGTTCCAGGACGTCACCCCGCTGCAGCACCGGGTGCTCTCGGCGTGGCTCGGCGACCGCGACGACCTGACCGTCGTCGGCGACGCCAACCAGACCATCTACTCGTTCACCGGCGCCACTCCGAACTACCTGCTGGACTTCTCCCGGACCTTCCCGGAGGCCACCGTGGTGCGGCTGGAGCGCGACTACCGGTCCACCCCGCAGGTGGTGTCGCTGGCCAACCGGGTGATCGGGGCCGCCCGCGGCCGGGTGGCCGGTAGCCGGCTGCAGTTGATCGGCCAGCGCCCGGCTGGCCCGGCGCCGCGGTTCTCCGAGCACACCGACGAGGTGGCCGAGGCCGCCGCCGTCGCGAAATCCATTGCGGCGCTGATTGAATCGGGCACCGAGCCCGCCGAGATCGCGGTGCTGTACCGGATCAACGCGCAGTCGGAGGTGTACGAGGAGGCGCTGACCACCGCCGGCGTCCCGTATCAGGTCCGCGGCGGCGAGGGCTTCTTCAGCCGCCAGGAGGTCCGGCAGTCGCTGGTCGCGATGGCGCGGGCCGCCGAACGCGGAACCGATCCCGACGCGGATCTGGCCGAGTTGGTCCGGGAGTTGCTGGAGCCGCTCGGGCTGACCGCCAGCCCGCCGCCGGGCGCCAAGGCGCGGGAGCGCTGGGACGCCCTGGACGCGTTGGCCGAACTGGCCGCCGAGGAAGCAGCGCTGCGCCCCGAGCTCGATCTGGCCGGGCTGGTCGCCGAACTGCGGGTGCGCGCCGACTCCCGGCACCCACCCACCGTTCAGGGCGTCACGCTGGCGTCGCTGCACGCCGCGAAGGGTCTGGAATGGGACGCGGTGTTCCTGGTCGGGCTGGCCGACGGGACCCTGCCGATCAGCCACGCCCTGAGCCACGGTCCGGACAGCGAAGCGGTCGAGGAGGAGCGTCGGTTGCTCTACGTCGGGGTGACCCGCGCGCGTGAGCATCTGGCGCTGAGCTGGGCGCTGGCCCGCACGCCGGGCGGTCGGCAGTCCCGCAAACCGTCGCGGTTCCTCAATGGCATCGCCCCGCAGTCGGCGGTTTCGGCGGCGCGCCCGGCCCGGTCGTCGTCGCGCAAGGGTGGCCGGACGCGGTGCCGGGTGTGCAACGCGGTGCTCAGCGACCGGGACGCCATCATCATCGGCCGCTGCGCGGACTGCCCGTCGAACCTCGACGAGCAGCTGCTGGCCGATCTCAAGGACTGGCGCTCGCGGATGCGCGAGGAGTTGAAGGTGCCTGCCTACGTGGTGTTCACCGACAACACGCTGATCGCGATCGCTGAGGCGTTGCCCACCGACGACGCCGCGCTCACCGCGATACCGGGGATCGGCGCGCGCAAATTGGAGCAGTTCGGCGCCGACGTGTTGGCGCTGGTCAAGGCCCGCGTTAAGTAGCCCGGATCGCGCGTGGGGATAAAACCGCAGGTCAAAAATGGGTTGTGGCTACCCGCGGGTAGCGGTTAGCCTCGACTCATCGACCGTGGCCATCGGCCGCGATCGACCACGATTGTCAGGACCCGCGTGAACCGCCGACGCCAAAGGAGGGCGACATGCACAGCGTAGTCAGCGCTCGCGTCGCCGCTCCGCGCTTTGTCGCTTCGCGCTTCGCCGCTGTGCCGTCGGCCGCCGTCCCGGCTCCCGCCACCGCTCCGGCCTTCGGCGCCGCTCCGGCCACCGCCGCCGCGTGGCACGCCGGAGCAGCCGCGACCGCCGGCAAGCACCGCGTCGACGCAGGGTCCCAGATTCGAGGTTCCGCCTAGGAACTGAACGAAACGCCTAAATGGCCACGGACCCCGTCAACCCGGATCCGTGGCCATTGTTGTTTCACCTCGAAACCAATGGTCACCGGCTCCAACAACCGGAACAGACCAGAAGGAAGTAGGTGAAATCTCATGACGACGACAGTCCTGTCCCGCCAGCGCCCGGTCCTGCCGTGTCATGTCGAGGAGGCGGATCTGTGGTTCGCCGACAACCCGGCCGACCTGGAGAAGGCCAAGGACCTCTGCGGCGCGTGCCCGCTGCGCGCCCAGTGCCTGTCCGCCGCCATCGAACGCGCCGAGCCGTGGGGCGTGTGGGGTGGCGAGATCTTCGAAGGCGGAACGATCATTGCCCGCAAGCGCCCACGCGGCCGTCCCCGCAAGGACGCCGCCGCGGCCTAGAACCAGCCCGACCCCCGCCGACGTTCGCTGCCGACGTGCGCCGTCGGCGGGGTAGGGCTGCTCTCATCCCTGGCCGGGGGCGCCCGGAGCGGTAAGGGATCTGAACACGTGCTCGGCCCATGCTCGGTTGCCGCCGAAGCCGGGCGCGCAGGTGAAGTAGATGATGTCGCCATTGCGGATGACCTGCCCGAAGAACACCGCCTCCGTGCCCCCGTCGGGCCGTGGCATGGACTCCGCCCAGAAGGTGTTCCGCAACTCCGGGCCCTCTCGCCAGGTGCGGTGTTGATCCTCGGGTGTCGGTGAGTCGCCGTGCAGGAACTCCCGCAGCGTCTCCTCGGGTGTCCGCGCGATGGTGTCCTGGAAGGTCTCGATCCCCACGGAGCGGATGTCGTCGTAGAACTCCACCAGGCCGTCCTCGCCGAATCGCCGTTCCAGCGCGGCGCTGCGTTCGACAGTCCAGCCATTGCTCAGCCGGGTCCGCACAGCGATGGGCAACGGGCAGTCATAGGACGAGAGCACTTCGTCGCGGTCCCACGTGTCGGACCGAATGCGGTTGACCCGCGGGTCCGACGACGCCGTGACGTACGGCAACTGATCCTGCGCGACGGGCCGCGCGGTCACCGGCGCGCCATACTGAGCGGGCAGGCCGGCCAGTTCGCTGGCCAGCGTGCCATCGATGACGAGATCGAGGTACGACGGGTCGTTCCAGTTTGTGCGGCAGCGCTCATAGGTGGATTTGTCGACGAGAATCCAGATTCCCAGCGCGAGCAGAACCCCACCGGTGAGGCGCACCTCCAGGATGCAGCGCACAAAGTGCCCGACGCCCTTGTGCCGGACGAGCCCACCGTCATCCCTGATGATCCGTCGTTCGTCCAGCGATGCCAGGTCGTCGGGCAGGTAACTACCGATGTCGATGCGATCGGTGTTCTCGATCGGCGCGCCGCAGCAATCGCAGGTCAGTGCTGACACGAAGTGATTATGTCCCGCCCTGAGCGACGAGCGATCAGTCCGGGACGACGAGGTCCCGGCAGATCTGTAGGTGCCCCGCGTGCTGGGCGAGCTCGCGCAGCACATGCAGGACGACGAACTGCGGAGTGGCCGAGGCGATGTCGGCACGGGTCGACCCGGTTGCCCCCGGATTCGCGATCCCGTCCTCCAGTGCCCGCGGCATCCAGGCCAGCACACGGCCGCGCGTCTGATCCAGCAGCGCCAGCGCCTCGGCGACGGTTCCGGTCGCGACGAACTCAGCCGCGCGATCCCGAGGGATATCCAACCCGGAAACGACCGAACCCAGCCAAAATCCGACCATCCCGTCGATGTGGGTGACCAGTGCGAACACGGAGTTGACGCCCGAGGCAGGGACGCCACCACGCGCGGGGACGGCGTTGATCGTCGTGTCGTCACAATCCCGGATGGCGGATTCGACGTCGTCGAGCACTTCGGATGCGATGCGCAGGTACTCCCTTGTGAACACGTCGCTCACCTGACCTCCCAACCATTGCCCGCGGTCAAACTCCCAACAATTGTCCGTGGTCGAACTCCAACCATTGTTCGCGGGCGAGTGCCCAGGGATCGTTCGCAGACGGTCGTCACAACCGTTTTCCGCATTGTGCGGGCAGCGCATTGCCCCCGCGGCGCTGTCGCTGAAGGTGAGACCGTGTCGCTCAGTGTGGGAAAGCGTCGCTCAGAGGCGGGCAAACAGGAATTGCCTTTTCCGTTGGTGCCGTTGGTGCCGTTGGTGCCGTTGGTGCTGTTGGCACCTCCGGGGCCACAGGCGTCACCGGTGAACTGTGACACCCCGCCCGCCCCGCACACAAGCACAAGCGCACCAACCTGAAGTGACCGGCGCCGCCGGATGTGCCACGGTGGCACATGGTCACCCAAGCGACGCGCTACCGGCTCGACCCCGCGTTGGCGGTGCTGTGTCGACCGGACGGGGCCGCCCAGATCGGCTGGGACCCCCGCCGGGCGGTTCTGGTCCGGACCGAAACTCAATTGCGTTCTGCCGCACTGGTTTCGGTGCTCAGGCATCTGCAGGGCGGAGCCAGCGTCGCCGACCTCAGAAACCACCTCAGAAACCACGTCCAGAGCACCGTCGACGACGGCCTGGACTCCACCATCGACGACCTGGTCGGCGAACTCGTCGCCGCCGGCATCGTCACACCGGAGCCGACCCCGACACCGAGCGCCCAGCGAAAGACCCGCTCGGCCGGCATCCGGATCCACGGGCCCGGCCCGCTGGCGCAACTGCTGCGCGACGGCCTGAGCCATTCCGGCGCGCGGGTCACCTGCACCAGCTCGGCGGGCATCGTCGTCGACCGCACCCAAACCGACCTGGTGGTGCTGACCGACCACCAGGTCGTCGACCCGCGGCTGGCCCGCGAACTCACCCGCGATCGGATCGCGCATCTGCCGGTGCGGGTGCGCGACGGCCGCGGCCTCGTCGGGCCGCTGGTGATCCCCGGAATGACCTCCTGCCTGAACTGCGCGGACCTGCACCGCGCCGACCGCGATCCGGCCTGGCCGGCGCTCGCCGCCCAGCTCCGAGACCGGATCGGCCTGGCGGACCGCTCGACGCTGCTGGCCACCAGCGCGTTGGCATTGCGTCAGGTGGACGCCGTGATCGAGGCCGTCGCCGGCGGGCCCCGACCGCCCAAACCCGCCGCGCTGGCCACCACCCTCGAGGTCGACGTCGCCGCCGGATCCATCCTGTCCCGGAGATGGCGGCGGCACCCGGCCTGCTCCTGCTAGTCACCCGGTTGACTACATCTGTTGCCACTTGGTGTCCCGGTGGTTGACGGCGTGGGGGATGATGTCGGAGTGGCAGAGATCAAGCGCAACAGCTTTTCCCGCAACGCCAAGCTGATCGGCCTGGCCGGCGGGGTCGCCGGGCGCACCGCCCTGGGCCTGGGCAAGCGGCTCACCGGCGCGTCGAAGGACGAGGTCACCCTCGAAATCATGGAGAAGGCCGCCGAACAGCTGTTCCAGGTGCTCGGCGAGCTCAAGGGCGGCGCGATGAAGGTCGGCCAGGCGCTGTCGGTGATGGAGGCCGCCGTCCCCGAGCAGTTCGGCGAGCCCTACCGCGAGGCGCTGACCAAGCTGCAGAAGGACGCCCCGCCGCTGCCCGCGGACAAGGTGCACCGCCAGCTCAACGCCCAGCTCGGCACCAAGTGGCGCGAGCGCTTCCTGTCCTTCGACGACAAGCCCAAGGCCTCCGCCAGCATCGGGCAGGTGCACAAGGCCGTCTGGCACGACGGGCGCGAGGTCGCCGTCAAGATCCAGTACCCCGGCGCCGACGAGGCCCTGCGCGCCGACCTCAAGACCATGCGCCGGCTGGTCAGCGTGTTCAAACAGCTCACCCCCGGCGCGGACGTGCAGGGCGTCATCGACGAGCTGATCGAGCGCACCGAGATGGAACTCGACTACCGGATGGAGGCCGACTTCCAGCGCGCCTTCGCCAAGGCCTACGACGGCGACGAGCACTTCCAGGTGCCGCACGTGGTCGCCAGCGCGCCGAAGGTCGTGATCAGCGAATGGATCGACGGCATCCCGCTGTCGGAGATCATCAAGAACGGCACCCAGGCCGAGCGCGACCTGATGGCCTACCGGCTGTTCCAGCTGACCGACGACGCCCCCCGCCGCCTGGAGATGATGCACGGCGACCCGCACCCGGGGAACTTCATGCTGCTGCCCGGCGACAAGATGGGCATCATCGACTTCGGCGCGGTCGCCCCGATGAAGGGCGGCATGCCGCGCGACATGGGCCGGATGCTGCGCTACGCGGTCGACAAGAACTACCCGAAGCTGCTGGAGACCATGGAGCGGGCCGGTTTCCTCACCTCCGTCGACAAGGTCGACATCCGCGACATCGACGACATGCTGCAGCAGTACGTGCAGCCGCTGGAGGTCGAGCAATTCCACTACACCCGCAAGTGGCTGCAGCGGATGGCCGCGGTCGACTTCGAGCGGGCCCCGGGCCAGATCCGCACCGCGCGTCAGCTGGCGGTGCCGCCCAAGATGGCGATCCCGATGCGAGTGATCGGCTCGTGTGTGGCCATCGCGTGCCAGCTGGACGCCTACGTGCCGCTGCGCAGCATCGCCGACGAACTGGTGCCGGGCTTCGCCGACCCCGAGGCCGAGGAGTAGCGCGGGGAGTAGCCCCTACTTCTCCGACGACGACGGGGGCGCCGGCGGCTCGTCCCCACCGGACCCACCGTCCCCGCCGGACTCTTCAGAGCTCTCGGCTTCCCCGGCGAACTCCTTCTCCAACTGAGCGATCGCGTCGTCGATCCCGCTGGTGTCCCCGCCGACCATCCGGTCGATGAACGCCGCCGGCTCGTCGAGATCCTCCGACGTCGGCAGCAGGTCCGGGTGGCCCCACACGCCGTCGCGGGCGTCGGCGCCCACCGCGTCGGTCAACCGCGACCACAGCGTCGCCGCCTCGCGCATCTTGCGCGGCCGCAGCTCCAGCCCGACCAGGGTGCCGAACGTCTGCTCGGCCGGCCCGCCGGAGGCCCGTCGGCGCCGCAGCGTTTCGGCCAGCGCCGACGCGCCCGGCAGCCGGTCGCCCAACGCGTCGGAGACCACGGTCTGCACCCAGCCCTCGATCAGCGCGAGCAGCGTCTCCAGCCGCTCCAGCGCGGCGGTCTGCCCGGGGGAGACCTTCGGCTCGAACAGGCCCTGGCTGAGGATCTGCTCCATCTGCGACGGGTCGGTCAGCGCCATCGGGTTGATGCCCTGCGCCAACTCCTCGATCCCGGAGATGTCGATGTTGATGCCGCGGGCGTAGGACTCCACCGCGCCCAGCAGCTGCGGCGCGAGCCACGGCACATGGGCGAACAGGCGCTGGTGCGCCGCCTCGCGCGCGGCCAGGAAGGTCATGATCTCGCTCTTGGACTGCTCCAGGCCGTCGGAGAACTCGTCGATCGCCGCGGGCATCAGCGCGGACACGCCCACCGGTCCCAGTGGAAGGCCGATGTCGGTGGAGGTCAGCACCTCCTTGCTCAGCGTGCCCAGCGCCTGCCCGAGCTGCGAGCCGAACGCCATCCCGCCCATCTGCGACATCATCGCCATCAGCGGGCCGGCCATCGCCTTGGCCTCCTCGGGCAGCACCGACGTCCACACCGACGAGATCTGCTCGGCCACCGGATCGCACAGCCGCTTCCAGGTGCCCATCGTGTGGTCCACCCAGTCGGCCGGGGTCCAGGCCGCGGCGCTGCTGGTGCCCGCGGGGAACGGGGTCACCTGGTCCAGCCACATGTCGGCCAGCCGCACCGCGTCGGCCACCGCTGTCGTCGTCGACGCGGACACCGGGGCGGTGAACCCCAGCGAGTTCGACGCCAGTTGGCGGGCCAGGTCGTAGTTCACCGCGCCGCCGCCGCCGGAGGCCATCGCCGACGCGGTTCCGGAGAACATCTGCCCCAGGCGGGAGAAGATCTGGCCCAGGTCGCCGGGGTTGAACCCGCCGCTGCCGAGCCCGAATGGGTCCTCGCCACGCTTCTTGTCGGGGTCGTCGCCGTCTCCGCTCGCGGAGAATCCGAAGGGAAGATCAGCCATGACCTCAACGGTACTGGTCCAAGCGCCGCCACGCGCGCGGCATCGTTGTGCTCTCAGAGAACCCGCGCTCGCAGAGAACCCGCGCGGCCACGGCGCCCCTGAGGCCGCCGGTTACTGTGGTCGGCGTGAACAGGCGGATCATGACGCTGCTGGTGGCGCTGGCGCCGATTCTGGTGTTCGGGTTGTTCCTGTCCAGCGTGAAGGTGCCGTTCGTGTCGCTGGGCCCGGGCCCGACCTTCGACACCCTCGGGGAGTACGACGGCAAGAAGGTCGTCGACATCGAAGGCGTGGCGACCAAGCAGTACGCCGGGCACCTGAACATGACCACCGTCGCCCAGCGCGACGGCCTGACCCTGGCCCAGGCGCTGGTGATGTGGGCCTCGGGCCGCGACCAGATCGTCCCGCGCGCGCTGGTGTACCCGCCTGACAAGAGCAAAGACGAGATCGACGCCGGCAACGCCAGCGACTTCAAGAACTCCGAGGACAACGCCGAGTACGCGGCGCTGGACTACCTCAAGTACCCGAAGCTGGCGGTGGTCCGCAACGTCGCCGACGACGGCGCGGCCAAGGGCAAGCTGCAGGCCGGTGACGCCCTCATCGGTGTCGACGGCCACCCGGTCGCCACCGTCGAGGAGTTCACCGACCGCCTCAAGGGCGCCAAGCCCGGCCAGGACGTCGTCATCGACTACCAGCGCAAGAACACCGCCGAGCCCGGTTCGACGACCATCACCCTGGGTGACGGGCCCGAGGCCGGCCGCGGCTACGTCGGCGTCGGGGTGCTCGACGCGCCGTGGGTGCCGTTCGTCATCACCTTCAACCTGGCCAATATCGGCGGCCCGTCGGCCGGGCTGATGTTCTCCCTGGCGGTGGTCGACAAGCTGACCGACGGCGACCTCAACGGCGGCCGGTTCGTCGCCGGCTCGGGCACCATCACCCCGGGCGGGGAGGTCGGTCCGATCGGCGGCATCAGCCACAAGATCGAGGCCGCCGCCGAAGCCGGCGCGACGGTGTTCATGGTGCCCGCCGACAACTGCACCGACGCCCGCCAGGGCGCGCCCGACGGCATCGAGTTGGTGAAGGTCGACACCCTCACCACCGCGGTCGACGCGCTGAAGGCCATCACCGACGGCGGGGAACCGCCACGCTGCTGAGCAGCGCCGAACGGCCTGCGCCCGGACGCCCACGGATGCCATTCCTGGGAGTTTGCGTAGAGTTGGCGGCAGCCGACGATCACGGACGGCCGGTCTTCGTTGAACGGGGACCCGCCTGACGGGGACACACCAATCGAGGAAACCAGGAGCGCACACGTGGCGATGCGGCCGACGGCGAAGATGCCGACGCTGAACCGACGAAGCCGGATTCTGATCGCTTTGGGAGCCGCGGTGCTGGTCGCGCTGCTGGTGGGCCCGCGGTTCATCGACACCTACGTCGACTGGCTGTGGTTCGGCGAACTGGGCTACCGCTCGGTGTTCACCACCGTCATCGCCACCCGGGTGGTGGTGTTCCTGGTGGCGTTCGTCGTCGTCGCGCTGATCGTCTTCGGTGGGTTGTTCCTGGCCTACAAGACCCGCCCGGTGTTCGTGCCGGTCTCCGGGCCCGAGGATCCGGTGGCGCGGTACCGCACCGCCGCGCTGATGCGCCTGAAGACCTTCGGCATCGGCATCCCGGTGTTGATCGGCGGCCTGGCCGGCATGGTCACCCAGTCCTACTGGGCGCGGGTCCAGCTGTATCTGCACGGCGGCGACTTCGGCGTCACCGACCCGCAATTCGGCAAGGACCTCGGCTTCTACGCGTTCGACCTGCCGTTCTACCGGATGCTGCTGACCCTGGTGATGGTCGCGCTGTTCCTGGCGCTGCTGGCGAACCTGGTGGGGCACTACATCTTCGGCGGCATCCGGCTGTCCGGCCGCGACGGCGCGCTGACCCGTCCGGCGCGGCTGCAGCTGATCCTGCTGCTGGGCACCCTGGTGCTGCTCAAGGCCGTCGCCTACTGGCTGGACCGCTACGAACTGCTCAGCCACACCCGATCCGGCAAGCCGTTCACCGGCGCCGGTTACACCGACATCAACGCGGTGCTGCCGGCCAAGATGATCATGCTGGCCATCGCGGTCATCTGCGCGCTGGCGGTGTTCTCCGCGGTGGTGCTCAAGGACCTGCGGATCCCGGCGATCGGCCTGGCGCTGCTGCTGCTGTCCTCGGTGGTCATCGGCGCCGGCTGGCCGCTGGTCATCGAGCAGTTCTCCGTCAAACCCAATGCCGCGCAGAAGGAATCGGAGTACATCTCCCGATCCATCGCCGCGACCCGGCAGGCCTACGGTCTGACCGACGAGCACGTCACGGTGCGCAACTACGAGGGCAACACCCCGACCTCGGCGGGCCAGATAGCCGCCGACCGGGCCACCGTGAGCAATATCCGCTTGCTGGACCCCGGCATCGTCAGCCCGGCGTTCACCCAGTTCCAGCAGGGCAAGAACTTCTACAGCTTCCCCGAGCAGCTGGCCATCGACCGCTACACCGACAACAACGGCAACCTGCGTGACTTCGTCGTCGCGGTCCGCGAGCTCAACCCGTCCCGGCTGATCGACAACCAGCGGGACTGGATCAACCGGCACTCGGTGTACACCCACGGCAACGGCTTCATCGCCAGCCCGGCGAACACCGTGCGTGGCACCGCCAATGACCCGAACCAGAACGGCGGCTACCCGGAGTTCCTGGCCTCGGTGGTCGGACAGGCCGGCAAGGTGATCTCGCCTGGACCGGCGCCGCTGGACCAGCCGCGGGTGTACTTCGGCCCGGTGATCGCCAGCAGCCCCGCCGATTACGCCATCGTCGGCGTCAACGGCGATGACCGCGAGTTCGACAACGACGACCAGAACTACACCTACACCGGCACCGGTGGTGTGGAGATCGGCAACTACATGTCCCGGCTGGTGTTCGCCGCCAAGTACGCCGAGCGGAACTTCCTGTTCTCCAACGTGATCGGGCCGGACTCCAAGCTGCTGTTCAACCGCGATCCGGCCAAGCGGGTCGAGGCGGTCGCGCCGTGGCTGACCACCGACTCCAGCCCGTACCCGGCGATCGTGAACAAGCGGATCGTCTGGATCATCGACGGCTACACCACGCTGGACAACTACCCGTACTCGGAGCTGACGTCGCTGTCGTCGACCACGGTGGACTCCACCGAGGTGGCGATGAACCGGCTGATCCCGGACAAGCAGGTGTCCTACATCCGCAACTCGGTGAAGGCCACCGTCGACGCCTACGACGGCACCGTCACGCTGTACCAGCAGGACGAGGACGATCCGGTGCTCAAGGCGTGGATGAGCGTGTTCCCCGACACCGTCAAGCCCAAGAGCGAGATCAGCAAGGAACTCTCCGAGCACATCCGCTACCCGGAGGACCTGTTCAAGGTCCAGCGGGCGCTGCTGGCCAAGTACCACGTCGACAACCCGGTGGAGTTTTTTGCCGCGCAGGACTTCTGGGACGTTCCGCTGGACCCGAACCCGCAGGCCTCCAGCTTCCAGCCGCCGTACTACATCGTGGCGCAGAACCTCGCCGCGGAGAACAAGACCGCGTCGTTCCAGCTGACCAGCGCGATGAACCGGATCCGGCGTGACTTCCTGGCGGCCTACATGAGCGCCAGCAGCGACCCGGAGACCTACGGCAAGATCACCGTGCTGCAGATACCCGGTCAGGTCAACGGCCCCAAGCTCGCCTACAACCGGATGAGCACCGACACCGCGATCAGCCAGGACCTCGGCATGATCGGCCGCGACGGCCAGAACCGGATCCGCTGGGGCAACCTGCTGACCCTGCCGGTGGGGGAGAGCGGCCTGCTGTACGTGGCGCCGATCTTCGCCTCCCCGGGCACCAGTGACGCCGCGTCGAGCTACCCCCGCATGATCCGGGTGGCGATGTCCTACAACGACGAGGTCGGGTACGGCCCGACGGTCCGCGCGGCCCTGGACCAGATCTTCGGCCGTGGGGCCGGAGCGACGGCCACCGGCCCCGCGCCGGCCGGGCCGGTCCCGAGCAACGGCGAGGCTCCGACCGAGGCGCTGCCGCCGGCCACCGAGCCGACCGAAGGCCAGGCGAACACCCCGGCCCCGGTCGCGGTGCCCGGCTCGCCGGTCACGCTGTCGCCGCAGAAGGCCGCCGCGCTGGACGAGATCGGCAAGGCGATGGACGCCGCCCGCCAGGCGCAGCAGTCCGGCAACTTCGCCGAATACGGTGAGGCGCTGCAGAAGCTCAACGAGGCGATGGACAGCTACGACAACACCAACTAGGAGGTGCTGCCCGCCGCGGCGGGCAGTAGTCTTCGCGGGTGCGATTTCAGCTCCTCGGCCCGCTGCAGGTCGTCGCCGACGGCCGGCAGCTGGAGCTCGGGCCGCCCAAGCAGCGGGCCGTGCTGGCGGTGTTGCTGCTGGCCGACGGCGCGGTCGTCTCGGTCGACCGGCTGATCGACGCGGTCTGGGACGACGACGCCCCGTCCAGTGCCACCGCCAGCCTGCAGGCCTACATCTCCAACCTGCGCCGGGCCCTGCGCGGTGACGGCCCGGGTTCGCCGATCGTGCGGCAGGCCCCCGGCTATCGGCTGGCGCTGCCCCACGGCGCGCGCGTCGACCTGACCGAGCTCACTGAGCACACCGCGGCCGCCCGGGGCGCCCGAGAATCCGGGCGGTGGCCGGCCGCGCTGGAGGAGACAGACGCCGCGCTGGCGCTGTCCGAGGCCCCACTGCTGGCGGAGTTCGCCGGCGCGCCCTGGCTGAGCGCCGAGTCGCTTCGCGTCGAAGAGCTGCGCGCCGAATGCGCCGAGACCCGGATCCCCGCCCTGCTCGCGCTGGGCCGCACCGCCGAAGCACTGGCCGACGCGGTGGCGCTGCGCCGGTCCGCGCCGCTGCGGGACCGGGCGTGCTGGCTGCACATGCTGGCCGCCTACCGGGCCGGGCGCACCGCCGAGGCGTTGGACGCCTACCGCGACTACGCCCAGCATCTGGACACCGAACTGGGCATCGACCCCGGCCCCGAGCTGCGGGACCTGCAGACCCTGATCTTGGCGCAGTCCCCGGAGTTGACGACGTGGCCGCGGCCGTCGGCCTGGACCGGCGCCGCCGACGTCATCGCGCCCGCGCCGGCCGAGGTCGCCGAACCGCCCGGACAGCGCGATCCGGTCGCGGGCGCCGCACTGGTCGGCCGCGGACGCGAATTACAGGCCATCACAACCCTTCTCACCGAGGTGGCGGGCGGTCACACCGGTTGGCTGGTGCTGACCGGGCCGCCCGGGATCGGCAAGACCCGGCTGGCCGAAGAGGCCGCGGCGCGTGCGGAGTGCCCGGTGATCTGGGTGGACTGCCCCGATGAGTCCGGCGCGCCGCCGTGGTGGCAGATGCGCCGGCTGGTCCGGGCGCTGGGCTCCGATCCCGACGAGGTGCTCGCCGTCCCCGCCGACACCGACCCCGACACCGCCCGCTTCCTGGTCTACGAGCGGCTGCACCTGCTGCTCGCCGACGAGCGGCCCCGGCTGCTGGTGATCGACGACGCCCAGTGGGCCGACGCCGCGACTCTCGGCGCGCTGGCGTATCTGTCCGGCGTGCTGCGCGGGCAACCGATCGGTGTGGTGATCACCGTGCGCGACGGCCACCGCCCTCCGGAACTCGCGCGACTGTTGACCACCTTGGCCCGCACCGACCGTGGCCGTCACCTCGAGGTGCCCGCCCTCGGCGCCGGCGATGTCGCCGCACTGGCCAACGGGATCGCCGAGGAGCCGCTGAGCCCCGCCGAAGCGACCGTGCTCGCCGAACGCACCGGCGGCAACCCGTTCTTCGTCGGCGAGTACGCGCGGCTGCCCCGCGCGGATCGGGCCGCCGATATCCCGTCGGCTGTGCGGTCGGTGCTGGATCGGCGGTTGGCCGGCCTCGAAACGGACCTGCTGGAGGTGCTGCGCGGCGCGGCGGTGATCGGCGAGCGGGTCGACGCCCAGGCGCTCGCGCTGCTGCGGGCGGCCGTCGGGCTGGACCTGGACGCGCTGGCCGATCTGCTCGACGAGGCCGCCGACGCCCGGATCCTGGTGACCGCCCACGATTGCGGCGCTTACGAATTCGCGCACGGACTGCTGCGTGAGCACCTGCTGGCCGGGATGCCGGCGCTGCGCCGCCGGCGGCTGCACCTGAAGATCGCCGAACTGCTCTCCGGCGCCCCGGAGAACGCGGGGCGTCGCGCGCAGCATCTGGTCGACGCGCAGCCGCTGGCCGCGCCGCTCGATGTGGTCGCCGCCTGCCGAGAGGCAGCCGAACATGCTGCCGCGCAATGGAGTTCGGAAACCGCAGCCCGGTGGTGGGAGAACGCGCTGCAGGCCTACGGACTGCTCCCGGATGATCAGCGCAGCCCCGCCGAGCGTGACTCGCTGACCGTGGCGCTGCTGCAGGCGCTGGCCCGCGCCGGCCGCGGCCAGACCGTGCTCGACACCGCCGCGGGCGCGCTGCAGGAGGCGCTGCGTTCTGGCCGGCGGGCCACCGCGGGCCGCATCGCCGCCGAACTGCTGCGCGTCAGCGGCGGCTGGCCGTGGATCGCGCCGGGAGGTGACCCCAGCGAGCTTCTCGAACTCCTCTGCCGGGCAGTCGATCTCACCGCCGACGATCCGTCGGCCGGAGCTCAGGTGGACGCCGCGTTGGCGGTCGGCAACTGCTACCACCCCGATCCCGCCGTGGTCGCGGGGTTGCTGGGCCGCGCCGACGCGCTCGCCACCGCCTCCGGTGACCCCGACGCGGTCGCGGCCGTCCTGCTGGGCCGGCTGCTGACCTACTCTGGCGTGGCGGTCTACAGCAGGCAGACGCTGGACTGGGCCGAGCAGCTGATCGCCCTACCGCACGACCGTAGGCAGGAAGACACCGTCACCGCGCATTCGGTGGCCACCATGGCGACGTTCAACCTGGCCGACCTGGACGGCACCCGGGTGCATCTGCGCGCCGCGATCAGCGGCAGCGATCAGCTCCGACTGCCGGTGCTGCGGGTGCAACTGCGCTGGCTGGAGGCGGTGCTGGCGGTGTGGTCCGGAGACCTCGCCGAGGCCAGACGCCACCACCGGATCGCCATCGCCGTGCACGGCGAGACCGAACTGTACGGCGCGGGCAGCGCCCTGATCGCGCTGGCCTGCCTGCTGCGCGACGAAGGCGACCTCGCCGGCGAGGAGATCCTGTTCGAGGAGTACCTCGACGACGGCGGAGAGGGCATGGTCGCGGTGGTGCGCTCGGCGCTGTGCGACACCCGCGACGAGGCCGAATCACTGATGGCCAGCGCACCCGATGACCTGCAGTTCTGGAGCTCGTTGGGACAGGCGGTGTTGCTCGCGCACCTGTGCGCCGAGTTCGGCCTCACCGACCACGCCGGGAAACTGTTGTCCCAGTTGGCCGATCACCGCCAGGAGATCGCGGTGATCGGCCAGGTCGGCGTGGTGGGCCCGGTCGCGCTGGCGACCGCGCGGCTGCGCCTGCTGGTCGGTGATCGTGACGGCGCTCGGCGGGATCTGGAACTGGCCCGCGACATCGCGCAGCGCAGCGGTGGCGTGCCGTCGGTGCTGCGCTGCCGGCTGTTCGCGCTGGAGCTCGACCCCTCGGCCCGCGACGACGCCCTGGCAGACGAGGCGGAGCGGATTGGGATGCGTGGGGTGGCCGCCGCCGCCCGCCGCTGACTTGGATTTTCCTTGGTGCGGGCGGTCCCACCTGCGCGCCAAATCCCCGCCAAGACGCTTGCGCGACGGTACCGGCATGACTGTCACCGCCGACGAAGACCTGGGCTCGCTCATCGAGGGCGTTGTCGCGCTGCCCGAGGACCCCGATTACCTGCGCTGCTCGCCGTGGAACACCGCCGTCGAGGTGGCGCCGCGGATGGTGGTCTTCCCGCGCAGCGCCTCCGACGTGGCCGCGACCGTCCGGCACGCGGGCGCGGTCGGCGCCACCGTCGCCGTCGCCGCGACCGGGCACGGCGCGCTACCGGTGGGACCGGAGAGCATCCTGGTGCACACCGGCGACATGACCGACGTCGCCGTCGACGTCCTCGGGCGCACCGCCCGGGTCGGCGCCGGAGCCAGCTGGCAGCACGTGCTGGACGCGGCCACCCCGCACGGCCTGGCGCCACTGTGCGGCTCCGCCCCGTCGGTGGGGGTGGTCGGCTTCCTGACCGGCGGCGGGATCGGGCCGTTGGTGCGGACCTTCGGACTGTCCTCGGACCACGTGCGGTCCTTCGAGGTGGTGACCGGAACGGGGGAGATTCTGCAGGTGTCGCCCGAGCGGCACGGGGATCTGTTCTGGGGATTGCGCGGCGGCAAGGCCACGCTCGGCATCGTCACCGCCGTCGAGATCGACCTGCCGGAACTGCCCGAATTCTACGGCGGGGCAATCTACTTCGACGGCGACTACGCCGAAAACGTACTGCGCGCATGGTCCCAGTGGTGCCCCGGACTGCCGGAGTCGGTCAGCACCTCGGTTGCGCTCCTGCAGGCCCCGGACGCGCCCGAGGCCCCGCCGGCACTCGCTGGGCGCTTCGTGATCGCGGTGCGGTTCGCCGCGGTGGGGGACCGCGGCGAGGCGCTGGACCTGCTGACCCCGATTCGGGCCGTCGCGCCGGCGCTACTGGACGCCGTCGAAGTGCTGCCGTACGCAGCGATCGGCGCGGTGCACGCCGACCCGCCGCACCCGATGCCGGTGTACGAGGACCATGCGCTGCTCTCCGGCCTGCCGGAAGAAGCGGTCTGCGAGTTGTTGCGGCTGGCCGGGCCCCGGGCCGGATCCCTGCAGGCCTTGGTGGAGGTCCGCCAGCTCGGCGGCGCGTACGCGCGCTGGCCGCGGCAACGCAGCGCGTTCTGCCACCGTGACGCCGCCTTCGCAGTGACCACCATCGGCATTCCCGTCCCGGAGCTCGCCGAGCAGGTGCGCGGGCACGCGGCCGCGGTCCTGCAGGCGCTGGGGCCGTGGTCGACGGGCCGGCAGCTGCCGAACTTCGCCCCGGCTTCTGACCCTTCGCGGTTGGCTCGCTGCTACGACGATGACACGCTGTATCAGCTGGCGGCGCTGGCCGAGCGGTATGACCCCGACGGTGTGCTGCGCGCCGGCCAGGTGGCTCGATATGTGTTCTGAACAGCCGATTTGGAGCCTTCGCGACTGCCCGGTAACGTTGTGTTCACCGACGCGGGGTGGAGCAGCTCGGTAGCTCGCTGGGCTCATAACCCAGAGGTCGCAGGTTCGAATCCTGTCCCCGCTACCAGCGAAAATGGCCCTCAGGCACCAGCCTGGGGGCCATTTTCTATGGGGTTGGGAACATGTTTGGGAACATTAGCGTGGCTAATGAGTCCTAAGACTGTCTAAAACTGACGGACATCGTTGACAGTTCGGGTCTCTGATCAGTAGGAGACCCTGCATGAGCGAACCGCTGCTGCCACGTGAGGTCCGTCGCCGGTTGGCGATCATCCAGCACGCCGAGGAAGTCACGGGCAACGTCGCGATGACGTGCCGCTACTACGGGATCAGTCGGCCGACCTACTACACCTGGTTGCGCCGCTACCGCGAGCAGGGCGTCGAGGGGTTACGGGACCTGTCCCGTCGCCCGCGCCACAGCCCCAACGCCACCCATGCCGACGTGGTCGGCAAGATCATCCAGACCGACAACGGCGCCGAATTCCAGTCCGCCTTCCATTACCACGTCCTCGACAAAGGAGTCGGCCACCGCTACATCAAGCCCCGCACCCCGCGTCTGAACGGTTAGGTCTCCAGCAACGTGCATTGCCATTCGGCCCGAGCCAGCAGCTCATCAAAGGTGACGATCTCGGGCTCGTACAGATTTCGACGATAAAGCTCGAAAGATTCGTACTTTTCCTTCTGAATCCCTCCCGGACCTCGCAGCTGATCGAGGGAGCCGACGATCAGAAAGGAACGTGGACGCACCACATAGGTGTACTCGCCGGTTTCCAGGCTCTTCACAATCCAGGGTGTAGTCGTGGTCTGAATCCGCCGGCCTCCAGCAGGGCGCGGGCGATGTAGTTGGTGAGGTTGCGGAAGCCCAGGGCTGAGCCGCGTAGGTGTTCCAGTCGTCCGTTGATCGCTTCGGTGGGTCCGTTGGAGGTGCCGGGCCGGTCGAAGTAGGCCAGGACATCGGCGGCGCGGCTCTTCAGCGTCCGGCCGAGGGTGACGGCTTCGGCCAGCACGGTGGGCACCCCGGCGCTGAGCATGCTGATCAGCGCGGCCATCCTCTTGCGGCCCGCCACGCGGTCGGGGTGGCGGTAGGCGGCGATGACTTCCTGGTAGATCGCCCAGGTCGTCTGCACCTGAACGTGCCGGTCATCGGCAAACAGCGCGTCGAGGCGGTTGGTCTGCTTGTCGGTGAGCAGATCGGAGCCGGTGAGCAAGGTGCGCCTGGCTTGGTAGAGCGGGTCGCTCTTTCGGCCCCGGTGTCCGCAGGTGGCCAGTTGGATCCGGCGGCGGCACTCATCGACTGCGTTGCCCGCCAGCCGCGCCACGTGGAACGGGTCCATGACAGCGACGGCTTGGGGGATCTCTTCGGCGGCGGCGGTCTTGTAGCCGGTGAACCCGTCCATCGCCACGACATCGACGCGCTCGCGCCAGTCTGCGTCCCGTTCAGCCAGCCAGGTCTTGAACACCGCTTTGGAGCGGCCTTCGACCATGTCCAAAAGGGGTCTGCTGCACGATCAGGTGACAGTTTCGGTCACGCGACCTGACTGGCCGGTGTGGTCATGATGGCTTCGAATTCGATCGGGGTCAACCGGCCGAGTCCGCTCTGGCGTCGGCGGCGGTGGTAGGTGCGTTCGATCCAGGTGACGATGGCGATGCGCAGCTGCTCGCGGGTGTCCCAGCGGCGGCGGTCGAGCACGTTCTTCTGCAGCAAGCTGAAGAAGCTCTCCATGGCGGCGTTGTCACCGGCTGCCCCGACACGTCCCATCGATCCGACCATCTCGTAACGGCTCAACGCATGCACGAATCTCCTTGACCTGAACTGAGATCCGCGGTCGCTGTGGAGTATGCATCCGGCCACTTCGCCGCGCCGTACCACCGCACTGTGCAGTGCCTGTGTGGCCAACCGGGACTTCATCCGCGAGTCGATGCTGTAGCCGACGATCCGGTTGGAGAACGCGTCTTTGATCGCGCACAGGTAGAGCTTTCCCTCGCCAGTACGGTGTTCGGTGATATCGCTGAGCCACAACTGATTTGGTGCATCCGCGGTGAAGTCGCGTTCAACGAGATCGTCGTGGACGGGCGGACCGACCGTGCCGTTCTTGCCGCGCTTCTTGCCGAACACGCTCCACAACCGATTCTGCGAGCAGATCCGCCAGGCGGTGCGCTCGGCCATCGGTTCGCCGGCCTCTGCGGCTTCCTCCACGAGGTAGCGGTAGCCGAACTCTGGGTCTTCGCGGTGGGCATCGAACAGGGCGTTGGCGCGGTAGGCCTCGGCCAGTTCGGCGTCGGTGACAGGCTGGGCCAGCCAGCGGTAGTAGGGCTGGCGGGCGAGCTTGAGTACCCGGCACGTCACCGCGACGGGGATCCCGTCGGAGGCGAGCTCTTTCACGAGCGGGTAGAGCCTTTTCCCGGCAGATTGGCCTGCGACAGGTAGGCCGCAGCCCGGCGCAGGACTTCGTTCTCCTGCTCGAGCAGCTTGATCCGACGTCGCGCTTCCCGCAGCTCACCGGCATCGCCGGTGCTTCTTCCGGGCTTGGCGCCCTCATCGATGTCGGCTTGGCGCATCCACTTGTGCAGCGTCATCGGATGCACTCCGAAATCAGTGGCGATCTGCTCGATCGTCACACCGTCTTCGCGGTTGCGGGCGACCCGTACGACATCGTCGCGGAACTCACGGGGGTAAGGCCTGGGCACAAGGACATCCTTCCAGCCCACCCGTCACGGGCAAGCCAACTCAAATGTCACCTATCCGTGCAGCAGACCCGGCGTACATGGAATGCACGTCTGTGCTCCTAGGGCGGCAATGCGTCAGCTACCGGAGTTGCCGGCTGGCGGGTCAAGGCTGCGCGCTGCGATTCGAGGCCTCTGGTTGCGCGGGAATTTGGGTGCGAAGTGTGGATGGAAAGTCGGCATTGCCGAGCCGGGCCGTGACGAGCGAGATGGGTACGCCCCTGGAGATGAATAAGGTTGGCCGCAGGTACGCCGCGTATCGTGAAGCCGTATCTGCGGCACGTCGAGACCGCGGATGGCTGAGACTGCCACAGCGAAGGGTGGTACGGTTTGCCAGCCTGACTGCAGACGGCATAGCACTGGTCCGAGTGGGCATCGCCTCGGGTGAGCATCTCGGCAGCTTGGCGAAGCTTCGCCACTACAGGTTTGGGCGACGTGATCAATGTGAACGGATTTGTGAACGAAACCGTGCGGAACACGGACGACCGCCTCGACACGGTGTGACTTGCGAGACGCCAGATCCCAGCTGACCTGCACATTAGCGATGTAGGTAGAGTGTGCAAGACCGCAACCGGCCAGTAACCAGAGGTCGAGGCTTGAATTCTGTCTCCGCTACCGGGAAAACGGCTCCCGGAGGCAACTCCGGGAGCCGTGTTCATTAGCTTTGGAGACACGTTCGGGAACATTAGCTAGGCTAGCGAATAGGATTGAAGTGGGCTGCGGCCACATCGTGACCGCAGTGGGTCGGAGAACAGAAAAAGGCACAGACAGTCCTTGCAGAGGAGATCGTGGAACGGGAATCCATCGTGGAAGCGCTCGTAGGGCTGGGTATTTCTCGTGATGTAGCCGACGATCTTCCACCGTTGGCGGATAGCGTCATGGGCTTGCTGGTGTACGGGAGCCAGGCCCGAGGAGACGCGGTTGCTGGTAGCGATTTGGACCTGCTTGCGCTCTCTGCGCGCCTCGCGCCAAGCGTCTACTCAGGTATGGCGAACGTCAGCTTCTACACGGTGGAACAGTTGAAGTCCGGTGTGGGGACGCTTTTCGGCGCGCATTTGCTCCGTGACTCCAAGATTGTCTGGGACCCAACAGGGCAGCTTAGAGAGCTCGTCTCGGGACTCGGAGATGTTGATACTGAACGGCTTCTGACTCGAGTTCGCGAGATGTCCGCGGTATTCGGCGCATTGAATTCGGACCTTCCGAAATATCTTGCGGGACTGTTGCGAGAAGCTCGCTACCTACTCAGAAGCGGCCTATATGCCCAAGCTATTGCCGATGGAGAACCATGTTTTTCGGTTCGCGAGATCGCAACTCGCCACCGCGATCCTTCGTTAGTAAACCTTTTGGCGTCTCGGCAGGTTGGTGATCCCAGTATTGAGGATCTAAACGAATGTCTTATGCGACTTGAGCGCGTTATTGGCCCGCTGAAGTCGAATCCTCACGGTTCGCTGGAAGCTCTAATTGTGAACGAATGGGGTAGTGGTGGAGATGTGCTATCAATTGGATTCATGGCGCTCGGCTTAGTTGGCGCTGATGGCGACTACGCTGAAGTGGACAAGATACTGTTATGACTCCAGAACGTCTGGCTTTTGTGGGTGACATCCATGGAAACCTACCTGCATTACGTGGAATTTTGTATGAACTTGAGAAAGTCAATCTCGATAGAATTGTATTCCTAGGTGACTATATCGATAGAGGTGAAGATTCTGCAGGGGTGCTTCGGCTGCTGTGTGAAAGTGCAAAGTCTAAGCCACTTGTTTTGTTGAGGGGCAACCACGAAGAGGTTTTATTGAAAGCATTGGATACTGGAGATCTGGCACATTTTCTCAAGATTGGAGGCGCTAGTACAATCCGATCCTACGTGGGGTCAAAGGTATCGCCAGATGTAATGACGGAATTCCGTTCCCGACTTCCAGTCGAACACATCGATCTCCTTCGTGGTATGCCGGAAGAGTTTGAAAATAAGAATGTATTGGCATCTCACGTGCCCAAAGAAGATGGAAGTCATAGGTTTCAAGTATCGGCACATGCATACGTGGGCCGAGAGCCATGCATAGATTCCAACTCTGCCAGAATAGATACTGGTTGCGGGTCGGATGGGGGTCTATTGACGGCGGTCACATGGCCTGAACTGAGGGTTATCCAGATCGATCAAGACGGACACCTAGTCTAATCAAATGGTTCCGCTATGCGGACGATTCTAACTGGTTTAATAACCAGTTTGCACGCCGCTGTCCGTATTCATCACCCATGGATATATTTAATTCGAGACATTCCTGCGCAGATTGCTTTGCGCAAGCTAAATTCCCCGCGGACCTATGGCATTGCGCTGAAAGCAATAAGGCAATTGCTTCGCCGTGGCGATTTCCTATCTGCCGGTTTATTGCGATGGCTCGCTCTGTATTTTCTATGGCCAGTATCGCCTGTCCCCGCCGAAGTCGAAGTTGAGCGTAGAGCACTTCCGCGTTGGCATGGAGTGTGGTTGGTGGGACTTCCCTCAATCCCGCAAGGGCTTCTTCTGCGTGCTTGCTAGCGGAATCGACGTTCCCCATTCGGCCCTCAACTCGTGCCAGATTCACCAAAGACTGGCATACATCCACCACGTCCTCGCGCACCCTGCGCCGTTCGAGTGAGCGTTCAAAGCTGTCTCGTGCTGCATCGAAGTCCTTCACATCTTGGAACGCGAGGCCAAGGTCGTCCAGAATTCTGCACGACACGACAATTGAAGCAGAATCTTCACCAGTTACTAACGTAAGTGCTTGTTGTAGCCGCCCGATTGCATCCTCCGCTTTGCCTCGGCGGCGCAATATTCGAGCGTCGGCAGAAAATGCGTCGGCGGCCGACGGCGAATTCAATAAACCAGGCCCGGTGGTGAAATAGTTAATGGAACTCTGTATTATCTCTTGTGCAGCATTCAATTCACCGCGACGTTCAAGGTATTTCGCGTACGCGAGTTGTTCCGGCGGCCCTCCCAATGCGGCAGACTCTTTCAGTTTCTGCCCACCCGCCTCTGGATGCCCTAGTTGAACCAGCTTCGCTCCGTCGCGACCCAGCGAGGCAGCGCGGAGGAGGTCTTTACCGGACGAGGGGAGAAGGTCGATATGTCGAGCAACCTTCTCTTGGGTCGCCGATGCCCAGCCCGCAAGACGGTCGGTGAGCTTGGTCTTCAAGTCGCGCGAGTCGGATACCGCTTCGTACATCAATGAATGATTGCTCTTCATCTGAGTCTGCAAGTTTTCGATCTGCGCTGCGGGTGAGGTAGTGGAGATGAATGCGACCCAAATATCGCGCATCGGATGCTCGGGCTGACCTAAGGCGAGTAGTCCGGTGAACAGTTCTTCTTCGGTTCCCGATGTGAAACCCCACGGACTCCCAGGGTTACTTCCCCAATGTTCCTTAAATAGCGCAATCAGGAAGTGGGATTCAGCAATCAGCTCGTTAATGGCTTCTTGGGGTCGCCTCGCTGTTCCGCGAACGGTCTCCCAACCGACCATCGCGAAGCGAACTCCATCGGGATTCTGGCGTGCGTTGTGTTCATCGATACATGCGGAGACAATTGCTCGCTCAGTTGACAAATCTCCCGGGGAGGCGACGAAGATGTTGAGGGCGAGCGAGTTTGACATGGCCGTACCTTACCCGGTTGAAAGTGGAGCCTATGGGGGTTACATGCCCGCGTTGCGGGTAAGCCCCTTGGCGTGGTGGGGTTTCCCGCAGCGGTGTGTGAAAGGCCGCCGGTACCAAGGGCAGAGGCGCGGATGGCTGTTGCGCGGAGGTAGCCGGCTAAGTGTCGGCTGTACCAGATAGCCACGCATCCCCAAGCACAAACCCCGCTGCCTTCTCGGCAGCCTCCCGGTCGTCATCGAGTGACACGTGCGCATAGGTCTGCAAGAAGTAACCGACATCAGCGTGCCCGATCCGCTCACTGACCACCTTCGGGTTGATCCCGGCCTTGAGGGCGACGGTGGCATAGGAGTGCCGCAGATCGTGAAACGTGATGCGCGGCAGGCTGGCTGCGATGGCGAGTCGGTCGAAGCGTTGGCGGATGCTGTCGGGGTGCGGGGGTCGGCCGTCTTCGTAGGTGAAGACGTAATCGCCGGACTTGTAGTCGCGGCCAAAGAACTCTCGCTCCTTGTCCTGCAAATCACGCCACTGGCGCAGCGCGGCCACCGTCGCGCGGTCGATCGCGATCGTCTGGTCGGCGTTGACGGTCTTGCCGCCGGCCTTGTTGACGGCACGTCCGGCGACGACGACGCGGTTGTCGTGCACGGTGATCAGCGCAGCGTCGAGGTCGACGTCGGACCATTTGAGGCCGCAGATCTGTCCTCGCCGGACACCGGTGGTCAGTTCGAGCAGAAACAGTGCCACGAACCGATCGGTCTGGATGGATTTCAGGAAGGTCTGGATCTGTTGGGCATTCCACACGGGACGCCGGGAGCGCGGCTTCTTCGGCGGTTTGATGTGGGAGGCCGGGTTGTCGGCGATGTACTTCCACGCGAGGGCGTCGGCCAGGGCGCGGTGAATCATGGTGTGGATATTGCGGACCGTCTTGGGCGCCAGGCCAGGGGATTGGCGTTTGGGCACGATGCCTGCCTTGTAACGACGCACCGCTGCGCGGGCGGCGTGGATTGTGGTACCGCAGGCGACGGCGACGGCCCGCGGTGTCGGCGGCTGCCCTTCGGCGACGCATCTGGCCCAGTACGCATACATGTGTCGACGGTCGCGTAATTCCCCAGGGGTTTCCGTCAGGTAATTCCTCAGGTTCGGGCCCTGCTGTGGGTGAGGGTAGCTGGCCGGGTCGGGGTTGTCAGCCGGTGGTCGTGCCGGGGCGTTTGCGGGGTCGGTAGGACGGGCCGTCCATGAGGACTTGGTGGCTGGTGTTGATGAGCCGGTCGAGCAGTGACTCGGCGACGACGGGGTTCGGGAACAGCGGGTACCAGTCCTTGGGGGCGCGGTTGCTGGTCAGGATGAGCGGTTTGCCGGCGATGGCTCGGTCGGAGACCAGGTCGTAGAGGTCGTCGCTTTGGGTGGCGGTGTGCTCGCGCATGGCGAAGTCGTCGACGATGAGCACCAGGGGCCGGGTGTATTCGCGCATGCGTTGGCCGATGGTGCGGTCGGCGTGCCCGCCGGCGAGGTCGGCGAGCATGCGTGAGCATTTGACGAAGCGGATGTCTCCTCCACGTCGGGCGACCTGATGGCCAAGTGACTGTGCCACATGGGTTTTGCCGACTCCGACGGGCCCGTAGAGGATCACCGACTCTCCGGCGTCGAGCCAACGCAGCGCGGCCAGGTCGCGCAGCATCGCGGCGGGCAGTTTCGGGCTGACGGTGAAGTCGAAGTCCTCGAAGGTGTTTTGCTGCTCGAAGCGGGCCCGGCGGATCCGCCGGGCCAGAGCAGCCGATTCTCGGCGGGCGATCTCGTCTTCGCAGAGCACCTGCAGGAACTCCAAGTGGCCGAGTTTCCCGTCGCGGGTTTGAGCCAGGCGGGCATCGAGGGTGTCAAGCATCCCGGTGAGTTTGAGGTTCTTCAACGCGGCCCGAAGGCTGGGATCGTGAATCGTCATGAGTGAGTGATCCGTTCAATGAAAGTGTGAAAGTGGTTGACAGGTGACAGGATTGGGTTTCAGACGCGCTGCGGTGCGCGGCACCCTCGGTCAGGCGCCGAAGGCTTGCGGTCCGCGCAGCAGCGCCGGCGGCAACACCGCAGACTCGGCGCTGTCCTGGCCGTCGCATTCGGCTCCAGCGGCCAGGATGTTCTTGATGGTGCGATACCGCGGATCGCCGACTGCAAGCGCGCGGGCGCACGCGGCGTCCAGGCGGGCCGCGCCGTAACGCTCCCGCAGCCCGACAATCCCCTGGATGGAACGCAACCGATGAATCGCGTTGACCGTCGAGAGCTCCGCGACGACCGCCACCGCCGCGGGCCCGATCTGCTCAGCCTGGGTCCGGCACCAGGTGACGGTGCGCAAGCAGTGGGCGACCTTCTGCGGCGGGTAGTGCTCGAAGTTGGTCGAACGGCCACTCAGGTGAAGCACGTGAGTGGCCACCACCGCGCCGTCGTGGAAGATCTGCACCACGTCCCCGGCAGCGCGGACGGTGAGCTTTTGGCCCATCAGCCGCCACGGCGCGGAGTAGAACGCTTTCCCAGCGCGCACGTGGCAATCGGTCCCGAGCACCCCGAGGGTGTAGACGACCGGCTCAAACCCCCTGCGCGGCAACGGTGCCAGCGCATCGCGCTCCACCGCGGCGAACACCTCGTTAGGCAGCGCGTTGTCCATCCCGCGGTGCTTATGGGTCCCGTAGACCTCGGTGGCCCACCGCAGAGCCTCGTCCTGCATCTGGGCCAGCGAGCCGAACTGCCGGCCGGCGAAGAACGAGTCCCGGATGTAGGGCATCGGCCGCTCGATCCGCGGCTTGTCCTTCGGCTTGTTCGCCCGCGCCGGATCGACCAACGTTCCGTAGAACGCGGCGAGTTCGCCGTAGGCCAGGTTGATCAGCGGGTCATACAGATCCGGGCGGATCACCCCGGTCTTGAGGTTGTCGCACACCAACCGGGCCGGCACGCCGCCGAAGAACTCGAACGCCGCCACATGCGAGGCATTCCAAGACCGCTGATCCATCCGCAGCACGGGTTGGACGAACAGCATCCGTGAGCACGACAGGATCATCGCGAACATCCACACCGCCACACGCTTGCCGGTGTCAGGATCGGTCCACATGCCCATCCGGCCGTAATCGATCTGCGCTTCACTGCCCGGATCGACCGCACCGCGCGGCACCGTCGCCTTGTCCTCCAGCCCGCGATCGGCGAAAGTCGTTGCGATATAACGCCGCACCGTCGACTCCGACACGTCGGCACCGTGGTCATCCCGAAGCCGTTGAGCGATCGTGGCCACCGTCACCGGCACCTTGAGCTGCTCATCGATCCACTCCCGGTGACCGTCGATACGATCCCAGGTCAGCGCCCGAGCACACGGATCGACCAACTCCGGGAACCACCCCGCGATCCGCTGCCGCCACAGCGCCTCGTCGAACGCCTCCGCCGGCGCCGGGCACAGTCCCTGCGCCACCGCTGGCGCCAAATACTTGCGGATGGTCTTTCGGTCGATGCCCAACGCCTGATGAATCTGCACCTGCGAGCGCCCGGCATGCCAATGCCGGAACATCTCCACAAAATCGGTCACGTTCCACGATCTCCTCGCCACTACAGCCCCTTCCAGGCCCCGCGGCGGGGCACCTGAACGGAGCGAACCTGAGCAGCACCCCCAACCCCGGCCAGACACACCCCAGGGTGGGGAATTACGTGACAGCCGGTGAGGAATTACGTGACGGAAAACCCCTCAAACCTGAGGAAAAACGTGACCGCTGACATACATGATGCTGTCGCGGTCCGGTTTGATGCGTCCCTCGGCGAGCAGCTGACCGTAGAGGTTCAGGAGGTCGGGTTCGTTGAGCTGTTGGAGGCGTTTGCCGCCGATCCGGGGCACCACGTACAGCCTGGCGTAGTCCTTCCAGCTTTGCCATGTGGTGGCATCGAGGGTCGGCTGCACGCCGGCGAACCATTCGTCGAAGAACTGCGCGAAGGTGCGGGCGGTCGGGCGCACGACGCGGCCCTCGTCGGCGTCGCGCATGGCGTCGCGGCAGGCCTTCCACGCCTCCTTCTCGGTGCGGAAGCCGCCCTTGGTGACCCACGGGTATCGGCCCGTGGACATGTCACGTTCGGGTGCGCGGAACTTGTAGTACCACTTCGGTCCGCGTTGGAAGACCGAGCCTTTCACGCGGCGCCGAGCTCGCGAAGTGACTCAGTCACGACATACACCCGACCGCCGAGTCGGCGGGTCGGTAGGTCGCCGGACTTGGCCAGTCGGTAGCCGGCGGCCCGGCTGATCCCCAGGATCTTCGCCGCCTGGGGCACCGACAACAGCAGCGGCAGGCTGTCGAACAGATCGTCCTTCACCGTGGTTCACCTCCTCTCGACATCAGCCAGCAGCGAGCGTGCGGGAGCGAGCGATGATGCGACCGGAGCGCTGACAGCCGCACCGCAATTCGTGGCATTGCGGTGTCGCAGCTGTGCGATAGGAGTGTGGTTCGCGCCGCGACGATGTCGTCCATGTGCAGACGGTAAAGGGCGTCTCACCGACATTGCAGCAGCCAAGACGAATCAATTTCCTAAGACTTTTCAAGTCACTCATTTCCAGCGCTGTGGCGCTGGAAAATTTGAATACCGCTGCAGCACAGTTGGTTACGGGACGAGTCGAAGCGGGTCAACAGGAAGCCGTAGGTGTCGAAATGTACCGAAATGTAGCGAAACGGCACGAGCGGAACTGCGGCGCACCGCAAAGCGCCGTGACGAGCGTCGTCGAACCGTCCAGAACCGATTCGGTTTGGCTGTCGAACGAGGGTCAGTGTGGGCTTAGCGTTCGTCGTATGGCACGGAAATTGCTGTCGCGCTGCACATGCCAGTGCGATCAGACGCAAGGCCCGGAGATCCCTGCACCAGGGAGCTCGCCGTCGCCGGAGCCGCTGACGTACAGCCTGGCGGAGGCTGCCCAACGCATCGGCGGGGTGACCGCGCGCTCGCTGGCCGACGAATTCCGGGCAGGTCTGGTGTCCGGGTACAAGATCGGACGGCAATGGCGCATGGCCGAGGACGACATCCGGGACTACATCGACAGCCGCCGCGTTCTCCCACGTCAACCAGGGTCGGCGCCGCGTTGTGATCCCGGCGAAACGTCCAAGCCAGTCCAGCGGCAGGCTCGGAAACCCAAGAACCCCAACGTGACCGCAGGCGATCAGTTCTCACTTTTCGGATGACGTGCGGCGGGTAGGGGGAGCTCTACATCCAGCTGGCCGGCTAAAGGTAGAGATGGCGTCGGCGCCGCAGAGCTCGAAGTAGCTCTTCAGCGGCTTTGATCGTGGCGGTGTGCGCCTTGGAGTCGAAGTCAACTGAGTTGACTTCGTTGGTGAGGCCCGCAAGGACGGTTCGGCAGGCAGTCGGCGACTCAAGGACGATCCGGGCTGCCTTGGCGGGTGTGACCCGCTGCTCTATGACCTTCACCCGCACGCGTTCGACGACCCTGTCGACGGGTTTCTCGACGACTTCTATGCGCACCGCGATCGCACCGTTGGCCGCCGCGCGACGCTCCTCGTAGGCGGCTCGGCGGCACTGTTGTGAGCACCAGCGAGGAGGTCGGCCGCGCCGCCCATACGGCGGCGGAGTGGGTAGATCGTCACCACATCTGGGGCACTTTTCGGCGGCCATGAGTGCAGCTTAATTACGTACGGACGAAAATGGCCGTTACCGTTTCGTGACCTTAGTGCAAGAGGTGTGACTGGTTTTGGGAAGCTGCAGGTGGGCAGTAGTTACAGATAACCGGAGGGGCGCATTGGGCGCGTTTTTTGTGCGCGACGCGGGGTCGGGTTTGGGCGAACTGACGGGGACGGAGTTCAGGAGAGGTCGTCGGGTGCAGGTTCGTTGATCAGGTAGCAACCCGGCGGCACCACGGCGTCGGGGGCGACGCGTCCAGGGCCTCCAGATGCGGGTAGAAATCGTCGAGCCGCCGCGTGGCCTCCTTAGTCGCTGCATCGAGCGCCAGCCGCATACCGAGCAGACGTAGGCCGATCTCATCGAAAGATCTGCGCCGCCCGCGCCGTGGCGAACTCGCCGTCGCGTCGTCGATCCTGTGGCACGTGAATGCCGTCATCAATGACGGCAGCGCTGTCTGCGGATGGGTCCTGGTTCCATGCGCCCCCGGTCCACTACTCGGGGTGAAAGGGCCCGTCGGGTTGGTTGATGAGCTGGTACAGCGAGCCCGGTTCGTGCCGGCGCCGTAGCCAGTCCCTGGTGATCTTCCGTCCCAGGCCGGTGAGAGCCAGATGCTGCAGCTGGCCCGCCTCGACGTTGGCCTCGGTCCGGTCGTCCTGGTGTTGCCGGTAGCGGTCGCGTTCAGCTTCGGTGGCATGTGAGAAACAACCCGAGGCGAACGCGTTGCCGCCGAGGTAGAGGACGCCGTTGCTGCACTGCCGAGATCCGTCGCGAATCGTTGCCGGGCATTGCGGCCGGGCTCTGAAATCCGGGCCGATCGCGGGCTCCCCGACCGCCTTGAGCACGGTGTTGAAATGCCACAGTGAGGACGCGGGTGGGAAAGCACGTGGCGCCCCGCGGCTGACCGCCGCCTTGTGGCGGGCGTAGACGGCCTGAGGGCGGGACGGCTGTGAACCCCAGGCATCGTCGAGTTCCGCGCTCAAGAGCAGCAGCCCTGCGGCACCTACGGCTTGATCGGCAAGCAATTCGAGGGCAGTGAGGCGTGGGTAGAAATCGTCCAGGCGAAGCGAAACTTCTTCGGTCACCACCATGAGCGCCAGGCGAATCTCGAGGATGCGCAGCGCTACTTCGTCGAGGATCTGATAGGCCCGGCCGGTCGCGAACTCGGGACGCTGCGATGCCGGGTAGTCCAGATCGGCGAGAGTGGCGGCGTCTTCGTCCTCGTCTGGTGAAACTGCCTCGTCGGGGTCGTCCAGCACTCTGTCCGCCTTCCCGGTCGGGTGTAGTAGGACAGAGTATAGGCACGTTCCGCATGGGGGCGATACGCTCTGGCCTGTTTCGCCTGGGACGTATGTGCTTGGGAGCCGTGCCGGCCACCCCACCGTTAAACGCGACCACGCGAGCATTCGGCGAGCGCGTGCGGGCCCGCCGGCTCGAACTCGGGCTCAGCCAGGAAGCTGCCGCCGCGCGGTGCGGCATTCACTGGACGCAGCTTGGGAAGGTCGAACGCGGTCAGCGCAGCCTGCGGCTGGAGACGATCGTCAAGATCGCTGAAGGTTTGGACGTCGATGCGGGCAAGCTGGTTTCCGGGTTGCCGACACCCGCGTAAGCATGGCTGCCGTTGGCAGACCTTTCCGACACAACTAGCGGCCGAGTGATACCCACCTGTCGGCTAGGCGCGCTAACTTGGTCACTCGAAGCAAACTCGGGGAGGGCTGGGGCATTTCTGCGCAAACGACGGATCTCAACGTCGCACCGGGATCAGTGGTCGTCGTCCGCGACGAAGAGTGGCTTGTCACCTCCGCCGAGCAGGGCGCCGACGGCTGGCTCGTCCGGGTGCGCGGCCTGTCCGAACTCGTGGCCGAGACGACGGCCGCCTTCTATTCGAGTCTCGACACCATCGAGGTCCAGGACCCTAGAGCAGCAAAGGTGGTCGCCGACGGTTCCTCGGGCTATCGGGACTCCCGGCTCTGGCTGGAAGCACTGCTGCGCAAGACGCCCGTGCCCTATGGCGATCAGACGCTGACAGTCTCGACGCACATGCTCGCGGACGCGCTGGCCTATCAGCGGGCCGCGGTCACCAAGGCGCTCGACCCGCAGCACATCCGGCCCCGCATTCTGATCGCCGACGCCGTGGGTCTGGGCAAGACTATCGAGATCGGGATGATCCTCTCGGAGTTGGTGCGACGCGGTCGCGGCGAGCGCATCCTCGTCGTCACCCCCAAGCACGTCCTCGAGCAGATGCAGCACGAACTGTGGTGCCGTTTCGCGTTGCCGTTCGTCCGCTTGGACTCGGCCGGCATCCAGAAGGTCCGCCAGAAGCTGCCCGCCACCCGCAACCCGTTCACTTACTTCAAGCGGGCCATCATCTCGATCGACACCCTGAAGAGCCCGCGCTACAAGGCCCACCTGGAGCGCCAGCAGTGGGACGCGGTCGTCATCGACGAATCGCACAACCTCACCAACACGGGCACCCAGAACAACGAGCTGGCCCGCGTGCTCGCTCCCAACACCGAGGCGCTGATCCTGGCGTCGGCCACCCCGCACAACGGCCGCGAGGAATCTTTCGCGGAACTGCTGCGTCTGCTGGACCCGACCGTGGTCAAGCCGGACGGCACGTTCACCAAACAGGACGTGGAATCGCTGCTCATCCGCCGACACCGGCACAGCCCCGACGTCGCGGTCGAGGTCGGCGGCGACTGGGCTGAACGCGCCGAGCCGGTCCACCGCCTGGTCACGCCCTCACCCGCCGAGGACGCGGTGGCCGCGGAACTGTCCCAGACCTGGCTGCACCCACAGACTGGCAGTTCGCCGTACTCCGGGGACACCAAGGCGCTATTCCCGTGGACGCTCGCCAAGGCCTACCTATCCTCGCCGGCGGCACTGGCCGAGTCGATCAAGCAGCGCCGCAACAAACTTGACGACGCCGACCGCGAGCAGCGCGCCGAACTTCAAGCGCTGAAAACACTCGGCGACCTCAACGCCAAGGCCCTCGACGAGACGGCCGGCAAGTTCGCCGCCCTCGTGCAGCGGCTCACGGAAATCGGTGTCGGACAAAATAGTTCGATCAGGGCGGTGGTGTTCGCCGAACGTGTCGCCACCTTGACCTGGCTGCGTGACCACCTGCCGAAGGCCACCGGCCTGAACGCCGACAACATCGCCATGCTGCACGGTGGGCTGTGCGACAAGGAGCAGCAGGAGATCGTAGACAGCTTCAAACTGGAGACCTCCCCGATCCGGGTCCTGGTCACCGGTGACGTCGCCTCCGAAGGCGTGAACCTGCACGCCCAGTGCCACCACCTCATCCACTACGACATCCCGTGGAGCCTGATCCGGATCGAGCAGCGCAATGGCCGCATCGACCGCTACGGACAGAAGCACCCACCGGTCATCTCCTCGCTCATCCTGGAACCGACCGATCCCGAGTTCTCCGGTGACCTGCGCGTGCTCTCCAAACTATTGGAACGCGAGAACCAGGCACACTCGACCCTCGGTGACGTTGCCTCGCTGATGGGTAAGCACAGCGTCTCCGAGGAGGAGAACGCCATCCGCGACGTGCTCGCCAAGGGAATGGATCTGGGTACAGCGGTCCGCACCGCCGATGAGGTCGCCGACGGCGACGACCTGGACGCACTGTTCGCTCTGTTCGATGCGAACGACGACACCCCACCGGTGCTGCCCGCGTCTGCGCGGCAGAGTCTCTACGCCGACGACCTCACCTTCCTCGACGAGGCCCTGCACGCCGCGTTTCACGACGTTCCGCACGCGTCACCGGAGCACAACGGTGTCGGCTGGACGGTCAACAAGGCGCACGGCATTGCCGAACTCACCCCGCCGAAAGACCTGCGGCAGCGACTCGTTCAGTTGCCGCAGAACTATCTGCAGCACGGCCGCGTGTTCGAACGGCTCAAGCTCGCCACCAACCCAGCGGTGGGGGAGGCCCAACTGCGGGTCGCGCGACAAGGCAAGGGCGTCGACAACACCACCTGGCCTGAAGCCCACTACCTCGGCCCGCTGCATCCGGTGCTTGACTGGGCTAGTGACCGGGCGCTAACCGCGCTTGGCCGCAACCAGGTGTTCGTCATTCGCGGCGACGTCGACGCGCCCACCGTGCTGTTGATGGGAACACTGACCAACAAACGCGGGCAACTGATTTCGCGGGTGTTCTCCACCGCGACGTTCCCCAACCCGAATAACCCGGATTTCTGCATGGTGGAGACGCTGGAAGACCTCAGCTTCCTCACCGCCGACACCGCACTCAAGCCCGGCTCGTCGAACCCCGGCCCGGTCGCCGACGCCGACCGCTACCGCGCCCTCATTCCGGTCGCCGTGGACAACGCCCAACGCGAGATGCGGTGGGTGCTCGACGCGCAGGAAAAAGCCACCACCGAACGGCTTTCACAGTGGCGCGCTCGCGCGCAGCGCTGGCACGACCAGGCCGACCAGACCGAACTGTTCGGCGCGCAGAAAGGACGCGTCGGCAAGCTCGGCCGCCGGATCAACGAGGAACAGCGCCTGGCCGACCTGCTGGCCCCCACCCAGCAGTTGGTGCGGCCACTGCTGGTCATCGTCGACGCAAACACTCCCGCCGCCACAGTGAAGGACGGATAGATCGTGGCCTCATACGATTCGATCGTCGTCGGCGAGGACTGGATCAGCGAGTACTACTTCACCACCGACTCGCCGCGGGAATCCTTCCAGGGCAAGGTGATCGAACTGCGCAAGCAGTGGGACGCCGAAGCCAAAGAAGGCCGCGACACCGTCCGCCAGCAATTGTTGGCCAACACTCGTGACCTACACACCGCGTTGTCCGCGCTCGCCGAGAACCCAACTGGTGCTGCCGACGCGCATGCTTTGGTGCGACGCACATTCGGCTACTCCGAAACACTCGGTGATTTCACCGGTGAACGCGCTGGCACCGAATTGCAGCTGCCACACGCGCAACTGCCCGGCGTGACGAGCACGCTATTCCTGCAGGCGCACCCGGTGGAGTCGATCGACGACCTGCTGGACCCGCAGACTGGCCACCTGCTGTACCACGGCGAGGAGGACGGCAAACCGATTGAGGCGGTATCCAAAGCCGTCTCGGCCGTGTTCCGTGCCGACGAGCCGCCGGCGTTCGTGGTGGTGCAGGCCGGGCAGTGGCTGCTGCTGTCCGAGGCCGAACGCTGGGCCGAGGGCCGCTACCTGGCCGTCGACCTGTTGCTGGTGGCCGAGCGCCGCGACGACAAACGCGGCGGTGAACTCGACCGGGTCGCCGCGATGCTGGGTCGGCACGCCCTTCTGCCTGACGCCGATGGAAACATCTGGTGGACAGGCATCCTCGAAGATTCGGTCAAGCACACCGTTGGCGTGTCCAAGGACCTGCGCGAAGGCATTCGGCTGTCGATTGAGATCATCGCTAATGACGTGGTGCGCCGCCGCGCCGCGCAAGGTTTGCCGCTGGATCAGATCGACGCCCAGCAACTCGCCAAGCATGCACTGCGATTCCTGTACCGAATCCTGTTCCTGCTCTACGCCGAGGCGTCCCCGGAGCTGCGGGTGCTGCCGTCGGGGGCTCCCGAGTACGGTGAGGGCTACGGCTTGGACCGACTGCGCGAGTTGACGCTGACCGAACTGGTCTCACCGGCTGCCAAGAACGGTACCCACCTGTATGAGTCGCTGGCGACGTTGTTCCGGCTCGTCGACACCGGTCACACGCCGATGACTGCAGACGTTGCCGATGACCCGGCGCCGGGCCTGGAGTTCAATGCGCTGCGCGCCGATCTGTTCACCCCGGCCGCGACGGCGCTGATTGATGCAGTCAAGCTCAGCAATGAGGCCACTCAGCAGGTGTTGGAGCATCTGCTGCTCTCCAAAGAATCCAAGGGCCGCAAGGGGTCTGACCGCGGATTCATCTCCTATGCCGAGCTCGGGATCAACCAGCTCGGCGCGGTGTACGAGGGCCTGATGTCCTACACCGGCTTTTTCGCCACCGAAGACCTCTACGAGGTTGCCAAGAACGGGGACCCGGAGAAGGGCTCATGGGTGGTCCCGGTGTCACGGGCTGACCACCTCTCGAAGTCCGATTTCGTCACGAAGATCAACGACGCGACCGGCGAGACGGAGCCGGTGATTCACCGCCAGGGCACCTTCGTGTTCCGGCTCGCCGGCCGGGAGCGCCAGCAGTCCGCCTCGTACTACACGCCCGAAGTTCTCACGAAATTCGTGGTGTCCCAAGCGCTTGCCGAACTACTCGATCAGGATGGGCAGCGCACCACACCCGAGCAGATCCTGGAGCTCACCATCTGCGAGCCGGCGTTGGGATCCGGTGCGTTCGCCATCGAGGCGGTCAGACAGCTGGCTGCTGAGTACCTCAAACGTAAGCAGGAGGACCTCGGCGAGGTCATCGACGCCGACCGTTACCAGGTCGAGTTGCAGAAGGTGAAGGCCTACCTGGCGCTGCATCAGGTGTACGGGGTCGACCTGAATGCGACGGCAGTGGAACTGGCCGAGATCTCATTGTGGCTGGACACCATGGTCGCCGGCCTGCAAGCACCCTGGTTCGGCCTGCACCTGCGCCGCGGCAATTCGCTGATCGGCGCGCGCCGCGCGGTGTACGCGCAGACCGAGCTAGCCAAAAAGGCGTGGCTGACGGCAGTGCCGAAGGATGTTCCCCTGGGTGACGAGATCGGTGCCGGGATTCACCACTTCCTGCTGCCCGCGCACGGCTGGGGAGCAGTCGTCGACACCGACGAAGCAAAGACCTACGCCGCCGACAAACGCGAAGAATTGCGCCTGTGGCGCAACGGGATTCGCACCAACCCGAGTGCGGGCATCAAGAAGCGCTTGGCGGCTCTCGCGCGCCGCGTGGAGACCCTGTGGGAGTTCACGCTGCGGAGGCTGACGATCGCAGAATCGGAGATTCGCCGCGATATCGATGTCTGGGGCCTGCATCAACACGACCGGTCAGGCGCCGCGGTCACGCGGGAACAGATTGAGACCGTGCTGAACGACGAGGACGGCGCCTACCGCCGGCTGCGGCGAGCGATGGACGCCTGGTGCGCACTGTGGTCCTGGCCGCTGACCACCGACGTCGAGCCCCCCGACTGGGACCAGTGGGTTGGCGGGTTGGAGGCGCTCCTCGGTGTGCCGCCAAAGGCCGGTAAGTTCGAGAAGTACGGTCAGACCAGCCTCGCCGGTGATCTGAGCTGGTCCGAGTTGGATGTCGCTGAGGACACCGATCGGGCCTTCTCTCAAGCCCTTTCACTGGACAAGGTGCTCGACGGATTCCCGTGGCTGAGGGTCAGTCAGGGCATCGCCGAATCGCAGGGATTTTTCCACTGGGAGTTGGACTTCGCACCTGTCTTTGTGCGCGGCGGCTTTGACCTCCAGGTTGGTAACCCTCCATGGGTTCAACCCGATTGGGATCCCTACGCTGTGCTTGCTGAGTTCGACCCGTGGTGGGCACTCGTAGATAATCCGAATGATCACGATGGGGTTAGCCGATTTGAACTTGCGGTGACAGATTCAGCCATTCGGCGTGAGGTTCTAGCTCAGAGATCTGATCAGGCTGGCACTTCCGAGTTTTTGAACGTGGCATTCGATTCATCCTTGTTGGAAGGTGTAACGCTCAATCTTTATCGGTCGTTCATCATTCATGGATGGCGGGCTTCGAAATCAAGCGGGATTGTAGCATTGGTACACCCGGCGAAACATTTCACCGATGTTGGCGCACGTTTGCTTCGAGCAGAATGCTATCTTCGTTTGAAGCGTCACTGGTATTTTAAGAACCAGTTGAAATTGTTCTCCGAGATCGGAAATACCCGACAGTTCAGCGTTAACGTATATTCGTCGAAGCGCCGCGAAGTGGGATTCCTCCAAGCCGCGCACTTGTTCCACCCGGATACTGTTGGGCGCTCGCTTGCTCACGATGGGATGGGGGTCGAGCCCGGGATAAAGACGATAGACGATGAGTGGTCGACTGTGCCGCATAGGTCGCGAATTACGTGGGTAGACTCGCAGCTTCTTACCTTATGGCGTGATCTGCTCGAAACCCATGATGTTGCTATTAATCAAACTCGAATGATTCTTGCGCCGACTTCTTCCAGTGAGCCTGTCTTGCGGAAGATATTGCGATCTAAACGTATGCCCATGGATGACTTCGAAATGACCCAGGGTTGGGAAGAGGGTAAAAGAAGCGTCCACGGTCTCTTTAAGCGGAGTCCGGGTGTGCGTCCGTCGTGGGACGAAGTTATTTATCATGGGCCAAATATCAACGTTGCGAATCCGATAGCCCAACAAGTGGGGCCATCGGCCAAGAATCATAGGGACTATTCGGCAATTGATCTACTGTCTATTCGTGAGGACTTTATACCTCGCTCGATCTATTCGGTGTCGAAACCTATTGCAGATTATTTATCCGCATATCCACATTGGGGCGGGCGAAGCAGTGCTGAATTCTTCCGTTTGATGTGGCGGCGCCGCCTGGATGACGGAATGGAAAGAACGCTGTTGTCGGCCATTGCGCCTCTGGGCCTATGTCATATCGAGCAAGTTGCAACGGGCCGACTGGGTTCAGATTTTCGTACGATTGTTGCCGCTGGGATCTGGTCGTCCATCCCTGTTGACTTCTTGGTTAAGCTGGCTGGATACACCGACCTGCGTACGAGTGCAATTCAGATGATCCCTTTCGTTGATGATCACCAACTTGCTAACGTGTTGGTGCATCGAACATTAAGGCTCAACTGCCTAGTTCGTCCTTACGCCCCGCTGTGGGAGGAGTTGTACGACAAAGCGTGGCAGCAGGATTCGTGGGTCCCGCACATCGGCGTCGACTACGCCGACCACACGTCGTTGGGTACCGTCAAAGAGAAATGGGATTGGTCCATACCGTTGCGCCGCGCCGCTGACCGCCGTCAGGCGTTGGTCGAGATCGACGCCATTGTCGCTATCATGCTGGGCATCACCGCCGAGGAACTACTCACGATCTACCGAACGCAGTTCCCAGTGTTACGGAAGTACGAACGCGACGCCCTCTACGACGCGAACGGCCGGCAACTACCGGGCAAGCTTGCATCGGAATATCGCAAGAAGGGCACTCTAAAGGTCGATGATTTGACCCTCGACGGCGTCACCTATGTCGAGCCTTTTGTCGGGGTCGACCGAGAACGCGATATGGAGTTGGCGCACAAGCACTTCTCCAACATCGTGCAATCAGAAGACTCGGCCTGATGACGCCGAAGGACGATGTGATGAATTCCAAAGGGCCGCTGGACGAAGCAGCGCTCAATAAACTCATTGATGCTGTGGTGGCGTTGAATCCACAGCCGCGCGAGCGTCGTTGGGTCAGCCTGAGCCTGGCTATCGCGGATGCAGTGTGGAGCATCGGCGCCAACTACGAGAAAGTCGTCGTTCCCTTGGTGCGCAACAAAATCGCTGCCAAGTTCGGTGTCGACCACCCGACCATTCCAGCGGCAGACCCGATCGGTGACGACCCACTACCGGTGACCGGGCTCACCGAACTGAGCGTGGATGAGCTGACCGTGTTGACTAACCGGCAGCGCACTTCCACCCGCGGCGGAATTCTCAAAGCAGATGCCGTGCTGCGTCATGCAAAGGTCTTCATCGATCATGGCGCCATCACCATGCCCGAGGCCATTGACTTGTTCGATGACACGACGCGGTTCGACAAGCTGGACGCTGCGCTGCGCCAGATTCCCGGCGAAGGGAGCGAGGGGGTTCGGCGTGGCTATCTCTGGATGCTGATCGGTCAGGACGACCTGATCAAACCGGACCGAATGGTGCTGCGCTGGCTCGATCACCACGGGGTGACCGTCGAGCCCGACGACGCGAGACACGTTGTCGAGCAACTTATTCCGCACGTCACTCAGAGACTGGACCGTTCCGTGACCGCTTGGGAGATTGACCACGCCATATGGAACGCCGGCCGCGCGTTGAAGCCCCAGCGCCGCCGGGCAAAGCGAAGGACGTCCTGATGGGCGTGCTTCTCCCGACCCTGCAAGCCGAGCACCTACGCGAAGGCCTGACCGACTATCTGGCAACCACATTCGCGCTGACTGACCCAGACGCCCAAGCGGCTCTCACGGATTTCATTGGCAACCCCGACACCGGGATGTTCAAGGGACCGTATGTCCGCCTGCGGCTGCCGTTCGCGCCGTCGGGTGATGACTGGTCCGAGCATCTGGATTGCTGGCCTGCCGATTTCACCCCGTATGGCCACCAGGCGGCTGCGTTTGCGCGGTTGTCAACCAAGCACCATGACCGACCACAGCCGACGTTGGTAACCACCGGTACAGGGTCGGGCAAGACCGAGGCTTTCCTCTACCCGATCCTCGATCATGTCTTGCGCGCCAAGAAGTCTGGCATCGCGGGAATGAAGGCGCTCATCCTCTATCCGATGAACGCGCTAGCCAACGATCAGGCCGAGCGGCTGGCCAAACTGATCGCCGGGGATCCAGCACTGTCAGGGGTCACCGCTGGGCTCTACACCGGTGAACAGTCCAGCGGGGGACGGACCCGGGTCTCGGCGGAGGGCCTGATAACCGACCGCGCCCTCATGCACGATTCCCCGCCGGACATCCTGCTGACCAACTACAAGATGCTCGACCACCTGCTGCTGCATCCCGGCCGGGCCGACATGTGGCGACTGTCCGCCGAGTCGCTGCAGTACCTGGTGCTCGACGAATTCCACACTTACGACGGGGCGCAGGGCACCGACGTGGCGATGCTGCTGCGCCGCCTCGGGCTGACCCTCAAAGCGCACTGGACCGCCGAGACTCGGGTCACCGACGAGGACCGGCAGCGACCCTTGGGCCGGGTCACCCCGGTCGCGACTTCGGCCACCCTCGGATCACGCGCGGCTCCGTCGACGATGCTCGATTTCGCCTACACCGTGTTCGGCGAGCCGTTCGGTGCCGATGCGGTGATCGAGGAAACCCGCCTCACCCCTGACCAGTGGCGCCGGGCCAGGCTCGGTAGCCGCGACCACGAATGGAAGCCGATCGAGCCGGCGCTGCCCGACGCCGTCGAGCGCATCGCCGAAGTCGATGGAACCCGCGACGGGAACCATGCCCTGGCCGATGCCGTGTTCGCTGAACTCTTCGAAAATGCGTCAGCGCCAGGTAGTTCGGGGGCGCCTGATGCGGCGGATCTACTGGACCAACTCAAACGGCACCGGTTCCTGCAGGCCGTCCTGGACAACGCGGTCGATGCGGTATCGCTGGCCGACCTCGCCGAACGAGTCTTCCCGGCAGTACCCGTCGATCGTGACGCCGCCCGCACCCGGGCCACCCAGATGCGGTTCCTGGAGTTCGTCTTCGCCATGCTTTCCCACGTCCGTGCCGAGGCCGGCCGCGCTGCGCTCGGGGTGGACGTCCATCTGTGGATCCGTGAACTCAGCCGCGTCGACCGGGTGGTCCGCGCCGCCACCGAATACCGGTGGTCCGACGACGGCACCTCGGCCGAGGACGACGGCTTGTTCCTGCCCGCGGTGTACTGCCGGCACTGTGGGCGTTCCGGCTGGGGCGCCCGGCTTGCGCCCACCGGCAGCGCCTTGGATGTGACCGACGAGGCGATCCGGGCCGACCATGCTGCCGGGGCGTCCCGGTTCCGGTCTTTGATCTCCGCGCCCGCCGAGGCGCAGGTGCCCGGCGGGGTCCCGGGCCTGCGCTGGTTCCACGTCGACCACCGCGAACTGCAGGACACCACCCCCGACCCGCAGAGCCCCGACGTGGTCGACGGCCGGGTGCTGCCGGTGCTCACCCTGATCGGCCCTGAGGCCGACGAGCAGTCCAAGAACGATGTGTGTCCGGCGTGTGGTGCCGACGATGGCATCCGCTTCCTGGGCAGCGCGGTGGCTACCCAACTGTCGGTGACGCTGTCGAACATGTTCGGCGATAAGCATCTTGACGCCGCTGAGAAGAAGGCGCTGATGTTCACCGACAGCGTGCAGGACGCCGCGCACCGCGCTGGCTTTGTGCAAGCCCGCTCGCACAGTCTGAGTCTGCGGACCGCGCTGCGCGGTGCGCTCAGCGACGCTGAACTCGACCTCGATGAACTGGCCTTGGCGGTCATCGCCCGTGCCGGCACCGACCCGATGCTGCGCTACCAGCTGCTGCCGCCGGACATCGTCGACCGCGACGAGTTCGTCGCGTTCTGGAAACCCGACGCCCACCCCAACTCCCGGCGAGCCGCGGAAAATAAAGCCAGGCGCCGCTTGCGGTTTGACGTCGATCTTGAGTTCGGCCTCAACTCGCGCACCGGCCGCACCCTGGAACTGACCGGCAGCGTCGTCGCCGAGGTGTACCTCGGAGCCCCACATCGCGCTCCGATCATCGGCCGGCGCGCCCTGGACAAAGCCGACCCGACCCAACTGCCTCTGACCGGAGTGCCCGACGAGGCACTTGCCCAGTGGGTCCGCGGCGTCGTCGAACGCATCCGGACCCGAGGCGGCATCCACCACGAATGGCTGCGGCCCTATCTGGAGAAGAACGCCAACCGCTACCACGTCTGGGGCGGACGTCCGCGCGGCCAGGGTATGCCCGCGTTCCCGAAAGGCCGACCCGCCCCGGCATTCCCGGCGCTGAAATCCGGAGCCGGGGCACTGCCGGAAGGATTCGACTCGATCACCGCGCCGTCGTCCTGGTATGCCCAGTGGACGTCACGTTGCCTGGATGTCAGCCCCGCCGACGGCACCTTCCTGGCCAAGGCGCTGTTCGCCGAACTTGCCGAGCAGATGCTGCTGTCCACGTTCGCCACCGAAACCGGATCCACCGTGTACGGGTTGGCGCCGGCCACCGTCCAGGTCAGCTCACCCAGCCTGGACGCGCTGCTCGATGGGCGACACCTGCTGGCGTGCAGTATCTGCCAGACCCCGACGCCGGGCAGCGCTACCACCGTCGACGAGCTGGACGGTGCGCCTTGCACCCTGAACCGGTGCCCCGGCCGACTGCACCGCGTTGCCAAGGACGACAACTTCTACCGACGGCTGTACGAGTCGACGGAGATGAAACGCGTGGTGGCTCGCGAACACACCGGCCTGCTACCGACCAAGACCCGGCTGGAATACGAGACCGCGTTCAAACGCGGCGGCGCCGACCCGCAAGCACCCAACGTGCTCGTAGCCACCCCCACCCTCGAGATGGGTATCGACATCGGCGACCTGTCGACGGTCATGCTCGGCTCGCTACCCCGATCGGTGTCGTCGTATCTGCAGCGGGTCGGCCGCGCCGGCCGGCTCACCGGAAACTCGTTGGTGCTGGCCTACGTCCGTGGCCGCGGCGAGCACCTGCCGAAACTCTTCGAACCGCTGTCGGTGATCCAGGGCGACGTCCGACCGCCGGCGACCTTCCTGAGCGCCGAGGAAATCCTGCAACGCCAGTACGTCGCCCATATCGTCGACCAGTTCGCCCGCGACCCGCAGCTCGACCCGCCCAAGGATGCACGGTCGGTTCTCGGCGACGACAGCGAAAAGGGCTGGCTCGCACGGCTGCTGGAAACCGCGGCCACCGAATCGGAGATACTGCTGGACCGATTCCTACATCAGTTCGGCGAACACCTCAGCCCCGATGCCGTCGCAGCGTTGCGATCATGGGCCAGCGCACCGCCGGAGGGCGGACCCAGCGGACTGACCCAGCGAGTACTGTCAGCGTCCTACGCCTGGCGTCACGACCTCGACGAACTGACCAAGCGGCTGGCCACAGTCGAAGCAGATCTGCCCGAGTTCGAACGCCGCGCCTCCTCGCCGGCAGCCACGGACGATGACCGGCGCGCCCTCAAGATCGCGAGGGGATCACGTAAACTGCTTGGTGCCCAGATAAACTCGCTCACTCGCGACTACTGGATATCGGTCCTGGAACGCTACGGCGTGCTGCCCAATTACACGCTGCTCGACGATGCGGTCACCCTCGATGTCGGGGTCACCTGGATTGACCCGGACAGTAACGACTACATGGGCGAACAGCTGAGCTACCAGCGGGGCTCCCGGGTCGCGCTGACCGAACTCGCTCCCGGCGCCACCTTCTACGCCCAAGGCCTCGCCGTGACCATCGACGCCGTCGACCTGGGCACAGGTGAATCGAACATCCATGCCTGGCAGGTCTGCCCGCAGTGCGGCTGGGCCGGCATCAGCCCGTCCGGGATCGCCGCCGATCCGGCGACGACCTGCCCGCGCTGCCACAGCACCGCCATCGCCGATGTCAGCCAGCATCTGCCCGTCGTCGAAATGACCCGGGTGTCCGCCGAAGTCCGCCGCGACGAGGCCACCATCAACGAGTTGCGCGATGACCGCAAACGCGAGCCCTACACCGTCGTCACCGCCGCTGACGTCGACCCCACTCAGGTCGGCACCACCTGGTTCCGTTCCGCGTCAGCGTTCGGTGCGGAATATTTGCGGCGCTTGGATATTCGCTGGATCAACCTCGGCAGACGCGCCTCCAAGGGCAAGCCGCGGATGATCGCCGGCCAGGAATCCAACAGCGGATTGTTCCGGTTGTGCGCGTCGTGCGGCCAACTCGACCGTGACGCCGGGCGCAACAGCCGCTACGAACACCGGACCTGGTGCCGGCTGCGCGATTCCCCCACGGAAGACGTCCGCGATATCGCGCTCGCCCGGCGACTGCGTACCCAGGGGGTGCTGCTGCATCTGCCGCCGCAGATGGAGTACGACAGCTTCGCCCACCCCAGCCTGGCCGCAGCGATCATGCTCGGCCTGCGTGAGGTGATCGGCGGTTCACCCGAGCACCTCGATGTTGCCACCATCAGTGACGCTCTCTGGGCACCTGACCGGCGTGCCCTGTTGATCCACGACACGGTCCCGGGAGGAACCGGATACCTTGCCGAGTTCGCCGACCACACCAAGGTATTCGCCGTCTTGGCGGCTGCACGCCGCATCGTGCGGGAATGCCCCTGCCGTGACGAGGAACGACTGGCCTGCCACCGCTGTCTGCTGCCGTTCGCCGCACCGCACGAGATGGACAAGGTGTCGCGGTTGGCGGCGCTGAACCTGCTCGACGACATTCTCGATATCGGATCACACGCCACCCCGGATCTCGCCGACTGGACGGCCGAGGTGACCGAGACGGCTCCACCGGTCACACCGGTCAGTGACGAGTCCTTCCTGGAACGTGACTTCTACTCATCGTTCATCGCACGCGTGAAGACGATGGGCGCCGCGGTGGCGGAGAAGCCCGGCACCTACGGCCCGTCGGCCACCATCACCGTGCAAGGCGCCAAGGCCCGTAAATGGTCATTGCGGCCGCAGGTTTCGCTCGGCTTCGTCAAACCCGACTTCGTCCTGCAAACGGCCGACCCCGATATTCCCCAGATCGCCATCTTCGGCGACGGCCGATCCTTCCACGCGGTCCCTGGCTGCAATCGGGTCGCTGATGACGCTGACAAGCGTGCTGCGCTGCGCAAGGCCGGTTACCTGGTGTGGTCGTTCAGCCACGGCGACCTGCAGCGCTTCAAGTCCGCCGAGTCAGTCGAGCCGCCGTGGTTCGACCAGAAAGCGGCTGGCATCGTCACCAGCCAATTCCACGTCCAGCCCGGGCTCGTTCGGTTGTTGTCCAAGGATCCGGTGACGCAGCTGCTGGAGTTCATGGTCGCACCGGACGTCGATGCCTGGCGGCAGTTGAGTACCTGGATGCCGTACCTGTTCGTGCGCGGGGACAACCGGGTTAAGGCCGGTGTCGACGCGCTCCCTGCCGCGGCGATGGCGGCGCTCGACGGTGTCGGAGGGTTCCCGCCCGGTGGGTCCGAGGTGTGCTGGGCATGGACCGACGGCGGTCTGACCGTCACCGCCGGTGCTCGCAGCACCAAGGAGGCCCCACACGCCATCCTCGCCGTCGATGACCGCGACGCCGCGGTGGTAGCACTGGACGGCAAAGCGTGGAAAGAGTGGTTGCGCCTGTCGAATTGGTTCGGTATCAGCGACCATAGCCGGGTCTCTACCCGGACGCTGCTCGACGCGGCGCCGCTGACGGCGACCGAGACCTCAGCGGAGTCCACGCTTTCGCCAGAGTGGCAGGCAGTTCTAGACGAAGCCGTGTCGGAGGTCGAACGTAACCTCATCCGGGCGTTGGCGGAGTCCGGTGCCGCGGTGCCCGTGCTCGGATACGAAACCGACGAGGGCGACGTCATCGACCTTGCGTGGGCGGATGCACATATCGGCGTGGTTCTCGACGGGACTGCCGACGCCGATGGCTGGACGCTGTGCCCGCCGGAGCCCGCGCAAATCGTGGCGGCGCTGAAGTTGAACGGAGTGGTGTAGGTGGCGAACCTGGTAATTGCGTCGAACAGCAAGACGATGTCCAAGTTGGACGGCTCGGTAAAGAACAAGGTCTACGACTTCTTCGAGAAGCTCAACGTCGACGACACCCAGCCGAGTCTGCATATCGAACCCATGAAGGGTGCGGTCGATCCGCGGGTGCGCACCGGCCGCGTGGACCTGTACTGGCGTGCGATCATGTTTCGCGTCGACGACAAGTCCAGCGGAACAACCTACATCTACATGGGAACCTGGCCGCACGACGAGGCGAACAAGCTCGCAGAGCGCGCTACCCTGCGCGTCAACCCGATCAACGGGACGTTGGAGGGGTTGATCGGGGAGCCGCCCGCGGCCGCTGCGGAAGTCTCGGCCCCCGCTGTGCCGGTTTCAAAGCCCGACGTCTCCTACCTGGCCGGATTCGGTTACAGCCAAGCCGATCTCACCGACGGGCTGGGAATTGGCGCCGCGCTCGCCACGAAGGCGATGGCGGCGGCGGACGAATCCGAACTGCTGGAGGTCGCCGCCAACGGCCTCGATTGGGAAGGCAGCGCGCTGCTCGACCTGGCCACCGGCATCTCCATCGATGACATCCGCGATAAGCACGGCTTCACCAAGGAACCTGTCGATCCGAACCTCGACGAGAACCAGCAGATCATCAAGGCGCTCGAACGCCCCGCGTCCAAGATGCAGTTCGCCTTCATCGAGGACAACGAAGAGCTGCGGCGTGTGATCGAGGGCGGCGACTTCGCCGCTTGGCGAACCTTCCTACACCCCGAACAGCGCAAGTACGTCGATGCCGATTTCAGCGGCGCATTCCGGTTGTCCGGGGGAGCCGGCACGGGCAAGACCGTGGTAGCCATCCACCGCGCACGCCGGATCGCCCATGACAACCCGTCGGCGCGGATCATCCTGACAACCTTTAACTCAACGCTCGCCCAGGGCCTCAAGACCGACCTGCTGGCCCTCGACCCCAACGTGCGCATCGCCGAGTGGCCGGGGGACCCCGGGGTGTATGTGGGCGGCATTGACGCGCTGGGCAAAGCCGTGCTCGATCGGTCCCGCGACCTGGTGCCCACGGCCTGTGAACGGATCTTCGGCAGCAGCGCGTTGGAATTCAGCGCCAAGCGGACATCGGCGGATGCGGTGTGGCGTGATGTCGCACAAAGTGTCGATGCGGGCCTGGATTCCGCGTTGGCGACGCCGGCTTTCCTGGAATCCGAGTATGTGGCAGTGGTTCTCGCGAACCGAATCACCACACTGGAGCAGTACGCCAAGGTCGCACGGCCGGGCAGGGGAGTCCGACTGAGCCGACCGCAACGAATCGCGGTGTGGAAGCTGGTCGAGGCGTTCCGGCGACAGAGCCAGATGGATGAGACGCTCAGCTTCCCCGAGGTGCTTGCCCTGGTCGCCGAGGCGTTGCGAATCAAGACCGAGACCGATGGCACCTACCTAGCTGACCATGTGCTCGTCGATGAGGCGCAGGACCTGCATGCCACACACTGGGCATTGCTGCGGGCATTGGTCGCGGAAGGGGCCAACGACCTCTTCATTGCGGAGGATTCTCACCAGCGAATCTATGGCAGCCCAATTGTGTTGAGCCGCTTCGGTATCAAGATCGTTGGCCGATCGCGCCGCTTGACCCTGAATTACCGGACCACGGCGCAGAACTTGCACTTCGCAGTGAGCGTGCTGTCAGGCGCGGAGTACACCGACCTGGAACAGGGTGCGGAGTCGACCAGCGACTACAGGTCTGCCCGTAATGGTCCTGTCCCCGAGTTGATTCCGTGTTCCGACATGGCGGACGAGCTGGAAGCGGTGGCGGCAAAGGTCAAGGCGTGGCTAGCCGAAGGTGTAGTACAGCCTGAGAGCATCGCTATTCTGACCCGCAGCCAGGAGGAACGGGACCGCTTCGTGCGGGGGCTCGGTGAACGTGGGGTGACCGCGCGTGCTCTCGATAAAGGTGCAGCGACAGCCGGCCAGCCGTTGGTGATGACCATGCACCGTGCCAAAGGCATGGAGTTCTCCCGCGTGGTGTTGGCAGGTGCTGACGACAAGCATGTCCCGTCTCCGGCGACGCTTCGTTCTGTGGCTGAGGAAGAGCGGTCGGAAGCGATGCTGCGTGAGCGGTCACTTCTATACGTCGCCAGCAGTCGTGCGCGGGATGCGCTGGTGGTGACGTGGAGTGGGAAGAAGTCGGAGTTGTTGGGGGAGTAGGAGGTGGTGGTCGGACGGCGTCAACCCACTTGCTGCTCGTGAGGTACCGAATCTCATTGAAAGGTTATCGATGAAGATCGTATTTCTGCACGGAATTGGGGATGGGGATCCCAATCGTGACTGGCTGCGTGGGCTGAACAACGCGCTGGAATCCGCGGGCCATCCGCGCATAGACGAAAGCCAGGTGATTGCGCCTAGGTACGATTCGTTCCTGGCGACCGAGGGCATTTCGGCGAAGATGCCGGACATCACTTACAGAGTGAAGAACGACGACCGGAGTCGCCGTGAATTCGAGCGACGTCAGGCTGCTGTCTACCGAATGCTGCAGGACGAGCCCGACGCCGTGCCGTTCGGTTTCAACAGCGTGCCCAAGCCGTTCATGAATGCCGCGCATGCTTTCGGCGTTGACCATTTGTCTGCGATGAACCTCGCCCAAGTTCGGCGGTACGTGACCAACGATGGGTTGCGGGGCGCGATCTTGCGTTACATCCTCGATCAGGTTCCTGCTAGGGGAAAGATTCTCCTTATCGGGCACAGCCTGGGTAGCGTCATCGCCATCGACTTGCTCGATCATTTGCCTGTCGACCTTAAAGTGCAGCGATTCATCACCATTGGCAGCCCCGCGAATAGCGATGCGCTGCATCGTGGGAGCGAGCGGTTGTTGAAGAAGTTCCCCTATGGTTCTGTGCTCGACTGGGCCAACTTTTTCAGTCCTCGGGACATCGTCACGATGGGCCGTGGACTCACTTCGGTCTTTCCTGGTGCTCAAGATTGCGCAGTGAACATCGCTGGCTTAGACCAACACGGTTCCGACCGCTATCTCAGCCATCCGGCGGTCGCTGGATTGGTGGCCAATTCTTTGTACCCGTCCAAGGAAGCCGTAGTTGCCTCCCGCGCGCTCGCGGTCAGACTAACCGATGATCAGCTCTTGACGTTGATCAAACTGCGTTTCGCGGACTGCATCGCAAAGAACATCAAAGACACTGACCGGGCACAGCGCTATGAAGACGCGCTGAAGGTCATTCGAGATGACTTTGCATCCCAGCTTGAGCAAATGGCCGCATCCGGTCAGCCGATACCCGCCGAACTGCAATCCATCATTGAAGGCCGAACGCCCGATTTGCCCAACCGACTCGAACTGCGCGAAGCCGTTGTCACCTTGACCAACCTGACGACAACGAACTTTGTGGATCCCTACGAGATCGATGCCGGCGATGCTCCCAAGGCCGCGCTGAAAACCATGGTGATCAACCTCGGATTTCAACCTGGAGTCGCCACCCATATCGCAGAAGCTCTCTCCGAGGTAGACGACCTCTTGAAGCGCACCGGGGGGATTCCGTGGGGACGTATCGGCGTGGCTGCAGCCGGATTGGCGCTGATCGCTGCCGGACCCATTGGCCTCGCTATGGCCGCTCCTGCAACAGCATTCGGGGGTGCCGCTATCACAGGCGGTCTGGCAGCACTCGGTCCTGGTGGCATGATGGGAGGCATCACCACTATCGGTGCCTTGGCAGCTAGCGGCGCCGGTGTAGTGACGGGGGCTGCCCTCGGTGGTTCGAGTGCCGAGATCTTCACATTAAGCGTCACGCACCTCACGCTGCGCGTCTCCGCGGAGTACGCCCTCAAACGGCTGGACATTGCGAACGACACCGAGCTTTGGCCGCAGTTGGTCTTTCTGGAGACCCAGATATCTGCAGAGCTCAATCGTCTTGAGGCATTCAGTGATTCCAAGACGCCGCGGATTCACCAACTGCGCGCGGCGCAGGATGCCGTGACGAAGCTACTGGGGTTTGTCGTCGACAAGGAGCTCGGTGCGGCGCTCACGGTCCCCGCGGGCAATGATCCTGAACAATCTTCTGGACCTTCCAGTGGGGGTCCGAAGGGCCGGATTGTCCTGCGTCCGCGATCAGCAGACTGAGTGCACCGAGGTGCTCGACGCCTGTTCCGCCGCCACGATGCCTTGCGCCTCGGTGTTCGTGTAGCCGCGAGATTCGAGCAACCCGGTGATCTGTGCGGGGGTTACGCCAGCCTGCCGGTTCGCGCAGACGATCTTGCTGTCGTTGCTGACCCGCTGCGCGTCCAGATAGCCGAAGCCGTTGTCGGCCATATAGCTCCAGAACGGACTCTCCCGAGCCCCGGAGTTGTTCACCATCTCCTCGATGGTTGTGGCTGATGCCGGCGGCGCAGCCAACAGCCCCACCCCGACTACGAGCGCGCACCCTGCGAGAAATCCCCTCATGGCGGGAGGTTATCAGCCTGTCACTAGCGGATGCAGCGTCTTGCTGTTGATCGCGAAAGCTCACCGTGCCCGCTAATGTGGGAATACGGGGTGGCGTCCACCGAAGGGCAGAGAACCATTACCGGAGCGAACCTAATCCTCGTCGTATAACGCAGCGTGTGCACTGCGTAGGAACGCGGTTCGGGGACCGTCCAGGCACTCCCACATGTCCTGACCTTCGGGCAGATTGCCGAACATCACGTCGCGCATGGTCACGGTCAGGGTCTCCGCTGCCATTTCCAACTCGTCACCTGCGACCACCTCAAGCGCCCGCTTGCGGAACCACATCCGGTGCAGGAGGGTGTTGCGGACACTCCTTCTGGCCGCACTGTCGGCACGGTCGCTGCCGGTCACACTGGCAGGGTCGGCGAACGACTCGGCTTCCTGCACGGCGTCAAGGAATTCATGTATCGCCTCCCGCAGCTCCGCCTGTTTCTGCATCCTCCGGTTGGCACGGGAATGGGCCGATTGGGCACGGTTGGCGAGCCGCTGCACCGCGAGGGTTGCTCCCGCGCCGATGGCACCGGGCACCACCACGGTGGACGCTGCCAGCACGACCTCACCCCAACTCACACCACCAGTGTGGCAGCTGACGTTGAGTTGTTGAAAAGCACTCAATCTACGGCGTCGTGTGGGGACGAGGGCCTGAGTGCAGGCAGTTGCGACACGCGTTCAAATGCAAGCATGCGCCATTGTGATGCTTGCACTGTTAATGTAATCGCCATGGAAAGCAAGCATGATCCTGCAAGCATAGGTCAGGCTGGCGGCAGCGGTAAGCGAGCCGGAGGTGTCGCCAGGGCGAAGAGCCTCACGCCTGAACAGCGGTCGGCGATCGCCCGGGACGCTGCGAAGCAGCGTTGGAGCGCAACTGCTCAACCCGTGGTTGCAGGGTCGGCCGATCGGCAACTGTCGGTTGGCGGTGTCGACATCGAGTGTTATGTGCTTGAAGACGGAACGCGGCTGATCACCCAGGCTTCGTTCATGCGGGCTATTGGCCGTACTCGCTATCCGTCAGGCGGCCGCGCAGCTGATGATGCGCTGCCACTGTTCCTCCGGAGCCAGAGCCTTCGGCCCTACATCAGTGACGAGATCATCGGCGCAAGCCAGCCAGTCCTATTTCAACGGCCCGGAGGGGGCAGGGCATACGGATACCGCGCTGAGCTGCTGCCGGACGTGTGCGAGCTCTACTTGAAGGCAAGGGAAGCCAACACGCTGCCGCCAACGCAGGAGCATATCGCTCGCCAGGCCGAGATAGTCGTCCGCGGCCTTGCCCAGGTGGGCATCATCGCGCTGGTCGATGAAGTGACGGGCTACCAGGAAGTTCGTGCGCGGGACGCCCTCGCAAAGATCTTGGAAGCCTACGTAGACAAGGAATTACAGGCCTGGGTGAGAACCTTTCCGCCCGACTACTACGAGCAGATCTTCCGGCTGAAGGGCCTCGACTATCCGCATGAATCGGTGAAGCGGCCGCAGTATTTCGGCCATCTGACCAACGACATCGTCTATAGGCGCATCGCCCCCGGAGTGCTCGAAGAACTCAAAAGAGTTCAGCGCAAAGGATCTACCGGCAAGCCAAAAGACAAGCTTTTCCAACGACTTACGGGAAACCGCGGCTATCCCCAGCTTCGCGAGCACCTGGGTTCGGTGGTCACGATGATGAAGATGAGCCCGGACTGGAAGACCTTCATGGAGCGACTTGACCAGATCCATCCCCGGTTCAACGAGACCATCCCGATCGACTTTGACGAGTCCGATGATCGAGGGCTATGACGACTTTGCAAAGCTCCTTCGACAAGCTGCGCCGCGCAAAGGTGCATCGCGATGCCCTGCGTGCAGATGTCGAGGCTTTCCGCGCCCGCGAGCCGCATGACTGGGTGATGCGGCAGTCGGACCACCTTTTCGACCCCACCCTTTCCATCGTGAGAGTAGTTATTCAGGTGAAGGAGGAAATGCCCGATTACTGGGGTCTCATTTTCGGCGACATACTGACGAATCTCCGTGCAGCGCTTGATCATGCGGTTTATAGCCACGCCGTGGCGCGCGTTGCGCTCACTCCACGGCAGGAGAGGCAGCTGCACTACCCGATCATCACGGATCCGACGAAGTGGCCAAGCGCACAAACTGCCCTGTCGTCCTTGATCGACCCGGCAGTGCTCACGGTGATCGACCAGTGCCAGCCCTTTCGTCACTCAGCTCAAGACGGCGGCCCGGACTGGCACCCCCTCACGATTCTGAACCGCCTTGTGAACCTCGATAAACATCGCGCCGTCCGCCTGGTCCTCTACACTAACGAGAGTTTCTCGGTGACCAGTAGTGAACTTCCGATCGAGTCAGTGGATACAGCTCCCGTCGAGATGACCAACGGCGCCGTCGCCGCGACGATCGTTCTCCGCCTACCGCCGAAGACGCCAAGACCCGCTGGCCGACTGGATGACGCCTGGACAGAGGCACCTTTAGACATCGTGAACGCCTATGTCGAGAACATCGAAGTCCCGGTCGTCAACGACACGCGCCCGCTGCTATTCGCCGCCGACGAACTCGTCAGAGCCGTCGACCTGGCACTCAATACGCTCAAGGCCGCAGGCTGCTGAAGGCAAGGGACCGGGGCGGCTGCCCGCTACGACTGTGTGAACCACCGAGGCGAACGTCGACTTCGAGCCGAACGCGAGCGCGCCGATCATGCGTACGTAGAACATCGTTCAACTGGTCGGGTTCATCACTGGCTGGTACAAGAAGGCACCGGCCCAGCTGTAGGTCTCGACGACGAAGGGCGCCATCCCCGCCGGGGTGGCGCCCTTCGACGTCTGCGCCATGTAGATCGACGATCGGCGTCCGCCGCCGGGCACGTGCGATCGCGTCGACACCCGGAGTGGAATTGGAGGAAAGCGGGGGAGAGAAGGTGCCTATGCCACGAGGGGCGGGTGTGTCGGGTCGGACTCTCGGGGCCCAATTTGGGAACAAATTTGGGAACCAAACTCCGCGAAACCGCCCAAATCGGGTGCAATGTTCCCACACGACATCACACGCCAGAGACCGTTGACCTGCACAAACGAGACATCGCACACCAGCCGAAACGCTCCTCCGTCGGCTCATAACCCAGAGGTCGCAGGTCAGGGCTCGACGAGTTCGAGGCCGGCAATCCTTTCGAAGTGTTTGCGGTTGCGGGTGACCAGCGGGAGCGCGTGACGCAGGCACACGCCGGCTTGCAGGCAATCGGCGAATCCTATTGGTGTGCCGCGTGATCGAAGATCGTCGGCCACCTCGCCTGCCAGTAGTGCCGCGGCGGGGTCCAGCGCAAGAGTGCGGGACTTCAGCAATTTGAGGATGTCGGCGCTACGGTCATGGAAGGCAGTGCCGACTTGCAGTTCAAAGGCTGTGACCGCAGTCAACCGCAGCCTCCGCCCGCCGATCAGGTCCCGGACCACCTGGACCCAGGCGCCCTTCCCGCGCAGGAAGTCGATCACGATGTCGGTGTCGGCGACTACGAGGCTCGCCACGTGCTGCGCAGTTCGGTGATGGTGTCCTCGGTGCGCGCGGCGTCCTCGTCGCTCAAGACGCCTTCGAGGCCGAGCAGCGCCTCCACCTCCGCGGGCGTGACGTTGGCCAAATAGTCATCGAGCGCTTCTTGGATCAGCGTGGAGAAGCCGCGCACGCCGCGGCGTCTGGCCAGCGCGCTGAGCGCTTCATGCTGGCGCGCGGTGATCTCCACGGTTGTTCGCATGCTTACATGCTAGCGTGCAGTTCGCAGGTCAACGGGTTGTTTGAGGTTAGGTGGGGAAGCGGCCAGGCCGCGTATCCGCACGTAGCTCGTCAGGCGGCGCGGGGGTAGAAGTCATCGAAGCTGCGCTCGATGACTGTGCCGGTGGGGAAGAAGGACGCAATCACCAGGTTCTCCTCGACGATGTCTTCTGCCCAGTTGGCCGGCCAGCCACCGTCGATGAGGCTCATCCGCATAGCCAGGACGAGTTCGTCGCGGGTCAGTGGGACGTCGGCGACTTGCGCAGTCGTGGTGGCGCGATGCGAGGCCGCGCCGGCGAACCCGCGGCTGCATCCGCAGCCGCGTTCGGGATCGCGCCGGTCTTTGTCGCACGGTTCCTGGATCCAGACCGGTTCCCCGGCAACGCAGAAGCAGTAGTCGCTGCCGCGGGTTCCTTGGGTGAGCGTTGTCGCTACGAGCATCTTCATTTTGCGCCTCCTGGCGGTTGGCGCTGAGATTACGGCCGGGCACCGACAAGTGGCATCGTCTGATCGGCCCGTGCAAATCGCTTGCGGCCGGGTGCAGGGCGCCTCCCACGGCAGTGCGCTCAATACCGCAGTCTCTCGGCTGCCGCGCTCATCGGGATCCGCTCCTGTTCGATTCGCAATCCGTTGCGGCGCAACAGGTCCAATGCTGCGGCCTCCGCTTCGGTGAGCAGAGCGGTGTCGACCGGTTCGGATGCTGGATCGGGGACCGCCAGGTGCTCCCAGGCGTGCACCGCGGCGGCGTCCATCAGCACGCTCTCGCAGCCGCGGACCGTGCGGAAGCGGGTGAGGATCGCGAACCCGGCGGCGTCCAGGTCGCCCCAATAGACCACCCGCGGCGCGCTGCGGACCCAGCAGAACTCGGCCACCGCCGTCGAATTGTCGCCCGAGCCGAACACTGCCACCGTTGCGGGCAGTTCCGGCAGGGCCTCCAGGGTCTGCAGGTTCTCCACCACCAACACGCGATCCGGGGCTAGGTCAAGGTGTGTGAGCTCGAGGTCCGGCGCGGCGAACAGTCGCGGGAATCCCCGCCGCAACGCCGGGTCCAGGATCGCCACTGCTCGCAGCACCTCCCGCTCCCGCAGCCCCAGATGCTCGGGCACTCCCAGCGCGACGGCGAGCGCAGTCACCGCGGCCCGGTGCGCGCCCAACCATTTGGTGTCCACACCGGGGATCGGAAGCTGCCGGATCAGCAATCCAGAGTCTGGGTTCTGCCGCAGCCAATCGAGCACGGCGAGCAGATGATCGAAGTCGTTGTCGGACAAAGTCTTCCAGTGCCGAAACGTGGCTTCGAGCACCGCCGGCCAGGCCGGTCCGTCGTCAAGCGCGCACAGTCGCTCCCGTCGCTGGCGCAGAGTTCTCCACTGGCGGGCCTGACCGGCGGCTTCGCAGATCGCGTCGGCGCCGGTGATGGTCACCGCGACCGGGACCAGCTGTCGGCCGAGGCTCGGCCAGCGCCGCTCCTCCCAGGTGGCCTCCAGCGGCGACTGCTCCCATGCGCGCACCCAGGTCTCCACGGCGTCGCGGTGCGCGGCTACGGCGGCCTCGCTGGGGCTGCCCAGTCGCACAGTCAACGGCGCCACCGCACCGCCGAACACCCACTCCTTGAGGTGCCGGGAGACCGTGCTCGACGCTCGCTTCGCCACGTCGGCCGGCAGCATCAGCTTCGGGGGCTCAGTCACCGGCGGCGTTCCCGTCGGTGGCTTCGGCGATGGTCGCGACACCGAGGCGGGAGGCCCGCGAATCGCGGATCGACACGGTCGCCACGCCGCCGACGTAGTCCTGCAGCGTGCGGATCATCTTCAACGGCGTGGCCAGGACGAGGTGGAAGCCGAACTGGTCGAACACGTCGGCGGCCCGGCGCGTGTACTCAGGGTCGGACCGGTCGAACGCCTCGTCCAAGACGACGGTGCCGTAGCTGGGAAGGTCGGCGTCGGGTCCGACGAGCTGGTAGCGCAGCGCCGCGGCCAGGCAGAAGAACACCAGCTTCTGGGCCTGGCCGCCGGACAGCGAGTCCGAGGAGTCGTGGTGGTTCACCGCGGTTCCGTCGGCGTCGAACTCCACGCCGACGAACGTGACGTGACGGCGGGTGTCCAGGCAGCGGTTCCGCCAGAGGACGTCACCGGAGTCGGAGGACCCCAGCCGGCCGAGCAGCGCGCGAATCCGCTCGAAGCGCTGTTCCTGGGCCGCGCGGTCATCGGCCAGCAGCGAATGCTCCTGCACCCGAGCAATGTCGGCCAAGAAGTCGGTCACGTCTTGGTGCTGACAGTCCCGCACGTCGATCTGCAGAATTCGGTCGCGGTCGAACTCGGAGCGCCGAAGCGAGGAGTTGACCTCGTCGATGCGACGGCGGATCTCGCCGGGAGCCCGGCGGATGCGCATCGCCAGGGTGCCGAGGTTCTGGTTCGACTGGCGTTCGTTGAGCTCGAAGAAGCGGTTCTCCACCTTCGGCAGGTCGTCAGCGCGCAGCCGGCGCAGGAACGCCAGCGCGTCGTCGGCGTACCCCGCCTCCGCCGCGAGGTCGGGGTGCTTCCACCTGCTCAGATACCGCAGCAGCAGGGACTCGATTGCGTGCTGGGTGTTGTTCAACGATCGGTCGGCCTCGAGGTGCGCGGCCCGGATCTGCTTCTCCACCGCGTTCTGCGCGGCCGGGAAGCCGTCGAGCCGCAGGGCCGCTCGTCGCCCGTCGTCGAAGCGGGCTCGATAGCGCGGTGTCAGATCGTCCGGGGGCGGCGGGGTCGCCGCCGTCGTCGCGGTGAGTTCGGCGATCCGGGCGTTGACCCGCCCGGCGTGGTCGGCGGCGCTGTGCAAGACCCGCAGGGCGGTCTCATGCGCGGCGGCCGCGTCCTCGGCGGCGGCCTGGGCGGCCTGTACCGCCGCCTCCAGCCGGTCGATCTCGGTGTCGCCGCGTAAAGCCGCCAGGCGCTCGGCGGCGTCGAGCCGCCTGGCCTGTGCGGCCCCCAGATCGATCTCCTCCCAACCGATCTCAAGGATGCGCGGGCCCGAGTTGATCCGCGCTCGGTGCTGTTCGAAGGCGCGCTGTGCCGCGTCGGCTCGCTGCCGCTCGGAGACAGCGGTGGCCTCGGCGGTGCGCAGCATCTCGCGCAGCGCCTGCAGCTTCTCGTCGTTGTTGGTGCCCAGCACGTACCGGGTCCGGTCGTCGATCGCGTACCGGTCGTCCTTGACGTGTCGGTCGCGGTCGCGGACCTGGCCGGCGCGGGTGACCGCCCGGTCGTGGCGGCCCAAGTCGCGGGGGTCGTCGATGCGGCGATAGTCGTACCGGGACGCCAGTTGGGAGTTCAGCCAGTGCTGCCACGGCGATTCGGCGACTCGCAGCGCGTTCACGATCGACTCGGGACCCACCGCGGGCACCCGGTGGGTGCGGCGCAGATCCACCTTCCGCCACACCAGCCTGGCGCCCAGATGGTTGGCGTCGACGGCCGCGGCCACCTCGGCGGCGTGATCATCGGCGACCAGCATGGTGCGGCCGAGGTCGCCGAGGACGCGTTCGGCGGCCCCCTCCCAAGCGGGCTCGACGACGTCGATGAGCTCACCTGCGAAGGGCAGCGAGCGTGCGGGCAGGCCGGTCTCCCGGGCGATGACCTCCCGCGCCGCCAGCAGCCTGCGATCCAGATTGGACCGTTCCCGCGCGGCGGCGGCGATCTGCTCGCGGAGTTCGGTGACGTGGCTGACGGCCTGTTCGGAGGCCAGCAGCTGGGCAGCGTAGGCGTCCCGGTCGGCGGTCCCGCCGGCAGTGAGTTCCTCAGCCTCCCTGGCGATCTGGGCGCTGACGGTGGCGAACTCCTCGGCACTGTCGGGGACCCCGGTCTCCCAGGGATCCAGCAGCGCCTGTAGCCGTTGGCGCTGAGTCAGCACTCGCTGAACATGCTCGTCCGCGTGATCGAGCGCATCGGAGAGCTCCCGCAGCGTCTGGTTTCCATCGCGGGCACGCTCGGCGTCGCGCAGCGCGCCCGACGCCGCGGCCTGGGCTGCCCGGGTCTGCTGCTCGCCGACAACGGCGTTGGCATGGGCTGAATCGGCGTCGGAGCGCCAGGTTTGGGCGAGGTCGAGTTCGAAGCGCGCCGCCAGCCCGTCCAGAGCCTCCAGCTCCGCGCCGAGCTCCCGGGTCGTGAGCTCGTCGCGGTCGCGGGCCGCGGTCAGCTCCTCCAACGGGGCGAGCGCGTCGATCTGCTCGCGGGTGTCGACGACTCTGCGGTGCGCCTCATCGAGGTCGGCGAAGAACTCGACGGCTCGGCGCGCCTCGGCGAAGGTGTCCGGCTCTTCGAGCATGTAGTCCCGGAACAGCCGGTCCAGACTGTCGAGCCCCTTGGCCGACATCGCCCGGTGCAGCAGCAACTGCGCGTTCTCGTCGGCGATGCCCAGGCGTGACCGCAGCCGCTGACCGAACTGCGGGTAACTCTTGTTGTAGAGCGTCTCCGGCCAGCGCTTCTTCAGGGCGCGGACGTTGATGCCGTCGGTCACCACGTGACGAAGTTCGGTGATGTCCAGATCGTGGTCGAACAGCAGGAACGCGCGCCCGGACTCGCCGAGGTCGTTGCTGCCGCGTTTGAGGTGGAACAGCGCCACCAGGGTGGTGACGGTGTCCAGGCCGTCGGCGTTCGCGGTGCTCATGGTCAGCCCGACCGCGCTCCAGGTGGCGCCTTCGCGCAGGTACCGGGCGCGCAGTTCGCGGGTCTCGGCGTCAGACCCGCGGGCGTACGCGCCGCGCACATAGGAGGCCACCGTCCGGCCGCGGCCCTGGGCCGCGGCGTTGAAGCTGAGCTTGGACGGCGGCACCAGCACCGTGGAGATGGCGTCGAGCAGCGTCGACTTGCCCGACCCCGACGGTCCGGTGATCAGGAAGCCGCGCCGGGCGATCGGGAGGTCGTGATAGCCGTCGTAAGTCCCCCAGTTGAACAGCTGAATCCGGGCGAGTCGGTGTTGTCCAGGACGCAGCAGATCCTCAGCCATCAGCGTCCTCGCCGTCTGCGATGTCCTCGGCTGCGGTGGAGCCAGCGGAATGATCGGGAGCGTCGTCGCCATCCAGGATGCGTTGGTACTCGGCCTCCACGAGGGCGACCGCTTCGGCGTCGAAGAGTTGGCGCAGCACCGGTGACACTTCGAAGCGGCCCGGGGTGTCGGCGGGGGAGAGCAGCGAGTACGTCTTCATCTTCTCCCAGGAGGCGTTGATGCGCTTGCGGAACCCGGCGTCGTCGGTGCTGTAGCGGCCGCGGTACGGATCCATCCCGGCGACGATGTCGTCGTACTCCACGATCACCCGCTGGCCGGCCGGCGCGATCAGCAGTTCGTAGCGCAGCGCCAGGATCACCAGAGTGTCCATGAAGGTCAAGGTCTGGGTGCGCAACACCTCCGGGGGCGCGAGCTTCGGATCGTCTGGGGCCGGCTGAGGGCGGGTGAAGGCGATGCCGTCATCTTCGTCCAACACCAGGTCGAGGAAAACGTCTGCGAGGCGTCGCTCGATCTCGACGCGATGATCCAGGATGGCCGACCATTGTTGCCGGTGAGCGCCCTGGGTGACCACCGGACCCCGAAGCAGTTGGACCAGAGCGCGTTTGGCTTCGAACGGGAAGACTTCTTCGGGGTTCATCGGTGGTCCTGGAAGTCGCCGTGCGCGAAGGTGATGGTGGGAATCGTGACGGAGCGCTGCTCCAGGGCCACTCGCTCGGTCGCGGTGGGGTCGGTGTGGCCGTGTTCGGCGCCCAGGACCATCAGGCCAACGATGCTGGCAAGGCCCTGCGTGGCCGGGTGATCGCCGAGCACCCGGCCGGCCGTGACGGGCCCGTCGGCGCGGGCCAGCGTGGACAGGACGTTCTCACGCAGCTCGTCGAAGTCGATGTCGGACTCGCGGGCCACGGCGGCCAGCTCCTCGAAGTCCACCGCGTCGTTCTCGTGGCACTGGAAATCGGTGGGCACCTGTCCGTCACCTGGATTGTGCAATTTGAGGGCGGCCAGCGACCGGATCTGCATTCCGATCCTGGTGAGCTGCAGATCCATCGCCTTCTCGGGGCGGTGCAGCGCACTGACCTGAACAGCCATCGACTGACAGCGCTGGATCAACTGCCGCAGCCGCCGGTGCTCCTCGTACTGCCGGGACAGCACAAAATGGCGCAGGGACCGCGACAGAAGCAGCATGGTCTGGCGCACCGTGGCGGCCTCGTCCTCCAGCCGCGACAGCAGGGTGCGCAGCGCGATGCGCTCCTGCGCGGTGAGGGCTGCGGCGAAGTCTCGGGACAGGATCGCGGTGATCGCCTCCTGCACTCTGGCCGACTGCTCGGCGTCGAGGATGACGTCGTAGAAGCCGTTGACCGAGCGGCCCGCCTCGGATTCGGCCAGCAGGTCAACCCCGCGGAACACATTGCCGAGGGTGGCGCCGCCCTCGGCGGAGTCGTCGAGGATCTTCGCCCGCAGGTCCCGACTGAGGGCTTCGATGGCGGTGCGCACGCGGGCGAAGTCGACGGGCACCTCGTCGGCCAGAGTGAGGGCCTCGACGACGCGCTCGCGGGCGCTCTCGGGATCGAGCACGGTGAACTCTCCGCTGTGCACCTCCTCGATGCGACGCTCGACGGCGGCGCGCTCGGCTTCGAGCAGTTCCAGCCGGGTCTCCGCGTCGGGGTCGGAGTCACGCTGCAGCGAAATGAGATTCGCGGTGATGGAGCCCAGCCGTGACGCCGACGCGGCGCGCTGGGGTGCTTCGATGCCGTGCACCATTGCCGCGGCGTTGAGCGCGGCGGCCGACGGCGCGAGCGTCTCGCTGCCTCGGGTGTCGCCCGGACGCCGAATCAGGTAGCCCGCGCTCACCCAGCTCGCGACGTAGGCCGTCGCCGAGGACTCGAGCTCGGCGCCTGTCTCGCGCAGCAGGTCCAGGTCGACGTCGAGTTCGGCGATGACCTCGGCAGCAGGGCGCACCCGCCGCTCCGGCGGGAAGTAGTCCTGCACCACCGCGACGATCAGGCCCGCGTTGCGCGCACGCAGCAGCGCCCATTCCGGGGCCTCCTGCTGGAGGCGTCGGTAGCGCAGAGCCGCCGAGGTGATCGCCATGCTCAGCACGTTAGCGGTTTGGTCCGACGAGTCCGGTCCAGGTGTGCGTTCGCACCGCAGGATGGGCATCCCAATAGTTTGTCCCGTGCGACCCAGCTTGATCGTGGCGGCGAAGAATGTCGGCGCACCCGAACGGCATCACGTGCTGCCCCTCAGGCCGCGGCTGGGTCCACCAGGGCCGCCACGGTGTTGCGAGATCTAGTACCCCAGGTAAGACGAGCCCGGAGTGGTCGTAACCGGGGTCTGAGTAACCGGACCCGGCGGCACCGGTCCCGGCAACGCCGGCCCCGGGCGCGTCGAGGGGGTGCGCGCGGGCGACTGCGGAACGGGTGATGGGCCGTAGGCCGTCTGCGAACTATCCGAGGACTCCGCCGGGAACTGTGAGCCATCGGTGGTCACCGAGGGCAGCTGCAAACCACCGGTTTGAGGCTGAGAACCAGGCTGAGGTGTCCCGTGGGTCAGCAGCACATTCGCGATGTAGGTGGCCGCCTGGTCGGTGTAGACGGGGATGTAGCCGTCGGTGTGCCCGCTCCACGAGTTGCCCTCGCCGTCGTGACAGATCGGGTCGGAGGGATTGCACAGGTCGATCGACTTCGCGGCGAGCGGAGAATCCTGGGTCGGCGTCGGTCCGCCGGTGCGGTTGGAGACGTTGCCGAAGGTCGCGACCGCCACAACGCTGTCCATGTACTTGGCCGGGAGTGGATCGCCCCAGTTGACGCCGTCGAAGCCGGCCACGATGTTGACCACACTCGCGCCCTGGGAGTAGCCACCCAGCACGATCTTGGTGTTGGGGCAGGAGTCCACGGTGGATTCGATGCGTTTGATCGCGTCCTTGGCGCCTGCGCCGCTGTGCCGCTGCGTGATGGTGGCCTTGTAGTCCACCGGATAGGCGCGGATGTTCAAGCCGCCGGTCTTCTTCCGCAGCGAGGCCATCATGGCGTCTCCGACCCGGCCCATGCCCGCCGGTTCGTCGGTTCCGCGAGCGAACACGACCTCGGCGGCCGGGCAGTCATCGGCTGCGGCCGACGGCGCAACAGGTGTGACCAGCGGAATCGCGCCGAGGACAAGGGCCGCCGCCCCCAGGTAGGACCAATGACGCGCGGCCCCACACGGGGCAGCAGGGGCTACGGCGCGCCGGAAAAGCATCACAGCAGTCTATCGAAGTGCGGCGGCCGCCCATTACAGGTCAGCCTTGGGCGACGATCCGGGTCGGGAGAATCCGCGCGACAACCCGGCCCTGCGTCGGTGCGCCGGCGGCGTCGGGACGGCCGTAGTGCGCGCACACCCGCTTCCCTTCTGCCGGTCGGTGGTCATCGACACCGCCGCGGACCCGTCGTCGTCGATCAGGAACCAGACCGCGGTGACCTGTGGGGTCCCGTCGGGGCCGATCGTCGACAGCGACGCGATCAGTGGAGTGGCGGCGAGGGTGCGGTGCGAGTCGGCAGCACATCTAATTCGCTTGCGCCGCTGGCTAATCTAATTCCGTGACTTACACCCGCCGATCATCGAGTACCTCGCGCTAAGTGCGCTGGAGGTCTAATTCGGCTGGGCCGGAACCCCGTTGCTACCGGGAGTGATCCGAACCTGATTCGTGATTGCGGTTCGATTCCGCAGACCTCCGCTCGAGAGGGTGCCGCGGAATGGTCTGCAACCGGCGTCGAACACCGGGGTGCCGTGACAGGCAGGGGTTCGAGTCCTCCACCCTCCGCAGAACCGCCGGCGACGAGCGCTATCCGTCGTCGGTGGCCTCAGCGACGTGCTCGTTGCGAGTCCAGCCAATCTCGCACCAGGGCGCCGTCGTGCGACTCGACGGATCGCAGCTCGGTGAGCGTCGGATGCCCGTCGATCAACACTGCGGCGTCGCTGCCCGGTTCGGGTGGGTCGTCCATCTCGAACTCCGCCAAGCGCACACCGCCGTCGAGGACTTCGTCGACGTGGATGTGCACCGACCCGCCGCGGGCCAGCGGCGCGTGCCGGATGGGGCCGAGCTGGTCGGTAGGGCGGTCGGGGACGTTGAGGGAGAGCACCGCGGGTTCGGGCGTGTCAAGGAGCAGTTCCAGCACCGTTGGCACCAGCGCGGCCGCTGATTCCCAGTGCCGCTCGCCGGTGGGATGCAACGCCACGTCCAAGGACACCGCCAGGGCGCGCGCGTCGTGCAGCTTCGCGGTCAGCGCCGCGCCGACCGTTCCCGAATGCAGCACGGTCCGACCGACATTTGCGCCGTGGTTGATTCCGGAGAGCACCAGATCCGGCGGGGGATCGAACCAACCGTTCATTGCGGCGGTGACGATATGCGCGGGCTGGGCGTGCACGGCCCATGCTTCGACGTGCTCCAGCCCGGGCAGCTCCCGGCGCTCGACGGCGGTGTGGCCGTCTCGCAGGACCGCGGTCAGCGATGCGCTGGCGCCGCTGGACTGCTCCGCGGGCGCCGCCACAATCACCTGCAATCCGGCGTCGCGTGCCGCGGCCGCCAGCGCGTGCAGGCCGGGGGAGTCGATCCCGTCGTCGTTGGTGACCAACGCGATTGGCACCTGGGCTCCTTCCTCTCGCGCTACTTCCACGGGCGCAACTCGACGCGTTGGGCGATCGCCGCCACGGCCTTCGCGCCGCCGGTGCCCAGCCCGTGGCGCACGACGTTGAGCGCGCCGCATGCCGCCCCGACCTGCAGCGCGTAGCGGATCGGCTGTCCGCAGGCCAGCGCGGCGACCATGCCGGCGGTCATCGAGTCCCCGGCGCCGGTCGGGTCGGCCGGTTCCAACGTCGGCGTCACAACCTCGACGACGGCGTCCCGCTCACCGTCGGAATCGGCGTCGATCATGGCCAGGGCCGGTTCGGCGCCGGCCCGCGACACGACGACGGAGCGCGCGCCTTCGTCCCGGATGGTGCGCATGGCGGCGACGAGGTCCTTGGCGTCCTCGGACTTCGCCCGGCCGTCGGCGAGCAGTTCTTCGTGGCTCACCTTGATCAAGGAGGGCTTACCGGCGAGCACCGCCTCCAGTCGCTCGCCGCACAGATCGGCGACGACACGGCAACCGTTGGCGCCGAGGTCGGTCGCCAGACGACGGTACAACTCGGCCGGTACGACCCGGTCGTCCTGCGGCCCGGACAGCAACACCCAGCCGTGCGTGAGGCCCTCGGTCAGGGTGAGTTCGTAAAGCGAGTCGAGTTCGTGGCGGTCCAGCGGGCTGCCCGGACTCTCCGCGATGATCTCCCGCTCGCCGGTCCGACGGTCGTGCACGTAGGCGCCGTTGCGGGAACTGACGGAGACGCTGCGCACGGTGACGTCGGTGGTCGGCAGCAGATGCCCGAGCACCGAACCGGTCTCACCGCCGAGTGCGGCGCACAGCACGGTTGGCACGCCCAGTGACGACACCATCCGGGACTGCCACACACCCTGCCCACCCGGGTGCACGTGGATGTCGGGCTCCCCGGACAGGTCCTCCACGGTGACCGTCAGCACCGGGGCGGGGGCGAAGATGACGACGGTCGCCGGTTCCTCGGGTGTCGGCTCGTCGGCTTCGGCCGGATCCTTTGCCGGTGTGGACTTGCGGGGCTCGGCGCGCTTCCGATTTGTCATGAGCGGGTGTGTACCCGCTTTGACCAGTTGGTATTCCCGAGTCGCCTAGGATCCCGGCGCGGCCTCAGCCGGCGATCGCCTCGGCGATCGGGATGTCGCCGTCGGTGAACGGTAGATCCTTGCCGATGGTGGACGGGTCGGCCAGCGCGGCGGCGGCGACCTGCGCGACATTGGCGCGGGAGGTGCCGGGATTGTCGGCGCCGCGGATCGCCGTCGGGTCGATCCTCCCGGTCGGCGGGTCGAGGGTCAGCCGGCCGGGCATCAGGATGGTCCAGTCGAGGTCTTCGGCCCGCAGCGCGGTGTCTGCGGCGGCCTTCGCCTCGGCGTAAGGGTAGAACGAATCACCCTCGGGCACACCGTGATCCGGGCCCGCCCCGAGATAGGAGACCATCACGTACCGGCGGACGCCGGCGTCGCGGGCCGCGGCCATGGTGCAGATCGCGGCGTCCCGGTCGACCGCGTACGTGCGTTCCGGGTTCCCGCCGCCGGCCCCCGCGCTGAAGACCACCGCGTCGGCGCCGGTGAGCGCCTCGGCGATCTGCGGGGTGTCGGCGGCCTCGATGTCGAGGACCAGCGGGTTGGCCGCAGCGGCAACCTCGGCGGCGTGCGCCGGGTTGCGGATCACCGCGGTGACGCTATCGCCACGGTCAGACAGGATCGGGGCCAGTAGCTGCGCGACCTTGCCGTGCCCGCCGAAAATCACGATGTTCGCCATCGGTTCGACGCTACCGACGGTCATCGCCGGCGTCGAACGCTTGTCGGCGGTCGGTGCGACGAGGGGGCTCCCGCGCTATGTCGGCGGTGTTGAGACGGCACACGATAGGCCGGGCGCTCTAACGATCCGTCGGTCAATCGTCACCAAGACGGCGTCGATTGCTTCGGCCAGCGCGACGTAGGCCGCGTCGTAGCACGTGAGATTCGCGCGTAGTTGCCAGACGCGCGTGGCGACCGCCTCGTATGGCCAGAGTTCGACCGGCAATGCGAGGAGGTCGACGTGGGCCTGGATGGCTTGATCGGCGCTGATCAGGCCTGCCTGCTCGTGGCGACGCAGGATGTTGGCGCATTCGAAGGGCATCTGCGCGGGCGCGAACAAGTGACTGCCGGCCAGATGTTCCGCAGCCCATGCGCCGTCGGGGCCGGAGTCGACGAGCGCGCTGACGACCGCCGAGGCGTCACAGACCAAAGCCGGTCTGGTCATCTCCGGTCAGCGTCGCGTGCTGCCAACGTGGCGGCCGAATCGACCCGCGATCCCGTCGCGGTGACCCGCGCCCGGGCGCGACGCAGCACCTCTTCAAGGCTGGGCTTGTCCGAGGTCTCCACCAGTAGCGCGCGCAGGTACTCCTGCAGCGACTTCCCTGCGAGCGCCGCACGGCTGGCCAGCTCATCGCGGACGCTTTCCGGTACGTCCCTGATCGTCACCGCAACCATGCATGTATTTTAGCAGCACCGCTGCGATTTCAGCATCGAGGTCGGAACGCTGAAGGGCATGACGCCCCCGTCCTTGGCGGTCGGTGGGATTGATCTCCCGCCTGCAATTGAACTCCCGCGATCGAGCCGCGTCCAGGATCGCCTCCGTTCAGGGCAGCCCGGCGCGATCGAACTCCTGCTGCAGTCGAGGACGCCGACGGTGGGACTCTCGCAGGTCGGCGATGAACTCGTCGACCTCTGCAGAGTGATCGGTTCCGGCCGCGAGTTTGCGCATCTTCGCCAGCCGTCGAGCGGCGGCCCGGTAGTGCCGGGCGTCGGCCTCAATGAGTTGCTGCTCGACGAGACGGCGGTGGATGGGCAGTGTCGCGGCGGGATCGATCTTGTCGTAGGACTTGATCAGCTCGGCCCAGACGTCGTCGCTGTCGAGGGACAGGCGCTGCGCCAGGTCCCACGCCTGTCGCGGGTCCTTCAGCGTCAAGAGAGTGAACAACACTGCTTCCCTTGGCGTTTGGGACAGCGTGTCCATCACTTCATCGGCGTACCCCGGCCATTGCGCGCTCGCCGATCTGTGTAGCTGCGCTGCGGTCGACGACGAGGGCCATCGCCGGAAGACGGTCAGCCGAGCGTCGAGTTCGTCGGCGGGGCGGTGTTCGGCGAGTAGTCCGCACCAGTAGCCGGCCGCCTGCAGTGATTGGTGCCACGGGCCGATGTCGACGCCCTGGGCGGCCCAGTCGATAGCCAGGTCGATCTCGCCGATCTCGGCGAATGCCTTGGCGGTGTCCACGAACCAGGCGGCGACACGGCGGTCACGGGCGTGCGTGCGGATGATGGCGGCGATGTCGTGGTCGAGCACTGCCAGTCGCTTGTCGTTCCACTCCAGCACCCACCGCTTGTGCAGGTCCGGGTCGGGGTGGAACGGTTCGGCGGGTTCAGCGCTCAGGCTTGCGCGAAGCTCGTCGAGCCTGGCGCGGTAGGCCGCTATGCCGGCGTCGCCGAGAGCCGGGGCATAGGCGACCGGGTCCAGTTCGAAGTAGTCGACCTTGCCGTCGAACTGGAACTTCACCATCCAGTCGACGAGCTTCCCCGGCGGCACGGCGGCGGCGATGGCCGTCGTCGGGTGCAGCGCCAAAAGTCGCCGGCACGCGTCGCCGATGATCCCCGCGGAGTCGTCAGCGCGCGCGATTACGGTGATCGCGCTGGCCAGGGCCTTGTGGGTGACCGTGTAGACCTCGGTCGCATCGGTCGACGGAATGGCCGATTCGAGGATGTCGATCGCGTTGTGCATCTGGCCGCCGTGCTGATTGGCGGCGCGGTAACGGTGCAGGTCGGCGGTGGTGCGAATCAGCGGCAGGACCGCGTCAGCCAGGGCGTGCGACATGCTGCCATCCTCGCAAAGACGATACGAACATGCGGATGTGGACTGGCGTCGCCGGGCCCGGAGTCACCAGAGGGTGCGTACTCCGGCGAGGCCGCTGAATGCGGGGTCGCCGGTGATGAGGGGCATGGAGTGGATCATCGACTGCGCGGCCAACATCCGATCGAACGGATCGCGGTGCGCCCAGTCGAGTCGACCGGCTCCAGCAGACAGGCGTCCGCCCGGGGCCCCTGGGCCCCACCCGCAACACCAGTCCCAACCTGCGGGATTCCCCGGCGCGCGTCGGTCGAGTTGTCGGAGTCGGCGCCTATCCTGACGGCCATGTCTCCCATCGCCGCGATGGTCGATCCGCCCGTCATCGACATCGACGAAGCCGAGGAACTTCTCGGGCTGGAAACCTTCGGTCGCGGGGCCGCCTACGCCGCGTCCGAGCGGGTGCTGCGCTGCGAATGGAACCCCGGATCGGGGACTCTGTCCGGAACCGTCCTCGGCAACCACGGACGCGTCTACAACACCCGGGTGGGGCTGGTCCGCTGGCGCGACGACCTGTGGCGGCTCAACTCCGGCCGGTGCAGCTGCCCGATGCAGTTCGACTGCAAGCACGTCGCGGCGCTGCTCGTCATCGCCGAGCAGGCCGCCGAGGCGCATGCGACGCACAGCTGGCGGGGCGCGCTGGGCGCATTGCTGCCGCCCGCGGCCACCGCGGGCGGCTCCGAGGCAACTCCGGTGGCGATCGAGTTCGCCTCCGCGCCCGGCCCTGGGTTCACCCTGGAGGCCCGCCTGCTGCGCCCGGGCGCCCGCGGCGGATGGGTGAACAGCGACGCCACCTGGAACAACCTCGAAACCCTGCGCTACCGCGGCGGGGACCGGCAACAGGTCGACGCGCTGCGCACCCTGTACGCCCTGCACAAGGCGAGCGCCACCTCGGTCTATTCGATGTACGACTACGGCGCGGTGAAGTCGATTGCCCTGTCCCGCATCGATTCTCCGCAACTGTGGCCGCTGCTCGACGACATTCGGCGCACCGGCGTGAAACTACTGCGGACCCGCGCCGGCGACGAACTGCCCGCTCCCGGGCTCGCCACCCTGGCGCTGGACGTCACCGCCGACGGCAACGGCGATCTCACCGTCGAACCCGTCCTCGACATCGACGGCGTCCGTCACACCGCCAAAGGCTTCATCGGATCCTTCGGCCACGGCGTCGCCTACCTCGACGATTCCGGCTTGCGGTTGGCCCGGCTGCCCTCCGGTGCCGCGGAGTCCTTGCAGAACATGGTGCTTCGTGGGTATTCGATCTCGGTGCCGGCCGAAGAGGCGGCGAGCTTCGCCGCCGAGTACTACCCACGGCTGCGCAGTATCTGCCCGGTCACCTCATCGGACGGCTCGTTCGAGGTGCCCGAGATCACCGGACCGATTCTCGTGCTGCGCGCGGACTACCTCAAGGCTCACGGTCTGGAGGTGACCTGCGAGTGGATGTACCGCATCGGCGACACCGAGATCCGCTGCTCCATCGGCGGCGTCGACGACGGCTATCGCGACCGCGACGCGGAGCGGCGCCTCGCGATAGGACTCGACGTTCCTCTGGAGCGCTTCGGGATTCGGCACGTCGACGGCTCCCTGGCGCCACGTATGCGCCTGATCGGCATGGACACCATGCGGTTCACCGAGGAGCTGATGCCGCTGCTGGCCGATGAGCCCGACGTCATCGTCGAGGTCACCGGCACCCCCGCGGACTACCGGGAGGCCGGCGAATCACTGGTCATCGGCGTCAAGACCACCGCGGTGAAGGGGGAGACCGACTGGTTCGACCTCGGCGTCACCATCACCGTCGAGGGCCGCACCGTGCCGTTCGCCCAGGTGTTCACCGCCCTCGCCGCCGGCCAGGAATACCTGCTGCTGCCCGACGGCGCGTACTTCTCGCTGGCGAAGCCGGAGTTCGGCCGGCTGCGTGACCTCATCGTGGAGGCCCGCGCGCTCACCGACGATGACCCGCACGCCACCGGCGCGCCGCGGATCACCCGGTTCCAGGCCGACCTGTTCGACGAGCTCGCCGAGCTCGGCGTGGTGGTTCGCCAGGCCCGCGAGTGGAAGCGTCAGGTGGAGGGTCTGCGGGCGCTGGGCGCGCCGGCGCCCGTCGAGGTCCCCGACACCGTGCGGGCCGAGTTGCGCCCCTATCAGCGCGACGGATTCGCCTGGCTGGCCACGCTGCACGCGCACGGTCTCGGCGGCATCTTGGCCGACGACATGGGGCTGGGCAAGACCGTGCAGGCCATCACGCTGATCTGTCACGCCCGCCAACAGGATCCGGGCGGCGCGCCGTTCCTGGTGGTGGCCCCCGCGAGCGTGATGTCGAACTGGGCCGCGGAGATCGCCCGGTTCGCGCCGCACCTGAACGCCGTCGTGCTCGCCGACACCGCGGCCAAGTCCGGCGTTGAATTCGCGGAGCGGATCGCCGGCGCGGACGTCGTCATCACCTCCTACACCCTGTTCCGGCTGGACTTCGACGAACACGACAAGCAGCCGTGGTCCGCGCTGATCCTGGACGAGGCGCAGTACGTGAAGAACCGGCAGGCCAAGACCTATCAGTGCGCGCGAAGACTGGCCGCGCCGACGAAACTGGCGATCACCGGCACCCCGATGGAGAACAACCTGATGGAGCTGTGGTCGCTGATGTCGATCACCGCGCCCGGGTTGTTCCCGGACCACAAGGCGTTCGCCGACTACTTCGCCAAAACCATTGAGCGGACCCGCGACACCGACCGCCTCGGGTTGCTGCGACGGCGGATCAAGCCGCTGATGTTGCGCCGCACCAAGGAACTGGTGGCCGCCGAGCTGCCCGCCAAGCAGGAGCAGCTCGTGGAGGTCGACCTGGCCCCGCGGCACCGAGCGGCCTACGACAAGCGGCTGCAGCGCGAGCGGCAGAAGGTGCTGGGCCTGCTCGACGACATGCAGCGCAATCGGTTCACCATCTTGAAGTCGTTGACGACGATGCGCCAACTCGCGCTGCACCCCGCCCTGGTGGACCCGGCCGCGGCGAATATCCCGAGCGCCAAGATCGAGGTGCTGATCGAGCAGATGGTCGACGTCGTCCGCGGCGGCCATCGTGCGCTGGTGTTCAGCCAGTTCACCCGATTCCTCGGCCAGGTGCGCGACCGACTCGACGCCGAGGGCATCGAGTACTGCTATCTCGACGGTCGCACTCGGGACCGCGCCAAGGCCATCGCCACGTTCAAGGACGGCGCCGCCCCGGCGTTCCTGATCAGCCTCAAGGCCGGCGGGTTCGGGCTGAACCTCACCGAGGCCGACTACTGCTTCCTGCTCGATCCGTGGTGGAACCCGGCCGTGGAAGCCCAGGCCGTGGACCGCACCCACCGCATCGGGCAGACCCGAAATGTCATGGTGTACCGGCTGATTGCCCGCGACACCATCGAAGAGAAGGTGGTCGCGCTGAACAAGCGCAAGGCCGCGCTGTTCAACGCGGTGATCGACGATGGCGCCGTCTTCGGTTCGGCGCTGACCGCCGACGACATTCGGGAGCTGATCAGCTGAGCGCAGTTCCGCCGATCAGTACAGCCGCTCAATGTGGTGCGCCAGCACCTTGTAGATGAAAGGGCCATCCGACTGGGCCGCCAGCCGGATGGCTTCAAGATTGCGTATGAAGCGCTGGGCTGAGTCTTCGCCGGTGATGTCGGCTCTCGGGATGCAAAACATCCGAGCCGCGGATTCCATCACGGCATCGCGTTCCGCGTCGTTGCGGCTGATGGCGGCATCCTTGTGGAATCCGACCCATCCGCGTTCAGCGGTCAGCCGAATCCAATCCGTGTCGATGACCGTTTGGCCTGCTGCCTCGCCGTAATGCTCGCTCAGGGTTGTCAGCGAAACTCCATGTGCTCGAAGAATTCTCGGGACGATCAGCCGGCCGAGGCTCCGGTCAATGAAGACATGGGGAAATGGGGGATCGGGGTCGGGTGGGTCAGACCGCGAGGATGTCGAGGGCGTCACGAAGGTCCCCTTCGGGGATGTCGAAGTCTTCCGCCACCGATTCGATGGTTTCGCCTGCCCTCAAGCGACCGACTGCATCCTCTACCTTGACGCCGCTTCCCGAGAAGATTGGATGGCCGAATCCGCGGTACGGGTCTAGCACGACCTCGGCATCCCCGTACTGGGGCAGACGAATCGAACTGGCGTACTCATCCATGTCGAATCTGATGTTCTGCAGATAGTGCTGGACGATGTCTTTGAACACGTACTGACCCAGCCGCGGCGCAATCAGGTGCTGCACGACCTTGCCGTCGGTGCTGTTCGGACCCTGACGCTCGGCAAACTGCCAGAGAACCTCGACGCCATCGGTGAACAGATCCCGCGACGCTAGGGCATGGGGACCCACGTTCTTGATCAGCCAGTCGATGGATGGGCGAATTCGTTGCATCGGGACGCCTGCTCGGCGGAACGCGCTGAGCACGTACGCCTCTGCGATGCCAACGAACGGGAGTTCGGCTGAACCGCGCGTGTCTGACCGGGCGAACGCCGTGATGATCGGTGGACCGCTGTGGACGGGCCTCGCAGTTGGGTGGCGTTCGTATCCCCGGGCCCACGTTTCCAGGGTCGATCGCGGGACCAGCAGGTAGCGGGAAGCGTCAGTCAGCGTGTAGAGGGGGACTCCGAACCGCAGGTCATTGGAGGTGTCCGTGGTCGTCATACCCACCTCCGCAAGTTGGATCCGTCCTTTGGGACAGTGGACTAACGGTACGACACCGCAGTGCTGTGCGGTATTCACCACTCAGAGCAGCGGTGAATGCGCACACCCTTGCCGCGCAGCCGGGCCACTCGCACTTCCACCCTTGCGCAAACTAGAGCGATCTATATACTCCTACTGACGGGACGATCGTCGACCGAGGAGGAGGTGGTGGAGTGCTGAATCGCACAACCACGGCCCTCGCGGTCATGCTCGGCGCCGCGACATTGGCCCTCGCGCCCGCCGCGGCGGCCGACGCCACCGACGACCTTCGTGGCGCGGTCGCGTCCAAGCGCGGGAATTGCCCTGCGCTGCAGCAGGATCCGGTGCTCGACGGCCTGGCCGAGATCGCCAACCGGGAGACCCAGGACTACGCGCAGAAGATCGCGCGGTTCCAGCCCATGGATGACCCGATGCCGGCGCTGCAGAAGCTCGGCTACCCGGCGGCCAAGGCCAAGCTGCTGTCGGGCTACTCCGGGCCGGAGCGCGACGACGCCATGTCCCGCGCCATCCACGGCGCCACGCTGTTCGGCTGGGACACCATTCCGGATTGCTCCTACAACCGCTACGGCGCCCACGCCATGACCAATCCCGTCACTGGCAACGCGACCACCGTCATCGTGCTGGCGGGCGACTGAGGAAAAGGGGAGGAGTCCGGCGTCGCGAAATCGGTGCCGTGTCCTAGCAAACTTCTGTAGCCGCAAGTCGCCGGCCGTCGACCGGCGTGGCCGCGCCGCCTCGGCCGGGTCCGTCCCCGAGTCCGAGGCGGCATCACCGTGCCCCGATCGAGGTGTCCGGTGGGCCTAAGGGCCCGAAACGGATTGCGCGGACGAAATCCACCCCAGTCCACGCACCGGACGCGTATCTCCTGGTCATGAAATCGAGTTGCGTGGCGGAACCGGATTTCTGCCACGCAGTTCCATTATCGGCAAACCATTGACAATCTGACAACGCCGCGATGTACGATGCAAAAAGCCGGTGAGACGGCCATCACAGTCCAATAGCTCGGCGGCCCGACCTCAGCCCTCGAGCATCACCTCGCACGGCCTTGAACAGGAACGGTCAGCAAACTGATGACAACGACGACCCGCGGATCGCACCGCGCCGCGACTGCCCCGGGGCAGCTCGGCGCGCGGATGCTGAAGCCGGTCAAGAACCGACTGGTCACCACACCCGTCGAAAGCACCAAGACCGTCGGCCGCGCCATCTTCATGTTCGCCGCGGTCATCAAGAACATCGTCAGAGACATCGCCACCCTGCGGTTCCCGCTGGGGGAGACCATCCACCAGTGCTGGGCGCTCTACAAGGTCACCGCCATGCCCGCCCTGCTGATGGCCATCCCGTTCGGCGGCATGGTCGCCGTGCAGTCCTCCGGCCTGATCAACCAAATCGGCGCGGCCTCCATCGTCGGCGCGGCCAGCGGCGTCGGCGTCGTCCGCCAGGGCGCCCCGCTGACCGCCGGCCTGCTGATGGGCGGCGCCGCGGCCTCGGCCATCGCCTCCGACCTCGGCGCCCGGGCCATCCGCGAGGAACTCGACGCCTACCGCGTGATGGGCGTCGACCCGGTCCGAGCGCTGGTGGTGCCCCGCTTCGTCGCGCTCATCCTGCTGGCCCCGGTGTTGATGGCCGTCATCCTCGCCTCCGCGGTCATCGCCTCGTTCATCCTCGCCGTCACCGTCAGCGACGTCACCAGCGGCAGCTTCTGGGCCTCCTTCGGCGCGTTCGCCAAGATGGTCGACGTCTGGTTCGCCGTCGGCAAGGCCGTCGTCTTCGCCGGCATCGTCGGCATCGTCTCGTCGCTGAAAGGCGTTGAGGCCAAGGGTGGTCCGCGTGGGGTCGCCGACGCGGTGAATGCCGCCGTCGTGCTCAACGTGGTCGGCATCGTCATCGCCAACCTGATCATCACCCAGATCCAGACCATGTTCTTCCCGATGGCGGTGGCCTAGCCATGATCGAGGACCTGCCGAGCTCCGCCAAGCCGTCGAAATACTTCGACCAGTTCCGCTTCATCGAACGCCCCGCCGAGGCCGTCGGGAAACAACTGCACACCATCGGCGGCGCGCTGCTGTTCGTCGGGCAGGTGCTGTACTACGTCCCGGTCACCATCAAGCACTACCGCCGCGAGATCCTGGCCCGGATGGTCAGCCTGTCCTTCGGGCGCGGCTCCCTGGTCGTCGACGGCGGCGTGATCAGCGTACTGCTGATCCTCGGCGTCGCGATCGGCGCGTCCATCGCCATCGAAGCGTGGGCGACGTTGAACCTGTTGGGATTCGGCGCGCTGTCGGGCATCGTCGGCGGGCTGGCCAATGTCCGCGAGATGGCCCCGCTGGTCGCCGGCATCGCGTTCGCCTCCCAGGCCGGCTGCCGGATGACCGCAGAGATCGGTGCCATGCGCATCGCCGAGGAGATCGACGCCACCGAGGCCATGGGACTGCGCGCGCTGCCCTACGTCGTCGGCACCCGGTTCATCGGCGGCCTGCTGATCGTCATCCCCGGCTTCGCGCTGACCCTGCTGGTCAGCTTCTTCGTCACCAACGCCATGATCACCGAGTTCTACGGCGCCGCCCAGGGCACCTACCAGCACTACTTCGTGCAGTTCCTGTCCCCGACGGACCTGCTGTACTCCACCTTGAAGGCCACCGTCTTCTGCGCGGCGGTCACCATCATCCATTGCTACTACGGCTATTTCGCCTCCGGCGGACCGGTCGGCGTCGGGGTGGCCTCGGGCCGCGCGGTCCGCGCCAGCCTCGTCGCCATCATGGTGCTCAATTTCGGTCTCACCGTCACGCTGTGGGGCCTGCAACCGACGTTCGTGTTCACGGGTTAGGGGCGCGCTGATGACAACGCTGCTCCGCGTCAGTGAGAAACGCCAGGACCGCATCTTCACCGCCATCGGCGCCGGGTTCGTCGCCGTCGTCGGCGTCGCCGCGCTGGTCTACACCATCGTGCTCAGCCCGTCCGGCAAGCCCGCCAAGGACACCATCGCGGTCGCCATCGAAACCCCGTTCGTCGGCCAGGGCGTCGCCGACGGCACCGCCGTGATCATGCACGGCGTCGAGGTCGGCCAAGTCACCCAGGTCTCTCGGGTCGACGGCGACCGGGTCCGCCTCGACGTCGAACTGGAGTCCGCGCCCACCAAGGGACTGACCGACGGCGTCGGCATCGACTTCCGGCCGGCCAACTACTTCGGCGTCACCGGCGTGAACCTGATCCCCGCCGACCACGGCTCACCCCTGGACAACGGGTCGCTGATCAACGTGCAGACCGCCGGCAACCTCACCCTGCAGACCCTGCTGTACCGCCTCGGCGAACTCACCCAGAACGTGGTCACCCCGCAGTTGGTCAGCGTGATGGACCGCGCCACCCGCTACACCGACGCGCTCAATCCCATGTTCGAGACCATGATTCAGGTGTCCACCGCGGTGGCCGACGTGCAGACCGTGCCCACCGAGCAGCTGCTGCGCAACGCCACCGCCATCACCGTCAGCCTGCCGTCGGCGATGGACGCGGTGCTGACCCTCGGACACAGCTACATCTGGAACGCCTCCGGTGTGCACTTCGACCCGGAGCAGGCGCGAGCCGAGAACCCGTACCTGAAGTACTACGACAAACTCAAACTCGACTACTACAACGAGGCCAGCGACACCCTGGCCACCGACCCGGACAAGTTCATCTTCGGCCGCTTCCGGGCCTGGTTCGAAGGCGCGCGGCTGGACCTGTTCTCCAAGATGGGCGACCTGGAGGGCTCACACACCTACGACCTGTTCCCGCTGCTGGACAACGTGCGGGTGATGGCCGACGTCGTCCCGCGCCTGGTGGAGCCCGAAGACCTCGGCGACAAACTCGGCGAGCTGCGCTCCCGGCTGGAGCGGATGTACGCCGGCTCCGGGGACCAGCGCGCGCTGCAGGTCCGCATCATGCTCGACCAGCTACCCGGTGTCGCGGCCCCGATGGGAATCATGCTGGGAGAACCGCAATGAACTCGATGAAGAAGAACATCGGCGCGCTGGTGAAGTTCGCCATCGCGGTGGTGGTCAGCGGGCTGCTGCTGGTGGTGCTGTCCAACGTCATCCGGCAACCCGTCGACGCCGAAACCCGGACCCTGACAGCCGAATTCACGGACGTCTCCGGCCTGCACGAAGGCGCCGACGTGCGCGTCCGCGGAGTTCGGGTCGGCAAGGTGCAGTCCCTGGAACTCAACCGGGACGGCGGGCAGACCGTCGCCAACGTCGCGTTCACCATGGACAAGAACTACAGCGTCGCGCCCACCAGCACGGTGGCGGTCAAATTCCAGGCGCTGACCGGACTGCGCTACCTCGACGTCGCCGACGCCGCAGCCGGCGACGCCCCGGACCAGATCACCGCCATCCCCGCCGATATGACCATCCCGTCCTTCGACGTCACTGTGCTGTTCAACGGGCTGCAGCCGGTGCTGGCCACCCTGGACCCCACCGAGATCAACACCTTCACCGACAACGTCGCGACCTTCCTCGCCGGCGACGGTGAGGGCCTGGGCCCGATGCTCGACAGCATCAAGCGGCTCACCGGCCTGGTCTCGGACCGGGAGGCCGTCATCTCCACGATCCTGGGCAACCTGCAGGTGGTCGCCAACGGCGTCAACGGCCGATCGGCCGAACTGCCGAAGATCCTCACCCAGGTGAGAATCGTGGTGGACTCGGCGATGACGGTGCTCGACGAGTTCCGCAAATCCGCAATGTACGGCCCGGAGTTCACCTCTGAGGTCGACCGGCTGCTCATTGGGATGGGCTTGGACAGTGGACCCTGGACCGAGCCCGGGTATGTGCCCGGTTGGGATCCCGAGAAAGCCTTCGACAAGGCGATCACCAATGTCTACAACGAGATCGACGGGATGAAGCGCGTTCCCGTGGTCTGGGAGAACATCCCGGCGCCGCCGGTCGAGGGCGAGCCGGCCCCCTGCTCCAACGGCCCCGCCGAACTCCCGCTGCCGATGGACGTGCTGCTCAACGGACGCAAGGTGGTCATATGCAACCAGTAGGCCGCGCCCTGCGCGAACCGCTGTGGTGGGGCGTCGCCACCATCGCCCTGGCCTCGATCATCGCCGTGGTCGTCGCCTGGGTGTACATCGCGCCACCCAACCGCCAGCAGGTCACCTTCTTCACCGACGACGCCGCCTCCATCGCCGCCGGAGACACCGTTCGGGTGGCCGGCATCAACGTCGGAACCGTGAAGAAGGTGTCCCTGGAGCCCGAGCAGGTCCGCGTCGACCTCACCGTCGACGACGACGTGTTCATCGGCGATCAGACCCAGGTCGAAGTCCGGATGCTCACCGTGGTCGGCGGCTACTTCGTCACCCTGCTGCCGCTCGGCGACCGGGAACTGGGCCGCCAACCCATCCCGGTGCAGCGAGTCACCATGCCCTACAGCCTGATTCGCACCCTGTCGGACGCCACCAAGATCACCGACAACGTCTCCACCCGACCGGTCAAGGAATCCCTGGACCAGCTGCAGTCCGGGCTGGCGGGGGAGAACTCCCAGATCCTGGCCAAGATCATCGACGCCGGTGACAGCGTCAGCCAGGTCCTGGAACGCCAGCGCGGCCAGCTGACCAGCATCCTGTCGATGTCCAACGAGTACATCTCCACCATGCTCGACAACCGGGAACTCATCGAATACCTGATCACCCGGATCGCCATCCTGGAGCAGACACTGGTGCTCTACGGCGACGGGTTCGCCGGCTCGCTGGTCGGCCTCGGCAAGGTCGTCGACAAGATCTTCCCGCTCATCCCGTTCTACTTCGAGCACCGCCAAGACTTCATCAACCGGGTCCGCGGCGTGCTCGGCGAGTTCCAGTCCCTGGCCGACCGCAATGGCGTGACCGTCCGCTGGCTGCGCGGAATCCGCGGCGCCATGCAACGCACCCTGGACGCCCAGAACGCCGGCACCCCACCGCAATTGCTCGCCACCGACCTGTGCTTCCCGGTCGAGGGACGGATCTGCTGATGCGCGCGCCCCGTACCCGCGCCGCCCGTACCAGGGCCCCCCGCCGCCGCGCCGCCACCGCCGCGCTGGCCGCCGCCCTCGCCCTCGGCGTCACCTCCTGCGGCGGCTCGACGCCGAACGCCGCGCAAGAGTACTGCGCGATGATGACCGACAGCGTCGGGCTCTACCTCGGCAACCACGTCACCCAGATGGGCTACCCGGTCGGGGAGGTGCGCCGCATCGAGCCGGGCGCCACCGACGTCAAGGTCGTCTTCACCCTCGAGGAGACCCGGCCGGTCCCCGCCGAGGTGCGTGCGGTCACCCGTTCGCCGTCGATCCTCGCCGACCGATCCCTGGAACTCGTCGGCAACTACACCGAGGGGCCCAAACTCCAGCCCGGGCAATGCATCCCGCTCAACCGGACCTCCACCCCGCTGAGCATCGCCCAGGTCATCGGCTCCGCCAACGACTTCGTCAACGCCATCAACCCGGACGGCTCCACCAATATCGCCGACGCGCTGGCCGGCATCGACGCCGCGATGACCGACCAGGGACCGCGGCTCAACCAGTTGATGAGCCGCTCCTCGGCGCTGCTGGACAACCCCGACCAGGCGATCGCCCAGATGGGGGAGATCACCCGCAATATCGCGCAGCTGACATCGATGCTCCGCGACAACCGCGGCGACCTGAAGACCATGGTCGAAGCGCTGCCGGTGATCTCACCCAACATCGTCGACACCCTGGCCGGCGCCTACGAATTCGACATTCCGGTCGCCGATGTCATCACCATCGTCACCGACATCGAAACCGAACTCGGCCCGGAGATGCAGACCGCGCTCGACGCCGTCAGCGAACTGCTGCGCATCGCCAGCCCGCACTACAAGGGCATCGCCAACATGCTCAACCCGGTGCCGCGCTGGCTCAGCGGCATCAACGGCGAACCGCCCGGCGCCACCGAAGGCGGATTCGCCAAGCGCGCCAACAACCATCCGTTCATCGTGCTGCCCTACCGGCCGCCGCTGTTCCGCATCCCCACCGCCAATGGGCTGCTGGCGTGCGGCGCGATGAACTCCGCCGCCCCGGGCAGCTGCGCGGACATCGCCGGTCGGCCCTACGCGGTGGATGTCGCACTGCTGCAGTACGTGTTGACGGAGGCGCAGCGACGATGAACACGCCGACGATGAAGATTCGGATTGCCGTGGCGATCGGCGCGCTGCTCTGCGCAACCGCCCTGACCGGGTGTTCCAACCTGTCCTGGCTGACGGTGGACTCGGTGCCGCTGCCCGGCCACAGCCAGACCAACGGCTACGACATCGTCGCTGAATTCGCCAATGTGCTGAACCTGCCGGACCGCGCCAAGGTGGTGATGGACGGCACCACCGTCGGCGAGGTCACCGGCGTCCGCGAGGTCGGAACCCACGTCGACGTCACCGCCCGCGTCCACGAGGGCGTCGCGGTCCCGTCGAACGTCACCGCGGTGCTGCAGCAGGCCACCGTCCTCGGCGACATCTACCTGGCGCTGGAGCGCCCCGCGGATCTGACCGAGCCGTCCGCGCCGCTGGCCGCCGACGGACGGATCCCGTTGGCGCAGACCATCTCCCCGCCGCAACTGGAGGACACCATCGCCAATATGGCGAACTTCATCGGCAGCGGATCGATCCAACGCGCCCAGGACACCCTGGTGAAACTGAACCGGATCACCCCGCCCAAGGACGAGGTGCGCCGCATCGTCACCCAGGTCACCACCGACCTCAACGCGCTCTCGAACGACCTCGACACCGTCGACATCATGATCAACAGCCTGCAGGACACCTCGACGGTGGCCCGCAACTGGGAACCGCAGATGAGCTTCTGGTTCACCCCGGAAGGCGTGCGCGGCTTCGAACGATCCACAGTGATCGCCCGAGAGTTCGGCAACCTGCTGCCCTCGGTCGGCACCATCTACAGCAAGGGCTTCTACATGGTGCCCACGTTCTCCTCCGGCGCCAACGCGATGGAGGCGATCAAGGGCGCCAAGCGGGTGGTGGAGGACGAGTACCCGCAGTGGCGGCGATTCATCAACGAGTTCTACCTGCCCAACCAGAAGTACCCGGCGATCAACATCACCTCGATCGTCGGCCCCGACGGACGCGAGCTGTCCGGAAACGTCGAACAGGTGCTGCGGATGTTGGGAGCGGTCCCATGATGCTCAAAGCCGGCGCGGTCTTCCTCGCGTTCACCGCCATGATCGCCGGATTCCTGTTCTACGTCGCCGATCTCGGCGTACGGGTTCGCCCGCCGGAACATCGGACAAACCTCGCCATGGACGTGGCCGACGTGAACAACCTGGTCCCCGGCTCGAATGTGTTGCTGCGCGGCGTCCCGATCGGCAAGGTCGACCGCATCGAGTCCTCGGTTGCGAATGCCACCATCCACTTCTACCTGGACAACGCCTACCCGGTGCCGGCCGACAGCGTCATCCGGCTGGAGAACCTCTCCGCGTTGGGGGAGTCCTACCTGGAGATCGAACCGCGCAGCGCCGACGGCCCGCTGTTCGCCGACGGCCAGCTGATCGCCGCCGATTCAATCGTCGCTCCGGGGTCGATTTCCGAGCTCGGCGCGACGGTGGTCCGCACCCTGCGCCAGCTGGACCCGGGTCAGTTGCAGAACGTGGTCAACCAGGCCGACGCCGCGCTGCCGGACCCGTTCACGGTGCTGCCGAACCTGGAGCGCGCCGGAAAGGTGTTGCACAACACCACATCCGGTCTCAACGGGCAGGGCAAGCAGGCGCTGGAGAATCTGCAGAGCCTGCTGGAGAACGCCGGCTTCGTCGGGACGATGCTGGCCGATGCCGCGCCGCACCTCAAGGCCAGCGGGCCGTTGCTGAAGCGGGTGTGGGACGGCGCCATGCGTTTCCCGCTGCGCAACGACATGCCCGGCGACGTCTACATATTCGGCAAGTTCATGCAGCGCCTGCAGCAACTGCTCGATGACCGCGGCGCCGATCTGCGGGTGCTGATGGAGCCGCTGACCGCGAACGTGCAGGCCATCGCCAGCGCGCTGAGCAACGTCGACAGCAGCCAGATCCTGACGAATCTGCTGGCCGCGGTGCCCCCGGACGGGGCCATCGAATTGCACGTGAGCCTCCCGCCGGGAGGCCGCTGATGAGCACGACCACACCAACAGGAGAGCGGTGAAACCATGAGCGCCACAACGCTGCAGGACGATATCGACCTGATCGACGGCGACGAGCCGATCGACGACGCCGCCGTGGACGAACCGGCGTCCTCCCTCGACGAACCCGAGGCCGCCCCCGCCGCCCGGAAGGGCCGCAGCGTCTCGCTGTCGGTGCGATCCCTGGGCGTGGGCGCGCTGATCCTCGCCCTGGTCGCCGGGCTCGCGGTGATGACCTGGCTGTACATCGGCGCCCAGCGCGGCGCTGCGGCGCAGGTCCAGCAGACCGGTGAGGGCACCCGCGCCGAGCAGATCGCACTCGACTACGCCGTGCGCGCCGCGGTCATGGACTACAAGGACCTCGGGCCGTGGAAGCGGGCACTGGTGGAGGGCACCAGCGACGAACTCGGCAAGAAGCTGACCGAAGCCTCCACCGCGATGGAGCAGATCCTGCTGCCGCTGGAATGGTCCTCCTCCGCCACCCCCATCGCCGCCAAGGTCCGTTCGCACCAGGACGGCGTGTACATCGTCGACGCCTTCGTCAGCGTGATGACCAAGACCATCCAGGCGGCGGAGAACCTGCAGTCCACCGCCACCTACGCGGTCACCATCGATCCCGCCAACGACTGGAAAATCACCGACGTCGGCGGCATCGGCCAGGTGACGGGCCAGTAATGCGACCCGCCCGCGCAGCGGTCTTGCTGACCGGGGCCGTGCTCGGCGCCGGCCTGGCCTCCGGCGCCGTCGGCATCGGCGTCGCGCACGCCGACGGCGCCTCCTACATCCGCAAGCTCAACGAAGCCGGAATCAACACCGTCCGTGGCGAATTCGAGCTCAAGGAAATGGGCTACGCGGTCTGCGAACTGCGCAAGCGCGGGTTCCCGCCGAAACAGTGGGCCACCCAGGGCGTGTGGAACTCCCAACTTCACCCGCCGTATGGCTGGACCGAGGCACAAGCCAATTTTGTTGTGGACACCGCGGTTGCGGAACTGTGCGACGACCGCGATGGTCCGCCGCCGTATGTTCCGCTGCCCTGAAAGTAAGGAGACAAATGTGAAAGCCGTTGGATTCGCCGAACGAGGCGGAGCCGAGGTCATGCAGATCCTCGACCTGCCGCAGCGCGCGGACGCCCAGCAGGGTGAGATCCGCCTCAAGGTGCTGGCCGCCTCGGTCAACCCCGTCGACATCGCCATGCGGGTCGGCTCCAGCGCCGCGCCGCTGGCCGAGGCGCCGCCGTACGTCCCCGGCATGGACGCCGCGGGCGTCATCGAGCAGATCGGCCCGGGCACCGAGACGGACCTGCAGGTCGGTGATGTGGTGATGGCCGTGGTCATTCCGCGTGGGTCGATGGGCGCCTACGCCGAGCAGGTCATCGTTCCCGCCGAGTCGGTCGCCCGAATCCCCGCCGGCCGCAGCGTCGCCGAGGCCGCGACCATCCCGATGAACGGGCTGACCGCCCGGCTGGCGCTGGACACCCTCAATCTGAAACCCGGTGAGACCGTGGCCGTCACGGGCGCGGCCGGGCTGCTCGGCGGCTACGTCATCCAGTTGGCCAAACACGACGGGCTGCACGTCGTCGCCGACGCGTCCACCGACGACGAGGCACTGGTCAAGAAGCTCGGCGCCGACGTGGTGCTGCGCCGCGGCCGGGGGTTCGCAGAACGGGTGCGGGCGCTGCTGCCCGACGGCGCGCACGGCGCGGTGGACGCCGCGGTGGTCAACGAACTGCTCGAACCGGCCGTGCGCGACGGCGGGTCCATCGCCACGGTGCGCGGATTCAGTCGGCCCAACGACCGCAACGTCAGCTATGAGGTGATCTTCGTCCCGAAGTACGCCCGCAACCAGGCGGCGCTGGACCAGCTGCGCCGGCAGGTCGAGGACGGAGTGCTCACCGTCCGGCTGGCCGCGACCATGCCGATCGACCAGGCCGCCGACGCGCAGCGGATCCTGGAGAAGGGTGGCCTCCGCGGGCGGATCGTGCTGGAGGTTTAGCGAGGCTCAGCGGAGCCTGCGGAGCTGAGTCGAAGCTGGAACCGACCGTCGAGGGGGAGGTTTAGCGACAGCGGAGACAGCAGAAGGGCCTCCGAGGCCGGCGCGATCACGCCCGACTCGGAGGCCCTTTTGTTGGCTACTTGCCGGCGAACCTGCTGTAGACCGGGGGAGCGGCGGCCTGCAGCGCCTGCGCCAGCTGCGGCGACAGATCACCGAAGACCTGCAGGTTGAGCCCGCCGGCCAGCTTGGCCAGCCCGGCGATGCCCGCGCCCTGGTTGGCGAGGTGCGCCAGCACCGCGTCGGAGTCGATGTACTGCTCGACGACGACCCAGCGGGATTTGTCCTCGGGGAAGTGCCAGTCGTAGCGCATGGTGCCCGGCTCGTTCTGAGCCAGCGCGATCGCCTCGTCGGCGCGCTTGGTGAACTCGCCGCGGTTCTCGTCGGTGAGTGTCGGGAAGGTGGCGATGATCATGATTTCGCCCATGAGCGTTCCTCTTTCTGTGGGTGGCAAAGTGTCTGTGGGAATGGATTCTGTGGGAAATGCCGAAGGCGCTGGGGCGCGCTGCCGAGCGCCCCAGCGCCTTCAGGGTCGGAAACCGTTGTCGCGGTGTGAATCTAGTGCTTCGGCCGGGCGGCGTGCACCGCTGCGCGATCCAACCGCGGCATCGGGGCCGGGCTCTTCTCGCTGAGCCACTCCACACCGGGGACATCGATGAAGTCCTCGCCGAAGATCTCATGGCAGGCCTTGGCGAAGGTGGCGTCCATGAACATCCGCTCGCCGGAAATCTTGGTGCCCTCGAAATCCATGATCACGCTGTAGCGGCCGGTGACCCGGCTGCCGTCGTTGAGGTCGACGTACACGTAGGCCTCGCGACACAGGCTGTTCGGGGCGATGGCGTGGGTGCGCTTCTCCGCCCAGATGTTGCGGTCCGCGCCGCCTTTGAGGAAGCGGCGGTAGGTCTCCCGCACCGCTTCATCGCCTTCGATGTAGTAGTTCAACGCGGGCAGTTCGTAGACCGGGTTGTCGACCAGGGTGGCCATGGTGCCTTCCAGGTCGACGTTGAACTCGGCTTCCTCGTGGGCGGCCAGCAGCTCTTCCATCTGGTCCAGGGTGAGGGTCGTCGCCATTGTCATTTTCCTTTCAGTGGGCGTGCACCGGCGCCGACACCGCGTCGGATCCGGGAGTGTGGGCTATCTGACAATTTATATTTTCTAATATGACTCAGGTCTCACCAGCTGTCCCCGTTTTCGCGAAAGTCGCTGCTAGATCCGGACCAGGGTGCGGCCCTTGACGGCGCCGCCGAGGATCGGACCGGCCACCGAGGGGATCTCCTCCAGACCGATTTCGTTGGTGATGCTGTCGGCCAGCGCGCTCGGCTTGAGGTCGGACCCCAGCCGGCGCCACACCTTGGCGCGCAGCGAGGCGGGGCACTGCACCGAGTCGATGCCCAGCAGGTTGACCCCGCGCAGAATGAACGGCAGCACCGTGGTGGCGATGGCGAAGCCGCCGGTCAGGCCGCAGGTGGCCACCGAGCCGCCGTAGCGGGTGGTGCGCAGCAGGTAGGCGGTGGTGTCGGCGCCGACGGGATCCACGGCGCCGGCCCACAATTCGGCCTCCAGCGGGCTGTCGCTCGCGCCGGAGACGTCCTCGCGGCTGAGGATCTTCGAGGCGCCCAGGCTCTGCAGGTACTCGTGCTCGCTGGACTTGCCGGTGCTGGCGGCCACCTCGTAGCCGCGACCGGCCAGCATATTGACCGCCACGCTGCCGACGCCGCCGGTGGCGCCGGTGACCAGCACCGGACCGTCGCCGGGCTGCAGGCCGTTGTCCTCGAGGCGCTGAATCGCCAGGCCGGCGGTGAAGCCGGCGGTGCCCAGCGCCATCGCCTCGCGCAGGGTCAGGCCCTCGGGCAGCGGCTCGACCCAGTCGCTGGAGAGCCGGGCGTACTCGGCGTAACCGCCGAACTGGGCGATGCCCAGGGCCTGCCCGATCGCGAGGACCTCCTGGCCCTCGCTGAACCGGGGGTTGCTGGACTTGACGACGGTTCCGGCCAGATCGATCCCGGGGACCATGGGGTAGCTGGTCACCACCGGGCTTTCCGGCAGGCAGGCCAGGCCGTCCTTGAAGTTGACGCTGGAGTACTGCACCCGCACGGTGATGTCACCGTCGGGCAGGTCGGCGAGCGTGAGTTGCTGGACGCCGGCGTTGAAGCCGCTGTCGTCCTTGTTCACGACGAAGGCGTTGAAGGTCTCGGGCATATCACCCTCCTGAATCTCTCGATTACTATTGGATAGATTGATCTAGAGAGTTACCCTAGTCACATTCGCTCGAACCCGTCAATAGGGCGATCTATTAAGGAGTCGGTTGATGTTGAGCTTTGCGGGACAGGTCGCGATCGTCACCGGCGCGGGCCGCGGAATCGGCCGCGCCACCGCCCTCGCGCTGGGTAAACGTGGCGCAAAGGTGCTGGTGAACGACTACGGCGGCTCCTTCGACACCATGACCGCCGGCACCACCGAGGTCGCCCAGGCCGTGGTCGAGGAGATCAAGGCCGCCGGCGGCGACGCAGTCGCCGACGGATCCTCGGTCGGCACCGCGGAAAGCGCCCGCGGCATCGTCGAGGCCGCCGTGAACGCCTTCGGCCGGGTCGACATCCTGGTCAACAACGCCGGCGGCAGTCGCCCGTTCCACGCCGTCGATGAGGACACCGACGGGCACCTCGAAGGGGAGATCCGCACCAACCTGATCGGCGCGATGACGCTGATGCGCCGGGTCTGGCCGCTGATGCGCGAACAAGGCTACGGCCGCATCGTCAACACCTCCTCCAACACCGTCCTCGGTCAGCAGGGCATGCTCGGTTACGTCGCGGCCAAGGGCGGCGTCATCGGCATCTCCAGCGCCGCGGCCATCGAGGGCAAACCGCTCGGCATTCTGGTCAACACCGTCTTCCCGCAGGCCTACACCCGCAGCGTCGAGGAGACCGCCGACCCCGGCGCCATGGAATGGTTCCGCTCCCACACTCCCGAACTGGTGGGGGAGGGCGTGGCGTACCTGTGCAGCCGGGACTGCGACGCCTCGGGCGGCCTCTTCCGGATCGGCGGCGGACGTTTCAGCCGCTACGCCGTCTACGGCAACGCCGGCGTCAGCGACGACGCGCTCACCGCAGAGTTCGTCGCCGAGCACTTCGAACAGGCCAGCGACATGAGCGCCGCCGAGCACGTGACCGACGCCGCCTACGACATGACCCGCTTCAACGCCGCCCTGGCCGCCAACTGGCAGGGCGATTTGAAGGAGGACTGGAAGAAGTGAAGCCCACCGATCGAAGAGGAGCCCCAATGGCCGACGACCTGACCAAGAAGGAAATAGAGGCGATTCTCCTCGAACACGAAATCGCCGAACTCGAGGAAGACATCGACCGCACCATGGCGACCCTGTCGCCCAACCCGCACTACGAACTGGCGACCCTGGGACTCGCATTCGAGGGGCATGAGGCGGTGCGGCTGGCCTACAGCAAGATCCTGCCGGGCAACCGACACCGAAATGTGGCCGCCGAGATGCGGATTCACGCCATCGCCGCCAACACCCTGGTCCGGGAGGCGCACGTCTCGTTCACCAAGGACGACGGCGAACGGGTCACCGGCCAGTACCTGGTGGTGATGTCCTTCGACCCGGAGACCAAGCTGATCTCCGGCGAGCGGATGTACATGGACCCGAACTTCGCGGAGATGTTCAAGCAGAACCTCGGACCGGATTTCGAGAAGCAGCCCGGCATCCGCAAGCTCAGCGACTTCGCGCCCCAGATCGACCGGCACGACGCCTACGCGGTCGCAGAGCGTCGCGGCCTGACCATCAACTGACCACAGCCCGGTCAGTGAACGCACCAACCGAAGGGATGCAGTGATGACGACGAATATGACGCTCGAAGAGATGGAAGCCGTACTGCTGGCGCACGAGATCGCGGAGCTGAACCAGGACATCGACGCCACCATGGCCACCGTGGTGCCCGACCCGCACTATGAACTGTCGGCGCTGGGATGGATCATCGACGGACAGCAGGCGGTGCGCGAGATGTACCGCCGGATCCTGCCCGTCGACCACCGAGATGTGGCCGCCGAGAAGCGAATCCACGCGATGTGCGACAACACGCTGCTGCGCGAGGCGGTGATGTCCTTCAACACCCTGGAGGGCAACCGCGTCAGTGGCCTCTACCTGGTGGTGCTGGCCTTCGATCCGGCACACAAGAAGATCTCCGGCGAGCGGATGTACATGGACCCGCTGTTCGCGCAGATGATGTCCGAGCAGCTCGGCGCCGATTTCGGCGACGTCCCCGGGGTCTCGCGGACCGCCGACCGGCTCCCGATCATCGCCAAACACGACGCCTACGACTGGGCGGCCGAGCAGGGCCTGTCCATCGAGCACGAATCGAATCCGGACGCCAAGCGCCCGAGCCAGTCGACGGTGTAGTGCCGATGAGCAGACTGACAGGCAAGGTTGCGATCGTCACCGGCTCGTCGCGAGGGATCGGCGCGGCGACTGCCCGCCGGTTGGCATCAGACGGGGCGACCGTGGTGGTGAATTACGTTGCGTCCCAGGACAAGGCGGACGCCGTCGTCGACAGTATCGAGGCAGCCGGTGGAAGAGCCGTCGCGATGCGGGCGGATATGGGGAACTGGTCGCAAGCTCAGGAGCTTGTCCGAAAGGCGGCCACCGACCTGGGCCGCCTCGACGTCCTGGTCAACAACGCGGTGCAGGAGGTGGGCCGCGAGCCCATCGACGACGTCACCGAGGCGTTCACCCGCAAGCAGTTCGACGTCAACATCCTGGGTCCTATCGCGACCATGCAGGCGGCAGCCCCGTTGTTCCCGGAGGACGGCGGGCGAATCATCAATATCAGCTCGTGCGTCACGGTCTTTCCGCTGCCGTGGAGCACGGTCTACGTCGCGACCAAGGCGGGACTGGAGGCGGCGACCCGCTCGCTGGCCGCCGAACTCGGGCCGCGCAACATCACCGTGAACTCGATCGGGGTGGGGTTCACCAACACCGACCTGATCGGGACGAACACCCAGGAGCAGGACGACGCGCTGATCGCGCGGACGCCGCTGGGACGCATCGGGGAGCCCGAAGACATCGCCGATGCGGTGTCGCTGCTGGCGTCGCCGGATGCCCGGTGGATCACCGGCCAGCTGGTGCTGGCCACTGGTGGCATCGTGCCCTGAGCCGCGATCCCAAGGAGCCCGCCCGAGGACATTCCTCGGGCGGGCTCTTCGGTGTTGAAGCCGGGGTCACGGGATGGGGGATCGGCACCGCCCCGCGAACCCGGAGCTCATCCGGTCGCCACCTCGACCGTGTAATCCGTTGTGGCAGAGTCGAGAACCGCGCCGGCGATCCGGTCCCGGTGCGCCTCGGCGCTGCCCAGCAGCGCGGCGTCGGTGAACGCCCGCTTGAAGTACAGGTGTGCCTGGTGCTCCCAGGTGAACCCGATGCCGCCGTGCACCTGGATGGTGTCGGCCGCAATCCGGGAGAACGTCACCGAGCAGGCCGCCTGAGCGATGGACGCGACCAGCGCCGGGTCGTCGGTGCGGTCCTGCAGCGCCCAGGCGCCGTGATAGGCCGCCGACCGGCCGTGTTCCTGCTCGACGAACATGTTCGCGATCCGGTGCTTGACCGCCTGAAATGATCCGATCGGCCGGCCGAACTGCAACCGCTCCTTGGCGTAAGCGACGCTGAGGTCGAGCAGATGCTGCCCGCCGCCGACCTGCTCGGCGGCCAGCAGCACCGAGGCCACCTGCAGCGCGTGCGAGCAGACCGCGGCGGTTTGCGCGGGGTCGGCGAGCCGGCGGGCGAACACCCCGTCGAATCCGACAGCGGCCTGCGGGCGGGTCGGGTCCAGGGTGGACAGTTCGGTGCGCCGCGCGCCCGGCGCGTCGGCCTCCACGGCGTACAGTGCCACCCCGTCCGGGCCGGTGGCCGCGATGAGCAGGTCATCGGCCGCTCCGGCGTCGACCATCTGCGGGATGGTTCCGGTCAGCGTCCACTGTCCGTCGGATTCGGCCGCCCGCACGGTGACCGCGCCGGCGTCGAATTGCCCGGCCCGTTCGCCGAGCGCGCAGGCGGCGGTGCGCTCACCGGCCACCAGCGGGCCCAGGATGGCGTCGCGCGCCGGTGAGTCAGGCGCCGCGACCAGCGCCGGGATGGCCAGCATGACGGTGCCGTAGATCGGGCCGCAGAACAGCATCGCGCCGAGTTCCTCGACGAGGATCGCGGCGTCGACGATCCCACCGCCGGAGCCGTCGAGCTCCTCGGGGACGCCCAGGCCCAGCACGCCGAGCTCCGAACCCAGCCGTAGCCAAGACTTTTCGTCGAATCGCGGGGTGGAGTCCATCAGCTTCCGGACGGTTTCCTCGTCGGAATGGTCGGCGGCGAACCGGCGCACCGCGGCGCGCAGCTCCTGCTGCTCGGGGGTGAACGCGAACTCTTCGATGTCAGCCACGGGGCACCTCACGCCAGGGTCGTCCGGAATCGGCGCGCAGATCCCCGGGTAGGCCCAGGATCCGCTCGCCGAGTATGTTGCGCAGCACCTCCGAGGTGCCGCCTTCAATGGTGTTGGCGCGTGAGCGCAGGAACCGCTCCTGCACCGGGCCGCCGACATTGGCGTTCTCGGCGGTGATCTCGCGCATCGAATAGTCGTGGTACAGCGTCGATTCCGCACCGAGCAGGTCCATGCAGAACTCGTAGATCCGCTGGTTGAGCTCCGCGCCGACGAGTTTGTCGATGGAGCCCTCCGGGCCCGGTCCGCGGACGGTCGCCGACACCCGGGCCCGTTCGGAGGTGAGCCGCTGCGCCTCGGCGCGCAGCCACAGCTCGGTCAGGTGGTCGCGCTTGACCGGGGTGCGCAGCTCGGGCCGCTGCGCCCACAGCGCGACGGCGTCGGCGATGGTCCCGTAACCGCGCCGCAGCCCGGCTGCGCCGATCGTGCTGCGCTCGTTCATCAGCGTCGTCATCGCGACGCCCCAGCCGCCGCCGACCGCGCCCAGTCGGTAGGCGTCCGGGACCCGGACGTCGTTGAGGTAGACCTCGTTGAATTCGGCCTGCCCGGTCATCTGGCGTAGCGGGCGCACGTCCACGCCGGGGCTGTTCATGTCGACGACGAAGTAGGTCAGGCCTTTGTGCTTCGGCATGTCGGGATCGGTGCGGGCGATCAGGATGGCCCAGCGGGAGCAGTGCGCCAGCGTGGTCCACACCTTCTGGCCGTTGACCACCCAGTCGTCGCCGTCGCGGACCGCGGAGGTGGCCAATCCGGCCAGATCCGACCCGGCTCCCGGTTCGGAGAACAGCTGGCACCAGATGTCCTCGGTGGAGGCCAGCGGGCGCAGCCACTGTCGCTTGAGCTCCTCGGTCTGGGCGTGCTCAACGACGGTGGGGGCTGCCATCCCGTAGCCGATGATGTTCAGGTCATACGGCGACGGCGCCCCGGCCTCCTGGAACACCGCGTCGGCCACGCCCTGCAGTCCGCGTGACAACCCGAGGCCGCCGAGGCCCTCGGGGAAGTGGATCCAGGACAGGCCGGCGTCGTAGCAGGCGCCGAAGAACTCGGCGGCCGGGACTTCCCGTGGCGGGTGATCCCGCACGACGGCGCGTGCGGCGTCGGCCACCCGTGCGGCGTGGGTGTCGGTGCTCAAGTGAATAACTCCCGATCTAGCGCTAGATAGAACGATCTACTACGGTGACGATAGGACGTGGGCGTCGGCGTGTCAACGACGAGGATTCATCGAGAGAGGCGGCGGCAATGGCCCGGAGCAATAGCGGATGGGTGCTGGGCCGACGGCCCGACGGCGCCGACGATCTGGAGCTGTCCGATCTGCCGGTCCCGGAGCTCGGCGAGGACCAGATCCTGGTGCGCAATGTGTACCTCTCCATCGACCCGACCAACCGGGTGTGGCTCAGCGACCGTGAGCAGTACCTGCCGCCGGTCGGCGTCGGCGAGGTCGTCCGCGGCGTCACCGTCGGGGTGGTCGAGGAGAGCGCCTCGCAGCGGTTCGTCCCGGGCGACGCGGTGGTGCTCGGCGAAGGCGGCTGGCAGCGGTACTCGGTCTACGACGCCGCCTCGGCCGGGCGCATCCGCCGCCGCGATGGCGTTCCACTGACGGCCTCGGTGTCGGTGCTCGGCACCACCGGGTTGACCGCCTACGTCGGGCTGATCGATATCTGCCGGCCAAAACCCGCTGAAACGCTGGTGGTCTCGGCCGCCGCCGGCGCCGTCGGCTCCATCGTCGGCCAGATCGGCAAGATCAAGGGCGCGCGGGTGGTCGGCATCGCCGGCGGGCCGGAGAAGTGTCGCTGGATCATCGACGATCTCGGCTTCGACGCCGCCATCGACTACAAGAACGAGGACGTCGGCGCGGCGTTGGACCGGTTGTGTCCAGACGGAATCGATATGGACTTCGAGAACGTCGGCGGTCCGATCATGGACGCCGTCTACGCCCGGATGAACCGCGGCGGCCGGATGGCGGTGTGCGGGTTGATCTCGCAGTACAACTCCGATGAGCCGATGGCGGGCCCGCGGGACTTCGGCCGAGTCCTCATGCAGCGGTTGACGATTCAGGGTTTCGTGATCCTGGACCACTTCCACCGCGCGCGGGAGGCCTACTCAGATCTGGCGGGTTGGATCCAGGCCGGGCAACTGCAATGGAAGGACCACGTGCTGGACGGCTTGGAGGCGGCGCCGGAGGCGCTGAACCGGCTGTTCACCGGCGACCATGACGGGAAGCTCATGGTCCAGGTGTCGGACGCGCCTTTTTGAGACACTAGATCAATCTATCCAATCGCGGTAGGATTGTGACGTGGCGCACTGTCGCCGACGTCCATCGCCCCGCCGGGCGCCGATGAGTTGGGTGGAACCAGATCATGATCTCGATCGAATCCCTGGAAGCCGATCCGAACGCGCTGCGCCGGGCGTTCGGCTGCTTCCCCTCGGGGGTCACCGCGGTGAGCGCGCTGGTCGACGGCGCCCCGATCGGGATGGCCGCCAGCTCGTTCACCTCGGTGTCGCTGGAACCTGCGCTGGTGTCCCTGTGTTTCCAGGCGGGATCGGGCACCTGGAAGATGTTGCGCACCCTGCCCAAACTCGGGATCAGCGTGCTCGCGCAAGGTCAGGACGACATCTGCATGACGCTGGCCCGTCGGGCCGACAACCGCTTCGCTTCGGTCGCCTGGGACCACACCGAGGAGGGCGCCGTGCTGGTCCGCGGCGCCACCGCGTGGCTGGAGTGCTCACCGTATGCCGAGCTGCCGGCGGGCGATCACACCATCGCGCTGCTGCAGATCCACGGACTGATCGCCAAGCCGGACGCCGCGCCACTTGTGTTCCACGGCAGCAAGTTCCGCCGCCTCGCGGTCCTCGCGTTCGACGGGGACATGGCCGACTTTGTGCCGTACGAGGCGGAGTAATTCGGGGGATCTGGGCGCGAACTTCGGGGTTTCGGGCGGGTGTGTCGGACGGGTGCGTCGGGCGTTTCGGGCGGGTGTCGCTGATAGTGAGACGGTGCCCGCGCGAGGGTCGAATTTTCTCATAGAACTCTCAATCCACAGGGCCGTTTTCCGTTGTCTCGCAACGGAACTTGTCGGTGGTGGGGTCTAGCGTTGTTGGTATGAGAAGCAACGCCTACGCCGATCGGGAGGCGATCTTCGCCGCCCTCGCGCAGGCCGAAACCGCTCACCGCGTCTTGGCTTCGGCGTCCCTCGACGCCCTGTCCTCCGAGGAGGTGTTGGAGGTGCTCGCGCGCCGGGAAGCCCTCGCCTGGCGGGGCCCGGCGGCCGACCACCGACTGCTGGCCCGGCTGATCGCCGACGGCAATCCCGGGGTGTTGGGGGCGGCGAACCTCACCCTCGTCCTGGAGGACCGGTTACGCATCTCCCGCGGCGCCGCCCGGCGCCGGTTGGCCGAGGCCGCCGACCTGGGGCCGCGGGTCGCGTTGGATGGGCAACCCCTGGAACCAGTCATGCCCACCGTGGCGCAAGGCGTGGCGGCGGGGGTGATCGGCCCCGAACAGGTCGCGATTGTCCGGGACACCTACGCCAAGATCCCCGCCGCGGTGGATCCGGAGACCCGGGCTGATGCCGAGAAGGAGTTGGCCGAGCTCGCCACGCAGTACGGGCCCTCGCATTTGAGCAAACTGGCGACCATGCTGCTCATGGTCCTCGATCCGGACGGGGACTTCGCTGATCGTCGCCGCGCCGCCGCCCGCGGCCTGTCCGTCGGCGCCCAGACCCATGACGGGATGCGCAACCTGCGGGCGCGGTTGACCCCCGAAGCCTGGGCCACCCTGGAACCCATCCTGGAGAAGTTGGCGGCGCCGGGCATGTGCAACCCGGAGGATGAACACCCCTGTGTCTCGGGAACACCGTCGGAGGAGCAGATTCAGGGTGATCGGCGCACGATCGCCCAGCGCAATCACGACGCGCTGGTCGCCGCGATGCGGGCACTGCTGGCCTCCGGCGACCTCGGGCAACACAACGGACTACCCGTCACCGTCATCGTCACCACCACACTTGCGGAGCTCAACGCCGCGGCCCACGGCGGAATCCCCGCCGACCTCGGCGGCGGGCCGATCACCGACCCCGTCGTCACCATCACCGGCCCGGACACCGCGCAGCGGCATGATCGGCCCGAAACCCCCGGCCAGGCGGAAACTTCCGGAACCCCCGCGATACCGGCCCCCGACGTGCCGGCGGCGCTCACGGGGTGGGCGGTGACTGCGGGCGGGTCGATGGTTCCGATGAGTGATTTCCTGCGGATGGCCTCCCATGCCCTGCATTACCTGGTGATCTTCGACGGACGTGGCCGACCGTTGTGGCTGGGTCGGACCAAGCGTCTCGCGTCAGTCGATCAGCGGCTGGTCCTGTTCGCCCGGGACAAGGGATGCACCCGGCCGGGGTGCACAGCCAGCGCCTACCGGTGCCAGGCCGATCACCTCGACAATTTCAGCCAGGACGGCCAGACGAATGTCGACGAGTTGGGGCTGGACTGCGGCCCGGACAATCGGATGGCCTACCAACAGAACTGGACCACCCGACTCAACGCCGAGGGCCGGGTCGAGTGGATCCCCCCGAAGCATCTCGATCATGGCCAGCCGCGGGTCAACCCGTATCACCAGCCCGCCGACATGCTCGCCCACTTCCGCAAACGCTTCCGACACCACCACCGGACACAAGGATCAGACCCGCCGGAACCGCCGGCCTCGGGCTCGTCGCCTCCGTAGGGGCGAAGAAACGAGATCGGGCCGACGTCCAACGCCGGCCCGATTCCACCCGTGATCTGCTACGCCTTGGCGGCAGCCTCGGCCGCAGCGGCCATTTCCTGCTGCGCGGCGATGATCGAGTCCATCAGCGACGGCTGGTCCTGGGCGAACTCCAGCTTGTCCATGCCGCCGTAGGGGTTGGCGAAGGTCGCGACCTCCTCGGGGGAGTTGTCGCAGTACACCTCGAGCTCATTGCCATCCGGGTCGAAGAAGTAAACGCTCTTGGCCACACCGTGGTTGACGGTGTAGGCGATCTTCACCTTCTCGTCCAGCAGGGTCTGGTAGGCCTCGCGCAGATCGTCCTCGTTGTTCAGCCGGAACGAAAAGTGCTCCATTCCGACCTGATAGAAGGGAGCCGACGGGGCGTCCGGGCCGACCTGGGCGATGCCGAGCTCGTGGTGGTCGCGGCCGGTGGACAGGAACGCGACCATCGGGTCGATGCGCCCCATCTCCTTCAGCCCGATGACGCGGGTGTAGAAGTCCAGGGACTTATTCAGGTCGCGGACTTTGATCACGACGTGCGCGATCCGGTCAACCTTGATCATTGCCTTACCTCTTCCAAGTTTTGCTGTGCTGCGCTGCCGGGCTGGCAGTTCTCAATTTACTAGATCAATCTATACAGAACAAAAGAATGGTCAGAAGACCATGTATCCGCCGTCGATGACGATCTCGTCCCCGGTCTGGAAGCCACCCGCGCCGCCGGCCAGGTACACCGCGACGCGCGCGAAATCCTCCGGCACGCCCCAGCGGCGCTTCGGGATTCGCTTGATGACGTTCTCCTGGAAGGTGGGGTTGTCCAGGTCGCGGGAGAGCATGGGCGTCTCGGTCCAGCCGACCGCCAGCGAATGCGCGCTGATCTTGTGCCGGCCCAACTCGACGGCGCAGCTGCGCATCATGGCGCTCAGCCCGGCTTTGCTGGCCGCGTACGCCTGACCTCGGGGAGTGCCGTGGTGCGCCGAGACGCTGGACGTGCCGACCAGCACCCCGCCGTCGCCGCGGGCGACCATGTGCTGGGCCGCGGCGCGCAGCGTCAGGAACGCTCCGTCCAGGTTCACCCGGGTGACGCGACGGAAGTCGCTCAATGTGGTGTCCAGGAAAGGGATTTCGGGGGAGCGCACCCCGGCGTTGGCGAAGCACGAGTCGACCCGGCCGAAGTAGTCCAGCGTCTTGTCGAACGCCGCGGAAACCGCGTCCTCGTAGCTGACGTCGCAGCGGATCGCCCGGACTTTCGTGCCATGTCGGGCTAAGTCCTTCTCCGCCAGCTTGTTTCGCTCGGCGTTGGTGCCCCAGACGCACACGTCCGCGCCGGCCTCGGCCAGCCCGTGGGCCATGCCGAGGCCGATGCCGGAGTTCGCCCCGGTGACCAGCGCGACGTGTCCGGTCAGATCAAACAGCGCAGACATCGGGCGTCAGCGGATCTTCGAGTAGTCCGTGGCCTCGATGAACACCGAGGTGGCGCCGGCGGTGACCTGCTCGCCGTTGGCGCGGATGGCCTGCCATTCCGGGTCCTCCCAGAACGCCTTCCAGGACTGCGCGGCTGCGTCCCGGCTGTCGTGCGCGACGATGTAGGTCAGCGTGTCGGTGCGCTTGCCCTCGTCGTCGGTCTGGACCCAGAAGCCGATGTTCTCCATGCCGTGCTTCTCGAACAGGGTGGCGGCGTGGTCGCCGATGCGGGCCACCAGCGCGTCGATCTTGCCGGGCACGGCCTCGTAGGTGCGGAGCTCAAAAACGCGGGTATCAGTCATTAGATTAATCTATCTAGTGAGGTGTGACGTAGTCAATGGTTTGCGCGGGAGACATGACAGATTGATCTAGCGCGGTAATATATGCAGGTGACTACCACCACCAACGGCACGGAGCCGGCCGGCACCAAGGTTCGGCTGCTGGAATCCGCCACGGATCTGTTCAGCCGGCAGGGCTTCGGCGCCACCGGCATCAAAGCCGTGCTGGCCGCCGCCGAAGCGCCCTACGGCTCGCTCTATCACTTCTTCCCCGGCGGGAAACAGGAGCTCGGCGCGGCCGCGCTGACCTACGGCGGCGACCGCTACCGCACCATCCTGGAATCGATCTATCCGGAGGGGCGCGACGTCGTCGAGGCGACCACCGATTCCTTCGAGCGCGCAGCCCAGCTGCTGGAGGGCACCGACTTCGGCTACGCCTGCCCCATTGCGACGATCGCGCTGGAGGTCGCCAACAGTGACGAGGTGATGCGCGAAGCTGCCGCGGACGCCTTCGAATCCTGGCTCACCGTGCTCAAGCAGCGCTTCGTCGAAGCCGGCATGACCGACGAGCGGGCCCGCGAGGTCGCCATCGAGACCTTCTGCCTGATCGAGGGTGGGGTGCTGCTGGCCCGCACCATCCGCTCCGCCGAGCCGATGCACACCGCCGGCCGGGCCGCCTCGGCGCTCGTCGCCGCCGGGCTCGCCGACTCCGCCGGCTGAGACGAAAGGCCTATCCGCGCAGGCGGACCGGACAGCCCCCGGGCTGCCACCTGCGACGGCTTTCCCGCACCCCGCCACTGGGAACTTCCCGGTGGCGGGGTGTTTTTTCAGACTCTTGACGCCGCGACGCCAGTGTGATTACGCTAACAACTAGAACAATCTATCTAGTCCGGTTGGACAGCTCCAAGCCCACGATCGACTTGCTACTCCGGAGGTAATCCCATGAAGGTCCTTGCTCACGACGTCGACGCACACGAGATGATCCCGAGCACCCGGCTCGGTGATTACTTCGGCCAGGCCGGCCGGATCATGGGCAACCTCTTCGAGGCCGTCGACCGGCTGCGCCCGGATCCCACCGACACCAACATGCACGTCGACGTCGAAGACGATATGGACATCGACGAGGACTCGGTGTGGAAGGTAAAGGGCCCCAAGGCCCCCAGCGCCATCGACCTGACCCGCCGCGTCGAGGTGCTCGACACCATGGGCATCGAAAAGCAGCTCGTCTTCCCGACCACCGCGATCGCCGCGATGATGGTCGGCGGCATGGACGACTTCGGCTTCGAGCAGCGCTTCGGCGGCGACACCTCGATGCTCGAGGGCCTGTCCCGTCCGGAGTTCGCCCAGATGTTCCTGCGCGCCTACAACGATTTCGCGATCGAGAACGCCAGCCTCAACGACGGCCGGGTCCGCGCCGTCGGCATCATCCCCACCAGCAATGACATCACCGAGATGACCGACGAGGTCCGCCGGCTCATCGACGGCGGCGTCAAGGGCGTCTACCTGCAGGCCGACGTCCCGCCCGGCGGCGTCTCCCCGGCGCACTCCCTGATGGATCCGCTGTGGAAGATGTTGGAGGAGAACGACGTCGCCGCCACCCTGCACATCGGCACCGAGTTCTTCTTCCTGGATCCGCGCTGGACCTTCGCCGAGACCTTCCAGGACCTGTTCCAGTCTCCGGAGATCCCCAACACCAACATCGGCATGTTCGCCACCTGCCACATGGCCATCGACAACTACGTCAACGCGCTGGTGCTCGGCGGCGTGTTCGAGCGATTCCCGCGGCTGCGGTTCGGCCTGTTCGAGGTCGGCGCGCACTGGGTCGGCCCGGCCTGTCGCCGGATGGACATGTACTGCCAGGTCTTCCCGGGCTCGCACGCCGCCAAGATGGAGCTCAAGCCCTCGGAGTACGTGCGGCGCAATATCCGGGTGTCGCCGTTCAACTTCGAGCCCGTCGACCGCTACATCCAGGACGACCCGGACCTGGCCGACGTGTTCTGCTACTCGACCGACTACCCGCATGTCGAGGGCACCAAGGACTCGATGAACAAGATGCTGGCCAAGGTCGAGCCGTTGGGCGAAGAGATCACCACAAAGTTCTTCCGCACCAACGCCGAGTGGCTGCTGCCCTGACCCGCACCTGACCGAGCAGAACCAGGCCACAAACAAGAAAGACACCATGTCGCAGACCGTCGCCACCCGCTACCTCAACGCGCTCGTCGAGCACGGCATCGAATACTTCTTCGTCAATGCGGGGACCGACTTCGCGCCGATCGTCGAGGCCTACGCCCTCAACAAGGACAACGATCCGGCACTGCCGACGCCCGTGCTGTGCGCGCACGAGAACCTGGCCGGCGGCATGGCCCACGGCGCCGCTCTGGTGACCGGCAAACCGCAGGCGCTCATGCTGCACGTCAACGTCGGCACGGCGAACGCCGCGTGCTCGGTGGCCAACGCCTCCCGCGACCGGATTCCACTGCTGGTCACCGCCGGGCGCTCACCGATCCTCGAAGGTGGCGTTGTCGGCGCCCGCGACCTGCCCATTCACTGGTCCCAGGAGATGTTCGACCAGGCGAGCCTGGTCCGCGAGTTCGTCAAGTGGGACTACGAGCTGCGCGACCCGCGACAGGTCGAGTCCGTCGTCGACCGCGCCGTCAGCGTCGCCAGCGCGCACCCGCGGGGGCCGGTATACCTCGCCCTGCCCCGTGAGGTCCTCGCCGAAGCGGCCCAAGACCCGGCGGTGCCGGTTGCGCGCACCCCGGTTCCGGGCACCGTGCAACCCGATCCCGACGCGATCGAAGCGCTCGCCGACCGGATCGCTGACGCGCAGTTCCCGGTCATCGTCGCCACGGCGAACGGAATCGAACCCGAATCCGTCGAACTGCTCAGCGACTGCGCCACCCGGTTCGGGATCGGCGTCGCCGACCCCTGGGCCCGGTACCTGAACGTGCCGTACAACCATCCGCACCGCGTCGCCAACATGGATGTGGCCGAAACCGTCTTCGCCCGAGCCGATGTCATCGTGTTCCTGGAAAGCGATGTGCCGTGGATGGAGACGCACACGCCACCGCCGGCCGACACTTACATCGCTCAGGTCGGCGTCGACCCGCTGTACTCGACCTACCCGATCCGGTCCCATCGCTCCGATCTCAACATCAGCGCAACCCCGGCCGCATTCCTCACCCGGCTGTCGGAGGCGCTGCAGGCCCGCGCCGACCGCATCGAGCAAAGCCGTTCCGAGGAGATCCGCGCCGTCGCCGCGGCGCGTCAGGGCCGCATCGACGCCCAGCGCCGCGACGAGAACAGCCAATCCGACGATGAGCCCATCACGTCGGCGGCGATCTCGGCGGTCCTCGGCGAACTGCTCGAGGCGGACGACATCGTGTTCAACGAATACGTCTCAACCGCGTGCCTGCTCAACCGAACCGAGCCCGGCACCTACTACTTCCTGCCGGCGTCCGGTGGGCTGGGCTGGGGCCTGCCGGCCGCGCTCGGCGCCCAGTACGCCGCGCCGGAGCGCACGGTCATCGCCACCCTGGGCGATGGCGCCTACATGTTCGCCAACCCCGCGGCGTGCCACCACGCCGCCGCCAAACACAACCTGCCGGTGCTGACCATCATCGCCAACAACAGCAACTGGTGGGCAGTGGATATGGCGACCCAGCTGGTCTATCCGCAGGGCGAGGCGGTCGCCACCGCCGAGGGACGCTTCTCGGATCTCTCGCCGTCGCCGAACTTCGCCGACTTCTGCACCGCCACAGGTGGTTACGGGGTGACCGTGCATCGCCGCAGCGAACTGGAAGCCGCGCTCAAGGAGGCGCTGCGGGTGGTCCGCGACGAACGCCGCCAGGCCCTGGTCGACGTCCGAACCAAGTAGGCCCGGCATGCGATACAACCACGCCGCGTTGTTCGCCGAGGTCGCCGACGCGCTCCCGGACCGGGAGTGCCTCGTCTTCCGGGACCGCCGACTCACCTTCGCCGCGCTGTCCGAGCGGGTCAACAGGCTGGCGAATCTGCTGCTGTCCCAAGGCATCACCATCCACCAGCGCCGAGCAAGCCTGCAGCCGTGGGAGTCCGGGCAGGACCACGTCGCGCTGTACCTGCTCAACGGCAACGAGTACGTCGAAGGCATGCTCGGCGCCGCGGCCGCCCGCGCCGCGTCGCTCAATGTCAACTACCGCTACGTGGAAGCCGAACTCGCGTACCTGTTCAACGACGCGAACGCCCGCGCGATCATCTACCACGCCCGGTTCGCGCCGACCCTGGCCGCGGTGCTGCCCGACTTGGAGCACCCGCCGGCCTTGCTGCTGCAGGTCGCCGATGAATCCGGAAACGCGCTGCTGCCCGGGGCATTGGACTACGAGCAGGCGTTGGCGTCGGCCAGCCCGGCGCGCCCCGACGTCGAACCCGACCCCGACGACCTGTACGTGCTTTACACCGGCGGCACCACCGGCATGCCCAAGGGCGTGCTGTGGACCCAGGCCGGCATCCTGGAAAGTGGGATCGGCGCGTTCCTGCCGGAAGGCACCTTCGAGGTCGACACCGTCGCCGAGGGCGCCGCGCTGATCGCCCAGTCCGAGCCGGCGGTGGTGCTGCCGCTGCCGCCTCTCATGCACGGCGCCGCCCAGTGGATGGCGCTGGCCGGGCTGCTCGGCGGCGGGAAACTCGTGTTCCCCGATGTCGTCGACAAACTCGACGCGCCCGCGATCTGGGAGCTGATCGACCGTGAAGGCGTGCAGCGAATGAACATGGTGGGCAATGCTTTTGCCACCCCGTTGTGCGACGAGTTCGAGCGCGGCGACTATTCCGGCGCGAGTGTGCAACTGGTCGGTGTGGGTGGCGCGATCACCAGCGCCTCGGTCAAGCAGCGCATCCTGACGCTGCTGCCGCAAGCCGTCATCGCCGATGTGGCCGGCTCCTCGGAGACCGGATCGCAGCTGACCAACATCAGCACCGCCGCCGCACCCGCCACCTCGGGATCGTTCCTACCCGCCGCCGGCACCTGCGTCGTCGCCGAGGACCACACCCGCGTCCTGGAACCCGGCGACCCGGCGACCGGGTGGCTGGCCCGGGAGAACCAGATCCCACTCGGCTACCTCAACGATCAGGCCAAGACCGAACGCACCTTCGTCGAGGTCGACGGACGACGGATGGCGTTGCCCGGCGACCGGGCCCGGCACCTCGCCGACAACACCGTCGAACTGCTCGGCCGGGACTCGGTCACCATCAACTCAGGCGGGGAGAAGATCTTCGCCGAAGAGGTCGAGCACGCGCTGATCGCGCACCCGGGCATCCAGGACGTGGTCGTGGTCGGCCGGCCCAGCGAACGGTGGGGCAGCGAAGTCGTCGCCATCGTCGCCACCAAACCCGGCCAGGACCCAACCGACGCAGAACTGCTCGCCGACACCAAAACCCGGCTGGCCCGCTACAAGCTGCCGAAAGCCTTCATCCGGGTCCCCGCGGTGCTGCGCAGCCCGGCCGGCAAGGCCGACTACCGGTGGGCCAAGGACCTCGCCGCCGGATCCGCGCTACCCGTCTGACCGTCGAACCGCCTGACCGTCGAAATCTCGCTGAACTCAAGGAGTTTGCCCACATGACCATCACCGCCGACACCGTCACCGACGTGAGCCCCGCCGAACTGCAGCGGCTGCTCGACGCCCAGCGCGCCGCCCAGGCCGCCGACCCCATCCCGTCGGCGCAGGTCCGCCGCGACCGGATCAATCGGTTCATCGCCGCCGTCCTGGAGCACGCCGACGAACTCACCGCCGCCCTGGACGCCGACTTCGGCAGCCGGCCCGCCACCACCTCCCTGGAACTCGACATCCTCGGCGGCATGGGCACCATCGCCTACGACCGGGAGAACCTGGAGGCCTGGATGGCCCCCGTCGAGGTCCCCGGCGGGTTGGGCGGGGCGTTCCCGACCTACGTGCAGAACCGCCCCAAGGGCGTCGTCGGCGTCATCGCGCCGTGGAACTTCCCGGTGGTGCTGGCCTTCACCCCCACCGTGGAGGCCCTGGCCGCCGGCAACCGGGTGATGATCAAGTTCTCCGACATGACCCCGCGCACCGGCGAGGTGTTCGCCCGCGCGGTCGCCTCCCGGATGGCCCCGGAAGAGGTGGTGGTCGTCAACGGCGGCCTGGCCACCGCCACCGCGTTCACCGACCTGCGGCTGGACCACATCTTCTTCACCGGCTCATCCAAGGTCGGCCGCATCGTCGGCGTCGCCGCCGCGAGAAACCTGGTGCCGGTCACCCTGGAACTCGGCGGCAAGAACCCGGCGATCGTCGCCCCCGACGCCGACATCGCCGACGCCGCAACGCGGCTGGCCGCCGCCCGGCACGTCAACAACGGACAGGTGTGCCTCTGCCCGGACTACGCCTTCGTCCCCGCGGCGGGAAAGCAGACGTTCGTCGACGCCTACCGAGCCGCGGTGCGCGCGCACTTCCCGACCTACGCCGAGAACCCCGACGTGGTCTCAATCATCAACGACGCCAACTACGGCCGCGTGCTGGGACTGATCGAGGACGCCAAGTCCAAGGGCGCCACCGAGATCGTCATCGCCCCCGACGATGAGCGTGACCGGCTGCCCGATCCGGTGTCCCGGCGGATCCCGCCGACCCTGCTGCTCGACGTGCCCGCCGACGCCGCCATCCACACCGAGGAGATCTTCGGGCCCGTGCTGGTGCTGCACACCTACGACGACGTCGAGGAGGCCATCGCCTACGCCGCGGCCGGCGAGCACCCGCTGTCGTCGTACTGGTACGGCGGCGACACCGAGGCGTTCCAGCGTTTCCTGCGCGACACCACCTCGGGCGCGTTGTCTCGCAACGACTTCGGCCTGGCCTACATCAACGACGCGGTGCCGTTCGGGGGCGTCGGGGTCAGCGGGTCGGGGGCTTATCACGGCAAGGCCGGCTTCGACACGTTCTCCCATCAGCGTCCGGTCGCCCAAAGTGAGCTGCCGACCCCGTTCGCGGCGGCCTTCACCCCGCCGTTGACCCCGGAGCGAGTCGCCACCGCCGCCGGCACCGTCACCGCCGTGCTGGCCGACACCACCTCCCGGCTCGCCGACGAGAAGGGCTGAGCATGACCGAGTTCGAGACCATCTGCTACGAACGCCCGGCCGACAAGGTCGTCCGGATCGTGCTGAACCGGCCGGAGGCCCGCAACGCCCAAAGCGTGCGGATGCTCTACGAACTCAACGACGCGTTCAATGCCGCGGCCCAGGATGATTCGGTCAGCGTGATCATCCTGGCCGCCAACGGCCCGCACTTCTCCGCCGGGCACGACCTGCGCGATTCCGACGCCGTTCAGGTGTTCACCGACCACGACCGCGTCGGCACCTGGTGCGGCGTCGGGTGCGCGGGCGCCGAGTCGATGATGGCCTTCGAGAAGGAGATGTACGTCGGGCTCAGCGAACGCTGGCGCAACCTGCCCAAACCGACCATCGCCTCTGTGCAGGGCAAATGCATCTCCGGCGGGTTGATGCTGGTGTGGCCGTGTGACCTCATCGTCGCCGCCGAGGACGCGCTGTTCCAGGACAACACCGTCTCGATGGGCATCTCCGGCGCGGAGTTCTTCAACCACCCCTTCGAGGTCGGTGCGCGCAAGGCCAAGGAGATGTTGTTCACCGCCGACTTCCTCACCGCGGCCGAGCTGCACACCCTCGGCATGGTCAACCACGTCGTGCCCGCCGACGAACTGCAGGCGCACACCCTGGAACTGGCGTCGAAGATCGCCGAAAAGCCGCTGTTCGCACTGAAACTCGCGAAAGAGGCCGTCAACGTCGCCCAGGACAACCAGGGCCGGGCCAATGCCCAGCAGACCGCGTTCGCCTATCACCAGCTGTGCCACAGCCACAACCAGCAGGTGCACGGCATGCTCATCGACCCCGGATTCATGCAGAAGACATTCGGGGAGAAGACCTCGTCCTAAGCGGAAGGCCACGTCCCCGCTGGGGTCGTGGCCTTCCGGCTCGGTCACGCCTGTGCCGCTTGCAGGGTTTTCTCCTCCCGGGAGATGGCCTGCAGGATGTAGAAGGCGATCACCAGGGTCCACACGCCGTGGAATGTCGCCACGCCCCAGTGCGAGATCAGCCCATCCCAGGCGAAGACTCCTTGCAGGGCCCACGGAAACGTCTGCACCGCGTTCGGCAGGATGATCACGACCTGCGCGATGGTCAGCCATCCGAGCCAGCGGGGGAGAATCGTCGGCGAGTTCTGGTCGCGGAAGATGGCGACGGCAATGGCGATGAGCCACAGGATGTACGGCGGCCAGGTGAAGTAGTAGACGAACCAGGCGAGGTCGTTGAGCGTCAAGGTGATGTCGGGCGAAACCTGGCCGGCTCGGAACCCAGTGACCGCGTACAGGATCGCCATGAACTCGACCACCATGATGTTGATCGCGGTGAGGATCAGCGTGGCGAAGGTCAGGATGGGGTAGCGACGGGATTCCATCCGCCAGATCCACATCGAGATCACGGCGGTCCACGGTCCCCACAGGGCAAACGCGAACATCGCCAGCACACACCCGAGCTGGATCATGCTGTAGTTCTCGGCGTAGATCTCGACGATCTGCTCGGCACTCCAGGTTGCGTTGTGCGCCGGCGCGAGCACCCGAGCCATGACGAGTCCGATGAACATCACCGGCACGGCAGCCATCCCCAGTGCCACGAACCATCGCTGGGTCTTGGCATTCAAATCAAACGGTCGTGCGACGTCAGCCATCCAGAGGCTCCTTCGGTAGTAGCGAATACTAGATCAATCTATATAGAGCGATGATCTGCTGGGCGGGGTTTGTCGCAGTGAAGGGCGAGTAACTCGACTTAGGTGTCGTCAATTTGCGAAATCGATTGAATCCCTTGACCAGATGCCGTTCCGGCAGCTTAACTGACAAGAGTGTGTGTCAGATCACGTCAGCCCTCAGGAGGATCTTCGATGCCCATCCGATTCGACGTCCGCAAAGCCGACTGGTCGACGCTGGCCCAACCGGAATACAAGCCGGTGGTGATCGTGTCAGCGGACTCGCATGTCTCGCTGCCGCCGAAGCTGTACAAGGATTACCTCGACGCCAAGCACCACGACGCGTGGGGGACCTACCTGGACGACGTCGCCGTCATCGACAAGGTCGTCGACCTGACCGGCTACCCGCCGCCGGAGGACTCCCTGGAGGTCTACGACAAGCGTGGTGTGGTGTCCGCCGGCGGGGAGGTCGGCTACTTCGACCCGGTGTGGCGGTTGCGGCACGTCGAATCCGAAGGCATCGTCGCGGAGTTCCTGCACCCGTTCGGGCCGATCGGCTTCGTGCCGTTCGCCGACGTGCAGAACTCCATGACCACCCACGAGCTGCGCCGCGCGGGATCGGTTGCGCACAACCGGTTCCTGGAGGACTTCTGCTCCGAAGCCCCCGGCCGGCTGCTCGGCGTTCCGCTGATCTACCCGTGGCCGGACTGGGAATCCGGGGTCGCCGACATCGTGCGCGCCAAGGAATGCGGCTTCAAGGCGATCTTCCCGCCGATGATGCCCGGCGCCGCGCCCGGTGACCTGCCCGCGCTGTATGACCCGTGGTGGGACCCGATGTGGCGGGCCTGCCAGGACCTCGGCATGGTGGTGCACATCCACGCCGGGTTCGGCAACCCGCAGGGCGGTGTCGTGGAGATGGTGCGCGCGGTGTTCAGTCGCACCGGCGGCGACACCGAGGGTGGGGAAGGCCTCGCTGTCATCGACGAGAACCTCTTGCCGAAGTTCGACCCGAACGGCGGTGAGGAAGCGGCCGGCGCCAACTCGTTCCTGGCGGAGTTGTTTGAGACGTTCGGCGAACGACGGCCGCTGTGGCAGTTGATGTTCGGTGGGGTGTTCGACCGCTTCCCGCGCCTGAAGGTCGCCTTCCAGGAGATCCACGCCGACTGGGTGCCGCTGACGCTGGACTACCTGGACAAGCTGCACGCCCGGGAGCCCGGCACGTTGACCATGAAGCCCAGCGAGTATTGGAAGCGGCACTGTGGATGTGGCACTTCGCTGATGCGCTACGGCGACGTGGCAGCCCGGCATGAGGTGGGCATCGACAAGCTGATGTTCGGCAGCGACTACCCGCACTTCGAGGGCACCTGGCCCAACACTCACGACTGGGTCCGGGCCACCCTCGGCGAGGTCCCCGAAAACGAGGCGCGGGCGATTCTGGGGGAGAACGCGATCGAGTTCTACGGACTGGATCGGCCGCTGCTGGAGAAGACCGCCAAGCGGGTCGGACCGCTGTATCACGAGCTGTTCAACGGAGCGCCCGTCGACCGGCAGCTGATCCGGCACTTCGAGTTCCGCGCCGGCATCAACAAACCGGTCAGCTTCCCGGTCGACAAGATGGACCAGACCGTGGCCGCCGACCGCGCGGGGGCGGCTGCCGCGTTGGCCTCAGCCCATCAGTGAGGACAGGTCGCGCACCGGGTCGGTGACGCCGTCCCAGTCGGCGGCGATCTCGGCGACCCGGGCGTACATCTGCTTGACCATGCCCTCGCCACTCATCAGCTCGGTCATGGTGCCGGTCAACGCCCGGGTGTCGACGTAGGCCAGCGGGGTCTGGCCGCCGAACGTCGCGGTCAGCACGGTGTCGTACCCCTGCTCGGCATAGCGGGCGAGTTCGGCGTCGACGTCGTCGACGAAGACGCACACGTGGTGCAGTCCTTCCTCGCCCTCGGCGAGCATCTCCCGGTAGGGGGAGGGGCGGTCGTCGTGCTGCTGGATGAACTCCAGCTGGACCGGCCCGGCCTGCGCGATCGCGGCGCTGATGTCGATCTCGGTGTCCTGCCCGCGCAGCTTCGGCCCGACGAACGCGGCGCCGACGTGCCGGCCGACGAAGAACGGGCCGATGCCGGTCATCGCCCGCCATTTCTCGATCGCTGCGTCCAGATCGTTGACCACCCAGGCGATCTGGCAGTACTGGAATTCGTTCGGCATAATGACACCCTTCTTATCTGACATGTTGTACTGTCAGATTACTGCAATGCGCGATGTGCTCGGAGAAGTTTCAGGCGAACCCCTCGTCGGCGGATGGGGCGGGTCCCCCGAAACGGGCGTAGGTCGCATTATGCTGAGGCGATCACGCAACGGAACGGGCAAGGGGGGCGCGAGGTGTCGACCACCGGAACCAAGCGCGTGTACGGCGGCATGTCCGCGGAGCAGCGGGTCGCCGAACGGCGCGCCAAGCTCATCGACGCCGGGCTGAACCTGTTCGGCTCCGGTGAGTCCGCGCAGGTGCGGGTCAAGGACGTCGTCGCCGAGGCCGGCCTCACCGAGCGCTACTTCTATGAGAGCTTCAAGGACATGGCGGCGTTCTTCGACGCCGTCTTCGAATGCGCCGCCGACATGATCGAATCCCAGGTCAACGCTGTCATCGTCGACGCCCCCGAGGACGGATTCGCCCGGGTGTCGCTCGCACTGCGCACCACGGTCGAGCTGCTGGCCGCCGACCCGCGGCTGATCCGGCTGTTCTTCGTCGAGGCGCTCGGCAAGGGGGACCGGGCCGGCGCGCATCGCAACGACATCCTGGTCCGGGCCGCGGAGAACTTCCTGCACTGGTCGACGGTCGGCACGCCCAGTGGCGGCGACGGCCGAGACGCGCGGTTGAAGGCGTTCGCGATGTCGGGGGCCACCTCGGAACTTCTCATCGCCTGGGCCGACGGGCTCATCGACGTGACGCCGGCGGAACTGTCGGACTTCCTGGTGGGCCTGTACTGGCGCGCCAATCTGCCCTGAACGGGTCGGCTCACCCGGCTTCTCGCGATGTTTCCACGGTTTGGCTGAGTATTCGCCGAGAATCTGACACGTAACTATGTCAGATAGGTATCGTGGCCCCATGACAACGAAATGGCCAGCAGGACAAGCAGCATTCATCACCGGCGCCGCGTCGGGCATGGGACTCGGGATGGCCCGAGCCTTCGTCGCGGCGGGCGCGAAGGTCGCCCTCGCCGACATCGACGCCGACCGCCTGGACACCGCGGTCCAGGAGCTCAAGGCCGCCGGCGGAGAGGTGGTGGGCATCCGCCTCGACGTCACCGACGCGGCGCAGTGGGCCGCGGCGGCCGATCAAGCGGAGGAGGCCCTGGGGCCGATCTCCATCCTGTGCAACAACGCCGGCGCCAACGGCGGCGCGGCACTCGATGAGACCCCGCTGGAGGTCTGGCAGTGGGTGTACCGGATCAATGTGGAGAGCCAATTTCTGGGCATCTCGACGTTCCTGCCGCGCTTCAAGAGCCGCGGCGGGCACGCGCACATCCTCAACACCGCGTCCATGGCCGGGCTGGTGCCGATGGCCCTGGTCGGCGCATACTCCTCGGCGAAATTCGCCAGCTTCGGCCTGTCGATGGTGCTGCGCAACGAACTTCAGGGCAGCGACATCGCCGTCTCGGTGCTGTGCCCCGGCTCGGTCAACACCCGCATCGCCGAATCGTCCGGCCTCGGTGAAGCGAAACTGGTTGGCGCAGAACCCAATATGGCGGCCATAGAAGGAAACAGCGCGCTGTTGGCTCGCGGCGCGGACCCCAACGCCGTCGGGCGGCAGGTCCTCGACGCCATGCAGGACGGCCAGTTCATGATCTTCACCCACAAGGACTGGGAAGTGCTGGTCAACCCGGTGCACGAGGAGATCCGCGCGGCATTCGAGTATTGCGACAACCGGCACGGCGACGACTTCACCGTGCAGATGTACACCCAGGGCCTCAACCCGATCAGCACCTAGGGGAACCGATGACGATTCACGTGATCATGGAAGTGACCCTCAAGGACGGCGCGGAGCAGGACTTCCGCGACTTCATGCTGGAGATCATGCCCGACACCCGCGCCTATCCGGGCGCGGTCAACGTCGAGTTCACCCGGAACGCGGACAACCCGAACGAGCTGATGATGGTCGAGAAGTGGGACAGCCGGGAGGCCTACGAGAAGTACCTGGCCTGGCGGATGGAGGGCGGAGTGATGGCCCGGATGGCCGACACCTTCGCCAGCTTCGGCCTGTCGATGGTGCGGTTCTTCGAATTCATGGGCATCTGAGGGGGCCAAAACTGTGCCGCCGGGTATCCCGGCGGCACAGTGCTTTTGGGGCCCGGGTTACCGGGGGGCCATCCGGATCGCGCCGTCCAGGCGGATCGTCTCGCCGTTGAGCATCGCGTTCTCCACGATGTGCACGGCCAGCGCGCCGTACTCGTCCGGATCGCCGAGCCGGGCGGGATGCGGCACCTGCTTGCCCAGGGATTCCTGTGCGGCCTCGGGGAGTGTGGCCAGCAGCGGGGTTTTGAACAATCCGGGCGCAATGGTCATCACCCGGATCAGGTCGCGGGACAGGTCCCGCGCGATCGGCAGGGTCATGCCGACCACGCCGCCCTTGGACGCCGAGTACGCGGCCTGGCCGATCTGGCCGTCGTAGGCGGCGACGGAGGCGGTGTTGATGATGACGCCGCGCTCGAGGCCGTGATCCGGACCGATCGGCTCGGTCTTGGCGATGCGCTCGGCCGCCAGCCGGATCACGTTATAGGTGCCGATCAGGTTGACCTCGATGGTCTTGCGGAACTTGTCCAGCGGGTAGGGGCCGTTCTTGCTCAGCGTGCGGATGGCGTCTCCGATACCGGCGCAGTTGACGTTGATGCGCACCGGCCCCAGCTCCTCCGCGAGGTCGAGCGCCGCGCTGACCTGCTCGGGATCGGTCACGTTGGTCTCGACGAACCTGGCGCGATCGCCGAGTTCGGCGACGGCGTCGCCGCCGCGCAGGTCCAGCACCGTCACCAGGGCGCCCTTGTCCAGCAGCCGTTTGGCGGTTGCCAGCCCGAGGCCGGAAGCGCCCCCGGTCACCACCGCGACTGCGTCTTTGATCTCCACATTCACTCCTAACTAGATCAATCAATCTAGTTGCAACTTACCCTTGACTCGCCGCGGTGATCCATGCAAACTGACATGTAGAAATGTCAGATAGGTCACAGCGTTCGAGGAGACGAGATGACGACGACGGTAGACAAGCCGATGCCCTCCGCCTCGCGACTTCGGGTGGCCGACGGCTCCCTGCTGCCCGCGACCCTGCAGGAAGTCTGCCGCTGTCCGGCGCGGCGCGACTACATCGAACTGTGCTTCGAAACGCCCGAGGGGCCATGGAAGTGGTGCCTGCCGGAGCCGACCGAGGCGCTCGAGAGCACCGACGGCGCCGAAGCCGTCGCCGCGGTGACCGTCGGTCGCTACGGCGTTCAGGCGCACTACGTCGACGACGGGTGCCTCGGCTACGCCATGCCGAGCTGCGAGGCGTTGGCGATGGTGCTCGGTGGGGCGCGAATCTTCCTGTCGCGCAGTCTGGTTCAGCGGGGATGGTAGCCCGCCACGCCCCACGCCGCGGCCTGTGGGGTCGCGTCACCGGAGCGCTGACCGCATTCGCCGCCGGCGTGGCCGCCTGCTTCGTCGCCGCCGTCCCGGGCAACGCCGACGCGTGGGACCCACCGCCACCTCCGATGGCCGACTTCGTGCCGGTGGCCCGCGCGTTCACCATGCAGTACCCGTACCCCTATGACCAGACCCGCAAGAACGTCACCGACGCCGACATCCGGGCGATCGACGAGATGTGTCAGTGGTTCGTGGCCGACTACCGGACACTGCGCGACCAACTCGACGCGTTCGGCTTCAACCTGCTGCACGCGGCCAATGACTGGAACGCCGGCACGCTCAACGCCCAGGGCGACGGGGTGGCCGCCAACGTCGACACCACCATGCGCTTCCTCACCCCGCGAACCACGGCGCTGACCATCAGCACCGACTACGCCAACGACATGTACTTCCCGGTCTATCAAGGCGAGGCGTTCTACCGGCTGTGGCAGGAACTGTCCAATGTCGGCGTCGGCATCCGCGCCCGCAACACCGCCTGGGTGTACGGGCCGTCGCAGCAGCGCGTCAAGCACTGGGGCAGCAAGATCGAGCGCTCCCGCCTCTGCGACCAGTAGCGCAGATGGCCGAGCGCTTTCCCGCCGATCTGCTCGACGGGCTGGCCGGGGACGCGCGACGGGAACGCGCCGAGCTGATCGTCTGGCTGCTCGACCGCGGGTTCACCGTCGAGGAGATCCGCCGGTCCCACGTCCCGCTGGTGCTCGCCGCCAACCGGGTGATGGGCGAGGACGGCCACTACGTGTCGCAACGCCAGGTGGCGCAGTCCGCCGGCATCGATCTGGACACCCTGCGCCGGCTGCAGCGCGCCATGGGCCTGCCGCTGATCGATGACCCGGACGCCGCGGTCCTGCGCCGCGTGGACGCCGAAGCCGCCGCCTCGGCCAAGTACTTCCTGGACTTCGGCCTGGACCTCGATGACGCCGTCGCGGTGGTCCGCGCGCTGGTCGAAGGCATCGGCAACGCCACGGCCACCCTGCGGGACAAATCGTTCAACGTCTGGGTCAAACCGGGCGCCAGCGAGGTCGACATCGCCGCGGCCGCCGAAGCGCTGGCCGGCGCGTCCGCGCGACGGATCGAGGCGATCGCCGGTCGGCTGATGCTCATGCAGATGCGGCGGATGATCGAGTCCGAAGGCATCGGCGCGGTCGAGCGGGCCTCCGGGCGGCTGCCCGGCGCGCAGACTGTGGCGGTGGCGTTCGCCGACCTGTCCGGCTTCACCCAACTGGGCGAGGTGCTCACACCCGACGAACTGGCGAAGGTCGCCGGCAACCTGTCGGATCTCGCCCACGAGGTGGTCGACGAGCCGGTGCGGTTCATCAAGACCATCGGCGACGCGGTGATGCTGGTCAGCCCGGATCCCGGGCCGCTGATCGAGGTGGTGCTGAATCTCATTGACGCGGCGCTGCATTCGGGGCTGCCGCAGTTGCGGGCGGGGGTGGCGCTGGGTCCGGCGGTCAACCGCGCCGGTGATTGGTTCGGCAGCGCGGTGAACCTGGCCAGCCGGGTCGCCGGGATCGCGCCGGCCGGGATGGCGCTGGTGACCGCCGCGGCGCGGGATCGGGTGGCCGGCGAAGGTCTGCAATGGACGTCCACCGGCCCGCATCAACTGCGCGGGCTGCCCGATGCGGTGGAGCTCTACCGGGTGGGGCGAGTGGTGCCGGCGGGCTTCAGGCCACCGAGTTCCATCCCGCGACCCGTTTCAGGCACGGGTTGAACCGCATGATGTCCTGAAACAGCAGCGTGTCGGTTTCGCGCACCCCGTCGATGGAGTGCGCCGCGGAGTCGATGAAAGCGGTCAGCTCGGCCTGGTCGGCGACCAGCACCGAAACCTGCAGATCCCAGTTGCCCAAACAGATTCCGACGAACGCCACCGCCGGCAGCTTGAGGAACTCCTCGGCGATCGCCTCGATGCGGGCGCGGTCGGCGCGCACCATGATGGTGGCCTGCAGCATGGACAGCTCGAACGCGGCAGGGTCGATCATCGCCAGCACCTGCACCAGCCCGGAGTCGGTCATCCGGGCCAGCCGGGTCCGCACCGTCGCCTCCGACACCTGCAGCGCGCGGCCGATGCTGCGGTTGGAGCGACGCCCGTCGTTGATCAGTTCCTGCAGGATCGCCAGGTCGAGGGTGTCCAGGTCGACACACGGCGCGGGCAGCAGGATCGGAGCGGGGTCGACGGCTCGGAAGAGTTGCCGGCCCAGGGGAGTGACGCGGGTGTCGGTGGCCAGCTCCACGTCGACCTCGGTGACGCCGTCGATGGAGCGCAGCCGGTCGACGACGGCGCGGAGTTCGGCGCGGTCGCGGACCAGGAAGTAGCCGAGCAGGTCGTGGGAGCCGATCACGGTGGCGGTCGAAATGCACTGGGGCAGTGCGCCGATATCGATGGCCACCTCGGCGGCCGGGCGGCGGCGAGTCTTGACCAGGGCGATGACCCACCATTCGAATCCGGCGCGTTCCCAGTCGATGACGGCGGTGAACACCAGCGCGCCCAGGGTGGTGAGTTTGCGCAGTCGTTGGCTGACGGCGGAGTCACTGATGCCGACCTTCGAGGCCAGCGCGCGGTTGGAGATCTTGGCGTTGGAGAGCAGTTCCCGGGCCAGGGCGCGGTCGGTGTCGTCGATGGCTGGTGTGGGCTTCCAGCGGCTCTCGCTGATTTCGTTCCGATTGCGCTGCGGCGGGGGAGGGCGCAGCATCGCTTGGCGTGCAGGCACTTTCGGCGCCACGGTGCCCCCTTGGGATCTGCGATGTATGGCCAACCTTAGTCGCCGAACCAATCTGACAATACTGCTTTCCTAAAACTCGGAAACCGGCTAGGGTTCGAGTTGGACCGGAAGGGAGTTGTGGTGGTCGCTCGATGGACTTCGCGTGTCGCCCGGCGGATCGCGGCGATGGTCGGAGTGTTCGCGACCTGCCTGGCCCTGGTGACGATCCTCGCGCCGGCCCCCGCCGGCGCCGACGTCGGCGAGCTGGGCCCCCGCCCACCACCGAGGAGGCCCAGGCCGCGCTCGCCTGGCTCTACGCCAACGGCAAGCCGCCGGACTCCAGTGTCAACGTGCAGTTCCCCGGCCCGCTGCTGGTCGGCCCGGCGCAGATGCACCCCAACCCGCCGCCGGACCCGTGGTGCGTGCGCTGCGGCTACCCCGACCAGGGCTCCAGCCTGATGTACCCGGTGCTCGGCGCGGTGACCGTCACGACGACCCAGGGCCTGGTCGCCAGCGCGCTGCCGCCCACCAGCCACGTGCACGTCACCACAGTCACCTACAACGGCACCGCCTGCCGGGGTGAGCACAAGGCCGAGTACTGCCCGACGTACTTCTTCTACCGGGATTCTGGGGGGCGCTGGCGGGTGGCTGAGTGACCTCACCACCCCGAGCCGACGGTCGTCTACTCCGGTAGTCGAATCGGCTGTGCGGCAGTCTCAGCCCCGCGATCGTTCTCAATGGCACGGCACTAAGTGGGAACGGCGGATGCTGAGATCGCTGTCGGATACGACTGGCAGGATGCTGGGTGACCCTTCCAGATCCTCGGAGCATCATGGCCAAGACCGTCTTTCGCAGCACCTCGTTTACCCTCCGCCACCTCGTCGACAACATTGACCGGGGCGACGTTGCACTCCCAGAGTTGCAACGGCCCTTCGTCTGGTCCAACGCCAAAGTGAGGGATCTGTTTGACTCGATGTACCGAGGCTTCCCGGTGGGCTACCTGCTGTTCTGGGAGACGGGGGCAGAAGTCGGCGCACGGCAGATCGGCGTTGACGGCAAAGAGGCGAGGGTGGCGCGCTGGCTGATCGTGGACGGCCAGCAACGTCTCACTTCGTTGTACTCGGTGCTGACGGGTGAAGCGGTCGTCCGGGAGGACTATTCGGAGTCACGGGTGCGGCTGGCGTTTCGTCCGCGTGATGGGCACATCTCGGTTTGGGATGTCGCCATCGGCAATGACCCTGAATTCCTCAATGACGCCACTGCGCTCTGGACTGACTTCCGCGGCACAGTTTCGGCGTTCTTCGCTGCCTACGAGAAGGCCCGCGGTGAACTTGACCACGTGACCCGGAACTCGTGGGAGGACGCGATTGACCGAGTTCGTGACTTGCAGAACTATCCGTTCAACGTCGTTGAACTCGATTCTGCCGTTGACGAGGAGCAAGTCGCGGAGGTGTTCGTCCGAATCAACTCTGAGGGTGTGAAGCTCAATCGAGCAGACTTCATCCTGACCTTGATGAGCGTGTTCTGGGACAAGGGGCGAAAGCAGCTCGAAGAGTTCGCACGGCGCTGCAAAGTTCCGTCAACCTCCGGTGCGTCGCCGTTCAACTGGTACATCGCCCCGCAGCCTGACCAACTGTTGCGCGTCTCGATCGCTCTGGCATTTCGCCGCGCAGTGCTCCGGCACGCATACTCGATTCTGCGCGGCAAGGATCTGGAGACGGGCCAGACGACGATCGCTCGCCGCGACCAGCAGTTCCAGCGCCTACAGGAGGCCCAGGCAAGGGTTCTTGACCTGACCAATTGGCACGAGTACCTCCGCTGTCTGGAGCGTGCCGGCTATCGGGGATCGAAGATGATCGCCAGCCAGAACGTGGTGCTGTTCACCTACGCCATCTGGCTGATCGGCAGGGTTGACCACGGCGTACCGCTTGACCAACTACGGGAAGCGGTCGCCAGATGGTTCTTCATGGCGCACACCACCTCTCGCTATTCGGGATCGTTTGAAACCCAGGCGGAGAAGGATTTTCGTCAGGTCGAAGAACTTGCCCGCGAGATCGGTTTCGTCGCTGCGATGAACAAGGTGATCGATGAAACGCTGACCAGTGACTTCTGGACGATCACCTTGCCCAACGAACTGGCTACCTCAGCTTCTCGAAGCCCCGCGCTGTTTGCCTACTTCGCCGCGCTGAACATTCTGGATGCCGATGCGTTGCTGTCCACCGGTAAGGTGCGAGAGCGTCTCGATCCGGCCATCATCGCCAAGAAGGGCATTGAGCGGCATCATCTTTTCCCTCGCGCTTACCTACGCGAGGTCCTGAACGTGAAGGACACTCGGCAGATCAACCAGATCGCGAACATGGCGCTGGTCGAGTGGAACGACAACATCACGATCTCCGACGACGCGCCATCCGACTATTGGCCTGCGCAAGTGCTCTCCAAAACCGAGCGGCAGGATGGGCGGCCACCGGTGCTCAGTGCCAAACGGCTTGCCACGCAGGTCGAAGACCACGCCCTGCCTTCGAACTGGACTGACCTGAGCTTTCCGGACTTTCTGGCTCAACGCCGTAAGCTGATCGCGGCTGTCGTCCGGAAGGCGTTCGAGCGCATCTCGCAATCTGGTTACGCCCCTGATTATCCGGCTGTTAGCCAGGAGATGATAGAGGACGGCTTGAGCAACATTTCGACGTCCGTAGGGATCATCGACTTGTTCGAATCAGGTTTGCTTCCTGCGGGGACGATTCTCGTTCCGGCTCGTGATTCGATCGACGCTGTCGCGGAGGTAGATGAAACGGGCCAAATCATCCTCAACGAGGTCCCACACCAGACACCGTCGAGCGCTGCGAAGGCGGCAAGCGGCTCCTCTGAAAACGGCTGGACCTTCTGGCTGGCCGACACTCCCAGCGGCCAGCGGCGCCTAGACGGGATTCGCGACGAGTACCGAAACGCTAACGTCGAGTCTCTGTCGCTCGCTGCGGGTGGCTAGCGAGCGTGCCGCATGACAAAACATGTGCCCGAATCCAGCTCGGGTACAGCATCATGACGGCGTCAGTTGATGGGGGAGCGATGACCAAGCGCGATCGATGCACCAACCATGGCCCGAGCTGGACGAAGAGCTCGTTTCTTGATGCGCTTCAGGGATCAAGAGACCGGGCCCGAGCTGAGCGTCTCTTCGAACTCCTCGAAGAGCACCCAGACGGTTACTACTGGTTCGGTCAGATCCCAAACGGTGCAATCTTCTTCCATCTGTACGGGCTCGATGTCGCTCCGTTGCGGGTCCTTGTAGGTGCTGACGGCGGCCTGCTGGGAAAGGGTACTTGGACCAGCTACCCGAAGATCCGCAACGACGAACGGTTCGCTGAACTCGCTGGCTATCTCGGCCAGGACCACTCCGAGTCGGTCGCCGATTTCTCGCTTGCTGAGTTCGATGTTGACGAACTCTGGTCGGTTACTGCGAGATGCGCCCGACTCATCAACGGTGTCGGCTAGATCGGTGAATACGTTGGTCTGCTTGTTCGTTCTCTGGGTTGATCGGGGTGTGGACTAGTGATCGGCGGGGAAGGCATGCGCTTGGGGCCGCAGCGCGTCCGCCCCGAGGCGTCCTCGCGGTCCGTCGGTATCCGCATGAGCTGGCAGCGAAATCGGGATACGCAACCCGAGATGCTGGTTCGGAGAATTCTCCATTCGAGGGGGCTGCGCTATCGCGTCAACGTACGGCCTGAACAGGACCTCAGACCTGAGTTAGGACATTTGGTTTAGTACCCCGATTTCCCGATTTTCGACCCGGCGCGGTGGCGTTTGTAAGGATATTTGGCGTTCAGGGCGCCAGTCCGAGGTGTTCGAGGATCTCGCGCTGGGTGGCGGGCACATCGGGTGGGAACGTCTGGGTGACGCCGTTGATGGCGATGGTCGCGCTGCGCAGTGTCCGTAGGCCTTTGACGACTTTGGCGATGGAGTACCCGGTCCGGGATTGAACGGCATGCGAGACGGCCAGTGCGGCGAACACGATCGTCAGGTGCGCTTCGATGGTTTCGCGTTGGCGATGCCAGATCGGGCGGGCGGCCAGGTCGGACTTCGACATCCGAAATGACTTCTCCACGTGCCACAAGTCGTGGTACTTCGCCATGACCTCGTCCGCCGGCATGACCGTGGCCGGCACATTGGTGATGTAACCCTTCAGTCCCGCAAGGGATTTCGCCCGAGATAGTGCGGAGTCATCGAGGTGTCGGTCTTTGCCGCTGACTTTGACAAACCGCGCTGATTTCGCCGGCTGCGTTCCGTCGATGATGGCCTTGGCGCGGGCTTCCTGAGCGGCAAGGGTCTTCTGATCTCGCCGGGCCCGTTTGGCTGAGTACGCCCACACCGCCCGCCAGGCCGCCGAATGGACCTCGGGGTCCCACACGGGTTCAGCGCGCTTTGCTCGGTCGTTGACGCACTTGTTGTTGCCGTGCCGCGGGGTGACGGTGTCGATGACTTGGCCGTCGGTGAACGCGTCACCGTTCCAGTGGAAATGGGACTCCAGATCAGCTGGCGCCTTGGTTGCCCGGGAACCGACGATGAACGAGAGCCCCAGCTCATCGAGGTCCTTGAGATTCGAGGCAGACAACATGCCGGCGTCGGCGGCCACGACCATGTCGGTGTCGGTGAGCTGGTGGCGTTCCAGGAACCCGCGCACGACCGGCACAATGGTGGTGGTCTCGGCGGTATTGCCTTCATAGCAACCGATTTCGAGAGGGAACCCTGTCCGGTCGACCAGCAGTCCGACCACAATTTGAGGGTCGACCTTCCGGTCTTTCGAGTACCCGACTTTGCGTAGTCCGTCCTCGTTCTCAGCTTCCCACCACAACGTGGTGACGTCATACAAAAGGAGCGAGAGGCCGCCGCAGTCACGCGCGTAGGCGAAGCACTTCTCAGCAATGGTGTCGCGGTACTTCTTCGGCCCGACCTCATCGAGGTGACGTTGCACCGTCCGATACGAGCGCCCATCCGCGCCGAGATCGGCCAGCACCCGCAGGGAATCAAGTTTGCTGGTCGGTTCCACGATTCGGGCGATCACCAAATCCCGGAACACCGGATCATCGACCGCGTCGAACCCGAGCCAGTCATACACCGCGGCGAGGGTGTCATAGAGCAACCTCGAGCAAGTGCCGACCGTCCGGCCCGGCGGCGCCGGCGCTCCCGCGCAACTCGACGTGCCGGTCGCAGGCAGGATTCGTCGCCGGTAGTCGGCGACATCCTCGACCCGAGCTGAGCGGGCCGGGGCTTCGAAGTCCAGCGCCTCCTGGTCCCCGTGCACCAGCTGCCGGGCCTTCTCCAACAGGATCCCCAGCTCAGCATCGGTATGAGCAGATCCAACATGGGCGATGACCTGGACTTTCCCGGAATTCTTGCAGGCCACCTGCACCGCCACCGCGCCGGAGCCGGTGCGCACCTTCCGCACGTACGCCACCGCACGAATCTACCCGCTTAGTACCCCAAACCATCCACCCCAGCGAACGAACCTGCAGGTCAACGCGACGCACCCAAAGCTACCGACCAGTAATGTCCTAAGTCAGGTCAGATACCGAGCTGACATCGGATGGAAGGGGCTGAGGCTGGCCGTCTTCATCGATGGCTGTTTCTGGCATGGCTGTCCTCAGCATGCGACGAGACCGAAGGCCAATCAGGATTGGTGGGCAAGGAAACTTGACGGAAACGTGCAGCGCGACCGGCGGACGGATCAGGAGCTGGCCACCCGGGGATGGACAGTGCTCCGCTTTTGGGAGCACGAGGATCCGGAGAGCGTCGCCGACGCGATCTGCGCACACATCGCCCTGATCAGATCGCGTAGTAACAGCTGCTGATCAAGCCCGCGCGTCGGCTGCTTCCTGTAGCTCTGGACCGGTAGGCCGTATCGGGTTCTCGCGTCCGGCCTCCCAAGATGAGTGGACGACCCGGTCGAGCTCCACCGGGTCCACCGGAATGCCCAATGCAGCGGCCAGGATGTGAACCCCCAAGCGTGGCGGAATGGCGTTGCCGATCTGTTGGCCGATGTCCTTCCCCGACCATGGATAGTCCCGGGGGAAAGTTTGGAGGATGCCTGCGTCATGGTGAGACAGGCGAGTCGCCTCGCCGTTCGCATGCAGCAGCCGGTTCCGGGTGACTTTCCCGGTGACCGTGGCCGCCGGTTCGGCAGAATGACGTTCCCCGCGCTTCTTCGGATCGCCGCCGCTGCCGTAGTTGGAGACGACGGTGAATGCTGACCCAGTGCGCAGTGCTTTGCCCATCGACACCCATGGCTGAAGATCAAGAGCTTCCTGCTGGGGAGCGCCCTTCCTGAACGCTGTGTGCGTCGGTTCCGGCAGTAGCGCCTTCTGATCGCCGAGCCGGGCGACCAGAATCGCGCGGCGTCGGGTCTGCGGAACGCCATACTCCTCAGCCCGCAATGTGCCCACCGCCACGTTGTAACCGATTCGTTCCAATACTTCCTTGTAGGCGTCCCACACCGGAAGAACGGTCTGGACCTGTTCGAGCACGATGGCCCGGTACGGCCTCGCTGCGCGAGCGGCAAGGAGAGCCCAGCGCAGGGGCTCGAGGACCAGGGCCGTGCGATCGTCGGAGAAGTCCGAGTGCTTCCGGTGGGTCGGCTGGCTGGTCTCGAGTTCATGGACGTGGCGGACAACTTCGTCCAGCGCCCGGCGCCCCGAGCCGGATCCTGCGACGGTGAACGTCTGGCACGGAGGCCCCCCGGTCAGGATCGTCGCGTCCGCGAAGTCGTCAGGACCGAAATTGCGGACGTCGCCGAGCACCGTGCCCAAACCGGCGTTCAACCGTGTTGAACAGGCGTTTTCATCGGACTCGATGCCCGTCGCCGGAATGCCCAACCAAGCTGCCCCCACGTCGAGCCCCCCCGGCCCGGCGAACAGGTCGATGATCCGATCAGAGGAATCGACCTTCGTGCTGTCCGACGCCATGATGCGATGCTAGCCGGCCTAGGTGACAGTCCGTCCCAAGTGTCCCCGGGACCCTGTGTGTCGGTGGTTGAGGAGCGCAGCGATCTGAGGGGCAGCGCGTTTCCTCAGGCCGGGCTTCGGTGTCGGAGACGGGTGATAGAACTTCCTAACGGCATGAGAATTGTCTGTGTCCAGTTTTTACTTGAGTCGATGAGCTGCGGGGGAGTCAATGATGGTCAGGGGATGGACCGATGCAGATCCCGCACTTCAGGGATTCGTCGATGACCATCGCGATCGGTGCGTGCGCGTCTACAAAGAAGACCTCAACCGTGTTGAGGAGGACGCCGGCAAGGAGCGCGGCATCGCTGAGGGGGGATATGGCCGCAAGCAGATCCAGGAGCTGATCCAGAACGCCGCGGACGCGCTGCAAAGGGCTCCTGGCCGCGCCCAGGTAACGCTCACCGCAGATACCCTCTACGTTGCGAATGAAGGCAAGCCGTTCGAAGAGAGCGGGCTCCGAGCTCTCTTGTATACCCATCTGTCCAATAAGACAGGCACGGAGATCGGTCGGTTCGGACTTGGCTTCAAGTCGATCAGTGGAATCTCGGACAATCCCCAGATCTTCAGTCGCAGTGTTTCGTTCGAGTTCCATCGGAACCAAACGGCCACATCCCTTTCCGAAGAACTGGGCCGTCACTTCGATCCGGACGATGTTCCGGCGCTACGACTTGCGTGGCCGCTGAGTCCTGCCGTGGAGTTTCAGGGTGATCCCGTGCTGGCGGAACTCGGCAGATGGGCGATCACAGTCATCAAGATCCCGCTGAAGGAAGGCGCAGCAGAACAGCTCTCGGAAGAGATCAAGGAATTCGACGAATCCTTCAATCTGTTCGCGCCGCACGTGCGGGTTCTCGACCTCGTTGACGAGCTGGGTGGCAATGAACGCCACTTCAAAGCTTCCAAACGAGGCAACCGCGTCACATTGACGACAGAAGGTGGTGACCGGCAGTACCTGGTTGTCTCCAAGGAGCATCAACCTTCTGAACGTGCTCTGGAGTCTGCGGGGCACGCGGCGCGGCGTGACTCCGTCACTGTCAGCTGGGCTCTGCCCCTTACCGGTCGTGTCGAGATCGGCCAGCTGTCTGCCTACTTCCCGGTCAAATCCGAAACCACCCTGAGCGGTCGACTGAACGCACCCTGGAAACTGTCGGACGACCGCATCAACGTCATCGAATGTGCCTTCAACGAGGAACTGCTCGTGGACGTTGTACCGCAGTTGGTTGCCGGCGCCCGCAAGGAGCTGGTCGGCAACGGTGCATTCGGAAGGTACATCGACGTGCTCCCCGCGCGCGGCAAGGAAGCGCGCAGCTGGGCTGACAGAGTCCTGAATGAACCGGTATTCGCGACGCTCAGGGAGAAGCGGTGCCTGCCGGACCTGGACGGGCAACTCAGGTCACCGAGTGTCGTTCGTCGTATTCCGGAGCTGACCACCGAACTCGCGGGTCGTTGGTTGGAGGTAACCGGCAATCGTTCAGAGTGGGTGCACCCGGACTGCACCACGAGTAATGAGCGGCGCTCCAAGGTCGATCGCCTGATGCAGGACAGTGATCGGCCGAGGGCAACACAGGGAAGGGTGCAGCACTGGCTGCAATCGGTAGTGGCTCAACCGGGTGCCGACCAATCGGCGGCCGCGATCGAATTGGCCGCGCAGTTGTCCGGTCAACTGGGCGTCAACCGCGATCCCAACGCGAGGAATGCGGAGCAGGACATCCGAGACTCGCGAATTGTCCTGCTGGAAAACGGCACGCTGGCGCAGCCAGTCCGTGGCCGATGCTTCCTCCGGACGAACCCGACACAGTCCGGAACTTCGTTCGTCGATGCCGGAGTGGCCGGTCGTCCTTCGACCGAAGCGGCGTTGAAAGATCTTGGGGTAACTCCGTTCGAAGATGGCGGAGAGATGCTCCAACTGCTCACGCAGCTTCGGCAGACGGGAACGGTCGACTGGGACGAGCTGTGGATGGCGATGCGCGGATCCGGCCTCCAGCAAGTTCAGGAAGCGTTCGATGGAGTGCTCGAGGGACGCGCCGCGCAGATCGTCTGTGTTCGTAACGGCCATGGACGCTGGGTGCTTCCCGGGAGTTTGTACGTCCCGGGCGATTGTTTGAGGCAGATTCGGGAAGATGGCGACTATCTGGTCGATGGCAACTATCACGCAGCCGATCACCCGATCTTGTACCTTCTGGGCCTTCGGTCTCGTCCGACCCGATCCCGTAGGTCTGTCCCCGAAAAGTGGCTCTCGAAGTACCGACGAACCGTCCATGACGACATCGGTGACGCATTGACGCTCAGTCAGTCCGCCCGCGAGAACATTCAGATTCAGACGATCGACAACCTTCTCGGCCCGCTCGAGTGTTTGCCGAATCTGAGCGTCACGAACAGGGTTGCGCTCAGCACGGCGGTCATCAACGAGATCGAGGTGCCCAGGGTTGGGGTAAGTCACCCTAGTGTGCGGAAATCCGGGCAGTACGTCGCTCCTGAAATCTGGTGGGTACGCCTGGCGGGGATGCTGCCGACCACGCTCGGGCCGATGCCCGTATCGGAAGCCTTTGTCCCCGAGGTGCCGGGAATCCCGACCGGCCTGGTTCCCTCGGTGACACAAGTCGTGCTCACCACCGACATGGAAACCGTCCTGAACCTGAAGAAAGACATCGGCGATCTCGACGAGAGGGCATTCGGCGCTCTTGTCGAGACACATGTGGCTCGCAACGACGTCGAACGTGTCGGTCAAACCTACGCCTGGTGGTGCTGGACCCTTCGTACCGATGCGCCTCCTGAACGTTTGTGGGTTCATTGTCGTGGCAAATGGGAAGAAGTGCAGACCAGCCAGGTTGCCGTCGTCCACGGTATTGATGAATCGAGAGTTCTCGATGAGTTCGGAATCCCCTGCGTAGTGGTGGGAGCTGCCGAGGACGTCCATACCTTGAGCGAGTTCTGGGACTGCCTCGAAGGTCGGGAACTCCCGATTGCGTACTCCTACGAAACGAGTGCCGACCCTGAAGTGCTGACCGACGTGTTTCCCGTCCTGAACATTCTCGAAACCGTTGACGACCTCGATGGCCTGAAGTTGCAGAAGTGCCTGTCGATCAGCAAGGTGGCTGCGGTACCGGGGCAACCAGAGATGAGGGTTGATTGCCTGGCCGGCATCGAGGGCCAGCACATCTTGGTGACCGGGAGCAGCGAGGCCGCGATCTTGAAACAGGTTTTGGGGCAACTGCTATGCGACGACTCCGATCAACAGGTGGCGATGCTGATGGATACCCTGCAGCGCCGTCGAAACTCCAAGCGGATCCGCGAGATCAGGGGAGCATCCACGGATGCTGAGCGGCTGTTGATGCTGGCCGGCGAAGACCGACTCCAAGCGCTGATCCCCAAATCGGCCCTGACCTACTTGGAAAATGAGGGCTCCGTTGAGCCGCACGGCATGGAGTTGGCGCAACTCTGTATCACGATGCTAGGGGTACGCGCCCTGGAACGAGCATCCAAGATCGACTCGGACAAGCTCCCGGACGACGTCCCATCCACTTGGGCCGGTTCTTACAACACGCGGAAATGGGTCAAGAGTCTTGGTTTCGGTGAGGAGTGGGCCGGCCAACGAGGCGGCAGGCGAAACAAGCCGACGGAGTTCGTCGATGGCCCGACCCAACTCGATGCGCTGCACGACTACCAACAGGAAGTGTCGTTGCGGCTCAAGCGACTGCTGACCGGAAATGGCCTGCGCCGAGGCATCGTGTCGTTGCCAACTGGTGCTGGCAAAACCCGGGTGACCGTGCAGACGATCATTGAGTGCATCAGAGATGGCCAACTCGACGGCCCTCAGGACGGCCCATTTGCGGGACCGATCCTGTGGCTGGCCGACGGTGAGGAGCTCTGCGAGCAGGCGATCGACACCTGGTCATATCTGTGGCGTGCCGTCGGACGTCAGGACACCCAATTGATTCTCAGCCGATTCTGGTCGAACTATGAGATGGAGGAAGAATCGGGCGGGGTCCAGGTTGTCGTCGCAACATGGCAGAAAATCAAGCAGAGGGCAGTGGGAAACGAGTCTTTCGCTTGGTTGGCTGAGGCTCCTATCGCGATCATCGATGAGGCACACGGGGCCTATACGCCCTCCTACACAAGCATTCTGGAATGGCTCCAGCGTGGGACACGGCAACGGGACCAGCCCTTGATCGGGCTCACTGCAACGCCATTTCGCGGACGCCGGGACAGCGAAGAGACAGAGCGGCTGCTGCGCAGGTTCGACGACAACCGCCTGGACGAAGGGGTGTTCGGTGACGAGCACCCGCAGGTGCGACTCCAGAGAGACCGCGTGCTCGCCCACGCCCGCCTCGAGATCATCGACGGAATCTCGATCGACCTTGCCGATCACGAACTTGAAGAGTTCAGATCGAAAGGGTGGCTTTCGAAGAGTGCCGAGGCTCGGCTCGGCCGCGATGAGGATCGCACGCGGACCATCGTCGAGTCGATTCTGAAGAAGCCGGCGGATTGGCAGATCGTTGTCTTCGCTGCTTCGGTCGAGAACGCACAAACCCTCGCGACACTCCTGACGCTGAGCGGCAGGTCCGCCGCCTCGATCGATCAGGACACCAGCCCGGAGGACCGCCGGGCGGCCATTGAACGGTTCAAAGCGGGCGATCTGAAGGTGCTCACAAACTATGCCGTGCTGTCACAGGGTTTCGACGCGCCCAAGACCGACGCCGTCTATATCACCAGGCCGACAAGCAGCGAAGTGCGCTACCAGCAAATGGTCGGTAGGGGGCTTCGAGGTCCCAAGAACGGCGGCACCGAAGAAGTCTTGATTGTCAACATGCTTGACAACATTATCGAGTTCGGGCACAGCATCGTGTATCAGAGCATCCAGGACATCGTCGACTCCGAGGGGGGTGAGTTCGAAAATGCGTTGGCTCAAACGGTGGGCGAATGAATCGAACTCCGATGATGTCGAACTCAACGATGAGCAGCGAGATGTCGTCGAGGCCGCACCTGACGCAAGGTTGCTCGTCATCGCAGGTGCCGGCCAGGGCAAGACCGAGGTTGTCGTCAGCAGGATTGACCACCTCACGCGGTATGAGAGCCTGGAAACCAACGAACTGTTGGTGCTGAGTTTCTCGCGGGCAGCTGTGTCGGCGGTCAAGAAGCGCCTCGACCTCCGCGATGTCCCGACGCCTAATGTTCGGACATTCGATTCCTTCGCGGGATTGTTGCTCCTAGACGCCGACGTCGAAGCTGTCGGGAGCTACGAAGCCCGCGTTCGCCGCGCGACTCGATTGCTGGAGGAGTCGGAGGAAGTCCCGCCCGCCGTAGAACTGTTGCAGCACATAATCATTGACGAGATTCAAGACCTGGTGGGAGACCGCGCGGACTTCGTTCTGGCACTCATGAAGAGGCTGGATAGAGCGGCCGGAATCACCGCTCTCGGCGACCCCCTGCAGGGGGTGTATGACTTTCAGATTGAGGAGTCTGCCAGCAAGACTTCTTCGAAGGACGTGTTCGGGGTCCTCCGCAGCCGTTTCGAGTGTGAGGAAGTCGGGCTTGGTGCGAATTACCGTGCGCGAGGTAAGTATCCGAAGCACGTGGTCGCGAAGGCAGGCGCGTTGCGAAGAGCGTATGACGCACATGACGCGCGCAAAGCTGAAGATATCGTCGATGAACTGATGGACGATGCTCCCTACCTGGGCGCGTTTGACCAATGGTGCGGGCGGGTCGGTTCTTCGGATGAGAAGACCACCGCTGTGCTCTGCACCACGAACGCGGATGTTCTCCGAGTCTCGCGGGCGCTGAATCGGCAGTCCGTCGCGCATGCAGTACGGCGCCAAGCTCAGGATTTCGGTGCGGCACGGTGGATTGCAGGTGCACTCGGAGGCCTGTCCGGCACCAAGGTCTGGCGATCAGACGTTGAAGGAGCGCTTGCCCGGGTACTGGAATCCGAAGGGGTGAGCCAACGATGGATGGATCTGAAGGCGGCTGAAGGAGGTTCACGCTCGTATGATTCGCTCGATCTGATGCGCCTGCGTCGTGTCCTAGAGGCGCGAAACCTGGCGCTTCCGCTCACCGAACCGGACGAGAGTTCGGTGATTGTGTCGACGATTCATCGAGCCAAGGGGCTTGAGTTCGACCGGGTCTTCATCATCGAACCCGGTTGGAGGCCCGACGATGAAGGGATATGGCCCCGGGTATGTCGGGACTATGTCGCACTGAGCCGAGCAAGAGACTCCATCTACGTTTGCAGCGCGATGGAATCGAAGTCAGCAGTCGGACCGGATAAGCGGCGGTCCGGTCGTTTCACCGAACAGAAGTACGGCAAAAGAGGGCGCAGGTACACGAGTGCCATCGAGTTTCGGTACGACGACGTCTACGTAACGGCACCGGCATCGTCGCGGAAGACCAATGCACGCGATGTGCAGGGGTTGCTCTTGAACGCCGATTTTGTTGGATCAGCGGTGATCGCCCGACTGGACCCTGCCTCGGCGTTGTCGACGACGCCGTCGTACCTGCTCTACTGCGACGACCAGTTCATCGGACGGACGAGTGAATCCTTTGGCGTTGAGTTCCACCACTACTTCCACTGGCTGCGCAATCGGCCGAAGCTCATCGAGGGACTGTCGCTTGCGTCGATCGAAACAGTCGCGGGTGACCCGGCAGAATGCGAGAAGGTTGGCGCCGGACGAAGCGGCTTTTGGCTTGTTCCACGAGTAACCGGGCTGGCAGAGCCCGATCTTTCCACTACCTGAGGGGCAGGCATAAATGACGAATGATCTTGCGCAGAAGTATGAGTTCAGGGATGGACTCATCGATCAATTGATCGGGGATCTGGTTGGGCCGGCGAGTGGGGTTGAGGAGGTCATCACAGACCTTCCGTTGGACCGCTACGTCGTAGGCGTCTTGTGGCCGGTGGACGGCGAACTGCAGGAGGCTGCGGAACCCGACAGCGGGGAGGCCGATGAAGAAAGCGATGGTGATAGTCCGATCTCTCAGGCGCTCATGAGATATCCGACATCGATGGGCCTAACCTTCTCCGTCGACTTGTCGCTGGCGACGAACGTGCAGATTGCTGTTGCTGCTGCGAAGTACCTGCCGTCTGGACGTGATGCAGTGGAGGCGGGAGGCGAACCGTCTCGCATGCGACGTGGGGCCAAGCCGGACGCATGGCGGAGGCAGCCATTGGGCCTCGAACCTGTCGAGTGGAATGTTTCTGCGCCTGGGGCGAGGAGAATGGAGATCGCGCCAGGACTGGAGCTGTACGTCCTGGCGCGCACTCCGAAGAACGGTCGGGTAGCTGTTTCGGTGGCTCTGCGAAACCTGTTGGAGGTGCCGAAGGGCGAGTTCCGTGACGGATACGCCTGGTTCCAGGTGGGCTTGGAGATCACATCGCCTGAGCAGGCGATTGCAGATCGCTCGTCCTATGGGGTTCTGAGCGATGATGCCGATCTGCGGACGGCGGCGCTGTTGTATCGCAACGCGCGCGTATACGGAGTGGGCCACGGCTGTGCCGCCGAATGGGGCGGCGAGTCACCAGGCGAGACCGTTGGACGGGTGGCGTCCACCTTCGTGCCCCGACAGGAGGTGGCCAGAGCGAAGCCGGGCGCACTCAAAAGCGATGTCGATCTACGGATGTCCTTCCTGAGCACAGCATCGGATCAGCAGCTGGCAGAGAATCTCGGAGGTCTGGTCGTCGAGTACCGGGCCTGGATTGAACAGCTCAGTCATGATGTGACCAGGGGCGTGGCGGGTGTGGAGCCAGGTCTCTCCGGTGTTGCGGGCGAGCATCTGCGGAAGGCTCGGGAGGCGGCAGACCGCATTCAAAGTGGAATCGACCTCGTGGTCAGCGACAAGGACGTCGGCCGTGCCTTTCGGCTCGCCAATAAGGCGATGCAGACGCAGCGAGCCCGGCAGGATTGGGTGCGCGAGGGTTCCGTGGGTGCCGTGCCGACCGGAGTCGATCAAGCTTGGCGGCCGTTCCAGATCGCCTATATTCTGTTGAACCTGCCGGGCCTGGCTGATGCAAACCATGAGGACCGGGATATCGCGGACCTCTTGTGGTTCCCCACGGGCGGCGGCAAAACCGAGGCGTATCTCGGCTTGGTGGCTTTCACGATCCTGCTTCGTAGAATCAGGGATGATGGTGCGTCCGGCGTGGCCGTTATCATGCGGTATACGTTGCGGCTGTTGACGATTCAGCAATTTGAACGTGCGACGATGTTGATGTGTTCGTTGGAGCGGATGCGAATCTCGGAACGAGATCTGGGACACAGACCGTTCTCCATCGGTCTGTGGGTTGGCGCCGGGGCAACACCGAATACGCTCGTGGATGCGCGGAAGTCACTCGACGCACTCAGGGGCAATCAGGAACTCAATGAGAAGAATCCGGTCCAACTCACCCAATGCCCCTGGTGTGGGCAGAAACTGGATGTATCGAACTACGAGGTGTTGAAGCGCCCCGAAGAGCGACTCAACATCGCCTGTCGCAACGGTGCGTGCGACTTCGGCGGTGGTCTGCCGGCCTACGTCGTCGATGAGGATGTCTACCGTGTGCGCCCGGAGCTCGTTCTCGGCACTGTCGACAAGTTCGCCCAGATGTGCTGGCGCGAGGACGTACGGAAGCTGTTCGCGCGTGACGGAGTTGGCTCGAGACCGTCATTGATCATCCAGGACGAACTGCACCTCATCTCTGGTCCGCTGGGCTCGATGGTCGGACTGTATGAAACGGCGATCGACGCCGCTTGTTCCGAAGTGACGCCGGAAGGCGTGGTGCGTGGACGGCCGAAGATCATTGCATCGACGGCGACGATCCGTCGCGCGGATCATCAGATCAAAGCGGTGTTTCGTCGACGAGCCGAGCAGTTTCCTCCGCCAGGCGTCAATCCCGACGAATCGTTCTTCGCTGAGCCGGCGTCAAGGGATCAACTGGGGACCAGAGAGTATGTCGGCGTCATGGCCCCGGGAACGAGCCATGCCACGCTCCTGGTCCGTGTTTACGCTGCACTTCTGCAGTCCGCCCTCGACCTGCCCGGAGGTGATGCAATCCGTGATCCCTACTGGACGCTGTTGGGATACTTCAACAGCCTTCGAGTACTTGGCAGCGCCAGTCTGCAGGTCCAGGATGACGTTCGGGACAGGCTCCGGGTTGTGGCGGGTCGAAACGAAGTCTCGCCGCGGGAGATTCGACCGCCGGAAGAACTCACCAGTCGAGTTCCCTCGGCGGAGATCCCGGCGAGGTTGAAAGGGCTCGAGGACGATGTCGCGTCCGGTAGAGCCATGGACGTGGTCCTGGCGACGAACATGATTTCGGTCGGTGTCGACATCGACAGGCTTGGACTCATGGCGGTGATGGGGCAGCCGCAATCCAGCGCCGAGTACATCCAGGCGACCAGCCGGGTCGGGCGAAAGCATCCCGGACTTGTGGTCACGATCTTCAATTCCGCTCGCTCCAGGGATCGTTCGCACTACGAAAACTTTGTTCCCTTTCACCAGGCACTGTACCGAGCCGTGGAAGCTACGAGTGCGACACCTTTTGCGGCTCGTGCGCGCGACCGTGCGCTGCACGGCGTACTGGTTGCTCTTACCCGAGTCCTGGTCGACGACCTTGCTCACGACCGTCAGGCCGGACGGGCGTCTGAGCGCTACGACGAGTTGGCCCAGATCGGGGAACTTCTCGCGGAACGTGCGCGCGCCGTCACGGGCTATGACGAGGCCGAAGACGCCCGCAGGCAGATTGACGACTTGATTCGGGTGTGGACCGAAGCGGCCGACGTGAACCCGGAGATGCTCTACCGGGACAGCAAGGACTGGGACAGTTCATTGCTCATCCCCGCCGACACAGCGCTGGCCAACGTCGAGGGCATCGAGTACAACACTTCCGAAACACCTTGGCCCACACCCCAGAGCATGCGGGATGTTGACGCCGAGAGCGCGCTATTCCAGATTCCAGCCAGGAAGGTCCCGCGATGACTGAGGCGAAGGTTCGACGTAGTCAGCTGCTGAGCACGTACGGTGTCGGTGGTCTGTTCCCCTCGGAGTCAACCAGCTTCATGATTGCGGGATTGCACGAGTGGAAGGTTGAGAAGGCCGAAACGATCGAGGAGCCGCGTCTGGCCAGGGCTCTCGGTGTGTCGGAACTCAAGGCACCCCCGGCAGGCGGTAGGCGGGATGTTCCCGTCATCCGGTATCCATACACCCAGGTCTGTCCGAAGTGCCGACGGATTGGGCCGTTGTCCAAGCTGTCCAAGGACTCGATCAAAGCCCGGTGCAAGGAGGACGGGGTTGACCTGAACCCCTTTCGCCTGATTGCCGCGTGCCGCAATGGGCATGTGAGCGAATTTCCGGTTTTCGAATGGCTGCACAACGACCAGAAGGAAAAGATCCGTTCGGAAGACCACGTGATGAAGCTCAATGCGCTCGGTCGAACGTCATCACTCGCGGATCTCACCCTCACATGCGGTTGTGGCGTCGATGACCGCAATCTGGAAGGTGCGATCACTGCCGGATCCTTGGCGGCATACGGACGCTGCCGGGGCCTTCGGCCGTGGTTGGGGCTTGATACCCACGAGGATTGCGATCAGATTCCTAGAGTTGTTCAGCGCGGTGCGTCCAACGTCTGGTTCCCGGCGGTGCGCTCTTCGATCTCAATCCCTCCGTACTCGGAGGCCCTCGCCAAGTTCGTCTCCCGCGAATGGGATGTGGTCAAGGACCCCGCAGCCGTAATCCCGCCGGTGCTGAATGGGCTGGCCGCAAAATCGAAGGGCCGCTTCACTGTCGAGCAGATCAAGGGTGAAATCGACAGACGCCACGGCGAGTTTGACGGAGACGATCCGGTGACCGAGGAGATTCTCCGTGCTGATGAGTTCAAGGCGCTTGTCGAAGGTCGCGAAGAAGGCGACCTGGGATCAGATTTCGTTTGCCTCCATCGCGAGGTCCCAGCCGGGTTTGAATCGCTGATTTCGGCGGTTCGGAAGGTGACCAGGCTGCGTGAAGTCCGTGCTCTACAAGGGTTCACGCGTCTCGACGGTGCGCCGGACCCATCCGGTCCGGTTCAGAAACTGTGCGCGTTGTCTCGTGATCGGGAGTTCTGGCTGCCCGCCATCGAGGTAATCGGCGAAGGTGTCTTCATGGCTTTCGACCGACCTGCACTTGACAGTTGGGCTTTCGGTGAATTCGCAACCGAACGTCGACGCCTGCTCCAGAAGACTTCTGATCGTGTTTCGGCCGATTACAACCGCGACAAATCCGAAGTCGACATCGTCAAGGTTGCCATCCACACGTTGTCGCACATCATCATCGACCAGTTGTCGCTCGACGCCGGCTACCCTGCTGCCGCTTTGCGTGAGCGGCTTTTCGTCGACGAGAGGATTGCTGGACTGCTTATCTACACCGCAAGTTCGGATTCGGCGGGCAGCTTGGGCGGAGTGGCCTCGATGGCGGAACCTGAGCGTCTTGGTGCGGCTCTCAGCGAGGGCCTGCAGAGGATGTCGTGGTGCTCGTCGGACCCAGTTTGTATCGAGTCGGTGAGTTCGGGATCTGGTGGACTCAATCTCGCGGCATGCCATGCCTGCGTGTTGGCACCCGAGACCTCCTGCGAGATGAACAACTCTTTCCTGGACCGTGCCCTCCTGTTCGGGACACACGACGAAGGCGGCGAGGGGATGGGTCTGTTCAGTGAGTTTATCGAGCGTGCGCAGTCGTAAGGATGATGCGGTGCAAGGCGTTCCACCGACAAGGAGTGGGGATGAAGGTTGAAGTCGTCCTTCACGAACTGTTCCATAAGTCTTCTTCGGGGCTAGACGCCGGTGTTCTGAAACGCATGATGCAGTTCCTCGAGAAGATCCAGCAGGACCCCGAGGCTCCTGGACTGGATTTCAAGCAGCCGAAAGGCGCTGCGGACAAGAGGGTTCGAACGGCACGCGTGACCGACAATTACCGTGCTGTTCTGGTGAATGCCGGTGCGAGGGAGGATATTTCACGGTTGTACCTTGTTGCGGTCAAGCCACATGACGAGGCCTACAAGTTCGCTGAGACCGTTTCGGTCGGAGTCAACAAGAAGGTAGGCGCAGCTGAAATCTTCGACCCCATTGCCGTTTCTACCGCAATCGAGAATGCTCGCCCGGAGGAAGCCGCAGCCCCGATCGTCCCCGCCACCGTAAGTCAGGCAGACTTGGAACGATTCGGTGTGTCTCCGGACGTAGCTGTCGAGCTGAAGAAGATTGCAGACGAACACGCTCTGTACCATCTGGTTGATGCGCTCCCCGTCAACCAGGGGTTCGCGATCCTCGAGCTCGTCAGCGGCAAGGATCCGCAGGATGTCTGGAGCGAGCTCCTGGCCCAGTCTCCCGGCGCATTCGATTCCGATGATTTTCGTGCTGCTGCCGATCGCGAGGTATCCCGCGCCAGCTTCGCTCCCATCGACACCGATAATCCTGATGAATTACTGGCGATGCTGTCCGGCGACCTTGCGGCATGGCGAATCTGGTTGCACCCCCTTCAGCACAAGCTTGCGCGGCACGAGGGCTGGAATGGCCCGTTTCGGGTGACCGGTGGGGCCGGGACTGGGAAGACCGTCACTGCAGTGCACCGAGCGCGATTCCTCGCTAATCGCCTGAGCGCGGCCGGAGCCGACGCGAAGGTCCGCGTGTTGTTCACCACGTTCACAAGGAACCTGGCGAACGCGATTGAAGTTCAGCTTGTTCAGCTCGCGGGCCCCGGAGTCACTGACCGCGTACACACCACCAACATCGATGCCCTCGCTCGCGCGGTGCTGGCCGGAACCCCCGGTGGTCGAACTTTGGTGAATTCGATGAAAGTTGTTTCGAGTGTCCAAACGAACGAACTCTGGAGGATCGCTGCCCGCGGATGCATCGGAGAATGGGACCATCGGTTCCTCGAAGATGAGTGGTCCTACGTGGTCTTGGGGAACGCGATAATTGACGAATCTGGGTACCTTCGTGCGCCCCGAGCTGGGCGGTTGGTGCGGTTGAGCCGTTCCGAGCGGGTCGATGTATGGGCCGCGATCGAGAGGTTTCAGAAATTGATGCAGTCGCGGAAATTGACGACCTTCACGGAGATAGCCGCGAATGCGGCGGCTGCGTTGACAGCAGACCAGAGTTTGGCGCGGAAGTTCCGGTACCGGCACGCAGTCATCGATGAAGCTCAAGATCTGCATCCCGTCCATTGGAATCTGCTGCGGGCACTGGTCCCGCGAGATACCGACGACATGTTCATCGTGGGGGACGCTCACCAACGTATCTACGGTAAGCCTGCACCGCTTTCGCGGTTCGGGATCGAAACCCGTGGTCGATCACGTCGCCTTACGGTGAACTACCGGACGAGCCGAGAGATCCTCGAGTGGGTCCTCTCGATCTCGCCGGCTGACATCGACGATCTGGACGCCGGCGCAGACAGTCTGGTTGGTGCGCGATCGGTTTTCAGCGGCCCTGCTCCAGAGCTCTTGGGCTTCGAGTCCGTGTCTGCGGAGAACAACGGCTTGATCGCGAAGATCAGGGACTGGCAAGTCGAGGGCGTTTCCGCTTCGGACGTCGGCGTGTTCGTGTACGAGAGGAATGATGTCCGCGAGGTAGCCAGTGCGCTTAACGCCGGCGGAGTCGCGGCATCGATTGTGGACGGGGATACCGATGAGACACGGTTGGGCGACGTCGTTCGTGTGATGACGATGCACCGCGCGAAGGGGCTGGAGTACAGAGCTGTTGCGCTGGCCCGGCTCGGGTCTACCTCGTTCCCGCCCGCATACCTGAGTCGACTGGCCGGCCTCGAGCGCGACCAGGAAGAGCAGAAGGTCCTGCGGGTGCTCTACGTCGCCGGCTCGCGGGCGCGCGAGCGCCTGGCCATCCTGTGGACCGGAAAACCGTCACCGCTGCTGACTGGAGTCAAGTGCGGCCATTGACGTTCGGTGATCAGACTTGGGTCCACCTTGGGGAAATGGGTTGCCTGAGGATTTCGCGAAGGAATCCGCGAATCGCGGCGTAGGTCAGATCGGGGTCGTGTCGACGGAGCGCCGACAGGACTGACGGCACGTCCACCCCGGTGCTCAGGATGCGGGCGGCCACCGCAAAATTGTTCTCCCGCTGGATGCGAATTCTGGGCCCCGGCTCGGACGATGTTGCAGGGAAGATCAGTCCCGCGGTCGCCTGGTCCCGATCTCCGCCGAGAGCGTATGCGTAGAGGAAAGTTTGATAGATATCGTCCGCGCTGATCTTTTGCTCGCTGTATAGCTTGTACTTGACGTCAACGGGGTAGCGGTTGCCGGCATGGTCGTTGATGACTAGATCGGGCCGGATTCTTCCGTAGGTTTTGCCGGTTCGTTCGTTGATCACGACTGCGCGAAAGGACTCTTGTGGAGAGACCGAGAACTCGGTTCGTTTCAGCGCATCGGTCACCAACCGGGTGATGAACCGCTCAAAAATAACATTCATGTCGATCAAGAAGGCATCCACCTTCTGCGCGGAAGTGTCGAGCAGATTGTCCAGGGTGAGACCCTGTATCACCAGGGTCGCGAGTTCGTGCGCACGCCGGTAGCGCTCGTTGCGGCGGTTGTAGCGGATTCTGCCGGTGTACCAATCGATTCGATGCTTAGGCGGATCGCAGACGGAGGCGAACAGGCGCACCAACGTCGCCAAGTCCGCACGCAATCCGTCGCTTAGGGCGTGTGCCGAGGCCGCGGCGAGCGCCTGCGCGAGAATCTGATTGTCGGGGATGTCACCGTCGTACTCGTCGTAGCAACATTCGAGGCGATGGACGGTTCCGTACTGCCGCATGAACTGTTCTCGAGTGCGCAGGCGGCCCCGCATGACAGGCAGAGTCTCTTCGGTCTGTCGGTAGTCTCGGTTGAGGCCATCCCGCGCTAGTCGATTCGTCTCCTCAACGAAAAGCCGCACGATAAGTTCGAAAAGATCTCTACCAGAAGCATTCAGCGTGGCTTCCGGAATCCGTTCAAGGAGCGAGATCCCTGCGGAGTACTCGATCATCTCGACGACGCGTAACGGGCCGCCGACGATCTTGGGAACTACGCGAACATCAACATTGGAGAACTGTGCGACACCGACCCACGAATTCGCTTTGACCTCTGCGCGACCGCCTGCCAGCCACCGCACGTCGAGACGGGCTCCGAGGTCACCGCCACGGGATAAGCGCGCGGCCAAGCTCTGATCATCGCTCGTCGGTTTGCCGAACCGGACGATGCGCGATTCATATTCGGCGAGTTCGACGGTCTGACGCATGGCTAAGCAGATGCGCTGCCGAACTTGCCAGCCAACCGCCGGCATAGCTCGGCAGGGTCTTCGGCAGCATCCGAGATTCGCAGAGAGGATGAGTCGATAACGTCTTCGCCGAGCAGATCGGCGAGCGCGGCGTAGTCGTCGTAGAGATACTCCTGGAGCAGAGGGAGCAACTCGTATCGGAACACTGCGGCGAACTCTTCGGGACTGTCGATCACCTCGTCATCCTGGTAGAAGAGGGAATGCCCGATCTGTTTGTCTCGACCGAACTTTCGAGAAATCTCGTCGTTCAGTCCATCGAGGAAGGTATCCAAGGCAAGCGCTCCCGCGGTCCTTCCCTCCAGGAGATTGCTGTCGGGAAGCACCTCGATGAACTGAAATCGTCGGCGTAACGCGGTGTCCAGCAGGTGAATGCTTCGGTCCGCGGTGTTCATGGTGCAGATCAGGAACACATTGGGCGGCACCGAGAACTTGTCCCCACTTTGTGAAAGCTGAACGGTCATGCCCCGTTTGTCCTTTTCGATCAGGGTGATCAGTTCGCCGAGTATCTTGGGGACGTTGCCGCGATTGAGTTCATCAATCACGACGATGTAGGTGTTGGCGGGGTCGGCGTCCGCTGTCCGGCAAACCTTCTTGAAGATCCCGTCGGTGAGCTTCAACTGCAGCGTCCCATCGGTGGACTGTTGTGGCCGGAACCCTTCGATGAAATCTTCGTACGCGTAGGAAGGATGGAAGGTCACTCGGGTGACTTGCGCGCACTGCCTGCCATCCTTGGGCTCCATCAGCTGTTGTTCGCGAGCGCGAAGCGCTGCCTCGTCGCTCAATAGAGCATTCGCTTGTGAGTTGGCCTGCCCGCCGGCGGCAAGCCAGACGGCTGCGCGGCGCGCAACATACGTTTTTCCGGTTCCGGGTGGGCCGTACAGCACGGTTTGGCCTCGGCGTTTCAGTGCAGCTTCGATCTCGAGGCATTGCGGATCGTCGGCGATGGATCTGGGTTCCGCCGGGGTGCCGAGAATCTGGCGGGCCAGCGCGGGGGCAACCTTGGAGATGGTGGTGGTCGCCCACGCCTTGACTGGAGGGATCTCCCCGGCTTTCGAGGTGTCCCAATCGATCCCGAGGGTGTGACGGTACTCTGCGCGGTCCGGCCGCCACTTGTATCCAACTTCGTTCACAGTTCCGACCCCGAGGATGTCCTTGGTTCCTCTGTTGGCGATGACCTGGTCGCCTGGCTGAAGTTCCATGAGCGTCCACAGCTCGTTGGCCTTTCGGCTAACCTGCTGTTCGACCCCGTTGTAGGGGTAGAAGCTGCGGAAACTCTCCCGGAATTCTTCCTTGCTTCCGTAGTGAGACAGATCTCCGACCTCATCCCAACCGACGCAGATATAGCCGCCAGAAAGACAGTCCCGCCAGTACCGCCCCAGCTCTCCTGGGGCGATTTTCACCACGCGGTGGGACGTCGTCGGATTGTTCCAGTGGTAAACGAACTGGCCGAGTCCTTGCGTAGTCAAGCCCTGGAGTTCAGGGATATCGCGGAGGGCGGCGAGCAACTGTCGGTTCGCGCGGACGACGGTCGGCTCTGGATCCTTGGTGAGCGCGCGCAGAAAATGGTCGATATGAGTCTTGGAGGCCACTGGCGGAATGAGGTCGGGGAAGTACAGGTACAGCAGCTTGGCTCTCAACGCGGGCGCACTGGTCAGCACCTTGATATCGTCGGCGTCCTCGATACGACCGTGGTCCGCTGCGTCGAGCATCTCGACGAATCCGGTTCGGACGGCAGCCCAGGCCTGGTCGACATCCTCGTACTCCGTGGGGAAACGCCACCTTCCGTCCGCGGAGCGGAAGATCAGATGCTTGTACGCCGACCCTCCCTTCATGCTCCCTGCCGGCTTCGTCTTGTACTCGACCCACCAAGACACCGTGTCTTGGTTTGACTGCCCGAGCGCGTATTCCGACAGCGGCATCGTGCGCCATTCAGAAATGGGAAAGCGTTCGACGAACTCTTGTTGGAGCACGTCGGCTTCGTCGACGGTCGCTTTGACCGCGGCTCTGTCCCATGAGTTGAGTGCCGCCCGAACGCTGTCGCGTCTCGCTCTGTCGAGCATCGTGAGGCTCCTCCTTATGCTCCGGTCGATCAAGTGTCAACGATGGGTGTTCTCGGCACTGCTCGAATCGCCGTGTTGCGCCAAGAATCGAGCGGTGACCGCCGCGTTCAGGCCGCCTCGTAGCGCAGGGACGTCCGTACGATCGGTCGGTATGACTAGCAAGCTGATGTCCACCTTGGCGGTCGCGACCTTTGCCGCTGCCGTTTCGACAATTGCTGCGGCGCCGTCCGCAACCGCTGAGCCCTGCCCTGATGTGCAGGTGATCTTCGCCCGCGGCACGACGGAGCCGGCAGGGTTGGGCAGTGTGGGCGGCCCGTTCGTCGAAGACCTCAGGGCCAAGGTCGCGCCGCAGAGCGTCGTCGGCACAGCCGTTGACTATCCGGCCACCAATGACTTCGGCAACAGCGTTCCCGCCGGCACCTCAGCAGCTCGGGCGCTCATCGAGTCAACCGCGGCCAGCTGCCCGAACACCAAGATGGTGCTCGGCGGCTTCTCGCAGGGGGCCGCGGTGGTCCAGCTGGCCGCCAACGAGGCCACGGCGCAATCCGGTGACCACGTCGCGGCCAGCGCGCTGTTCGGCGCCCCGCGCAGCAGCTTCTCCAGCATGCTCGCCTCCGGTCAGGCACTGCCGAGCCTGGCTCCGCAGTACGCCGCCAACGCCATCGATCAGTGCAACGTCGGCGACCCGATCTGCTGGGAGGGCGGCATGGATATGGGCGCCCACGTGAGCTATGTGCAGTCCGGAAAGGTCGCGCAGGCAGCCGATTTCGTGGCCGCCCGGGTCTAGAGTGTCACCCGCCGTTCCGCGGCGACCGGATCGGACGGCACTGTCGGTGCCCTGATCTACCGTGTCCAACCAGCCGGTCATGTGGCCGGCGGGTCTGGGGGAACGTCATGGGGAAGAAGGGCAATAACAGCGCAGACGAAGCTGCGCTGTTCGCGGTCGGCTCATTCGTGGTGATGGTTGTGGGCGGGATCGCCGCCGCGATCGCCGTCGTGCCCAAGGAAGTCGGGGTCGGCCTCGGGATCCTGGTGGTCGTCGGGGTGGTGATCGGGCTGGTCGTCTGGACCAGTGGTGAGCTCGGGAAGGAACGGGCCGCCACGGTCCAGCGCGAGATTCCCGCGTCCGTCATGCGGGGCAATGGGGACAAGGAGCGACAGCACCGACGTGAGCTAATCGGCCCGCGGTACGCGGAGCGATTCAACGTCGCGTTGAAGGCCGTCGAGCAGATCTCCACAACCGAAGCCGCCCGCGACGGGTGGCTCGGCGAGATCGACTTCAGCGCCGACCTGCGCTGCACCTTCGACGATCTGCAGCGGGCGATCGCCCTGCGCCGGACCGCGAAGAAGCTGTCCGAGCTGGCCGAGCCGTCCGAAAGCGACCGCCAGATCCTCAAGGACGCGAAAGCCGCTGCGTCGAAGATCGACCGCATCGCCTTCGACCGCATCGACCTGATCAAGAAGTGCGCGAGCGAGGCCCGACGGATCGACGAGTCCCTGGCGAGAGAGCGGGAGTCGGCGCGGACTGCCGACGAGCGTGCGCAGTTGAACGGCCAGTTGCACGGCATGCTTTACGGAATCGCGAAGGCCCCGAGCGTTTCGCCGGCAGACTCCGGAGCTGAGCGGGTCATGTCCCGCGTTGCGGCGTACCAGGAGATAAAGACACTGATCGAGCAGGGGGCTTAGGTGTACGACAGCTACGAACAGTCCGTCATCGAGTGGGCACACACCTACGACGGCTACAGCAGGATCGCCGGGGGACCTGACCACCTGTGGACGCAGATCGAGCCGTTGAAACGTGCTTATGACCAACACGGTCGTGTGCCCGAATGGGCCGGTGTCGACCTGCTGCGCGGGTGGGCGTTCTACATCGTGCGGGCGCACCGCCATGGGGGTGCCTGGGATTCGGTGTTCATCGAGTTCCCCGAGATGCGAAGCATTCTCGATGCGCTCAGGCAGCACCCGGCGGCGACGAGTCAGGATCTTCCGCCGGCTTCTGAATTGTGAGATGCTGCAAGCGGTTACTTCGGCGAAGCCTTGTCCTTGAGTGCGGCGGCGGTCGCTTCGTAGGCTTTCTGCTGTTTCGCTAAGCGTTGCTCGGGAACGGGTGGCTTGGCCCACAGAGCCTGGGGGCTGGGGTGAATACAGCCGACCACCGTCAGACTGAGCTCGGTTTCGATGTTCGGTCGGCGTTTGAGAACACGCTTCCACACATTCTCCGCGTGCCGGCCCTGCAGGAGAACGACGCGCAGGTCGGGAAGCAGGCCGATGAGCCTGCAGAGAACGTCGGCACCATCCTCCAACTGAGCAGCGTTCGGAGCTTTGGCACTTTCGTGGATGTACCAGGGATAGGCGTTCCACGGGAGTACGTCGCGGGGGTCGATGCCGTACTTGGTGAAGAGGTTGGCCTGTCGTTCGGCAGTCGGGTCGTCGTTCTCGACGCACAGAAAACCCGGTCCTTTGCCCTTCTTGGTTGCAGGCCCCGGGTCGCGGAGCACGCTCAGGACGCGGGCGTCGACTCCGCCGTGCATCGGGGCGACTTCAGGCAGCCATTTGCCCGCGTCTTTGTCCTGGAGGCTGGCCACGAATTCGTTGATCCGCTTCATGTGCGGGTCCGTCTTGTTTTGTTCCTGCTGCGTCCGGAACTCGGGGTCAGCCATCTTGCGTGCCATTGCTAAATCCTGGCACGAGGTCATTTGATGTCCGCAGTCTGCCGTTGATCTCATTGTCGGTGGTGAGTCGTACCGTGGCAGGAGAGCAACGCCGCAGGAACTGAAACTCGGACTGTTTCGGGATTGAAGGGAACCATGAACCTACCGAAGCGCGCGATAGCTGCGACCAGGGCTGTGTTGCTCCGCGCTGCGTACACCCCCGGCGCGGTGATTTACCAGTCCAGTCTCGTGAACATGCTGGAGCAAGCCGGGGACGACCGCCCTTCGATGACCGCGCTGCTCAAGGCTGTGGCCGATGAATGCAGTAGTCGCGGTGAGCCGCTGTTGCCTGCGCTGTGCGTGGATGGTGACCGGCCGTGCGGAGCGTTCATCGCCTGGCTGCGTGACAACCGTCAGGTGCCGGCGTCTGAGGCTGGGCAGGTTGCGGCATCGGAACGTCGAAAGTGCTACCAGAGTTTCGGGAACGCGCAGTCTTGGGGTGATCCCAATGGGGATGAGCCGCGGACGCCGGCTCAACACGGTGGTGCCAGCGAGCGGCGCTTTCAGAAACGTTTGTGGCGTCAGTTCTGGGAACGCGAGGAGCTAGACAAGCGGATCGCAGCGGAGGGGGTCGTGCTCTGTGGGGCCAGGGTGACGGTGAGTTTCGGCGGGGCCCCCGAAGAAACTGAAGCCGTGGTGTACCGACTCGAAAAATTACCGGATGACGGACCCGAGATCGTCACCGACAAGCAACCGCTGGGCGCGGCGATAGAGGGTGCCCGGGTGGGGCAGGTTGTCACGGCCAAACTTCCTGCGGGCACCCGCAGAATTAGGATCCTGTCAGTTGAACCGGCATCAGCGAGGGATATGGCTCCCTGATGGGAGGGTGGCATGGATATGGCTGCCCACGTGAACTATGTGCAGTCGGGAAAGGTTGTGCAGGCAGCCGTTTTCGTGGCAACCGAGTTTAGGGCTCGGCCGCCGGCCTGGGAGTTTTCGGCGAAGGAAGCGCTGTCGGAACGTCCTGCCATACTGCGGGCTCATACCGGAGGAGGCAGTAGTGGCAGGTTACATGGATCTACATGAGAAGCAGTTCCAGCTGATGATGAGGTTGTGGCGCGAGGAGAACCCAGGCTCGGAGCCCGATGGCTCGACGGAGGAGCGCCTGCGGATCCAGGCGCGGATGATTGTGGACGACGTTGCCCGCGCACAGAGCTACGAGCGATGAAATGAATCGCCCGGTGAACCCGACGGAGCGGTCTCGGGAAGTAGCCACCGTGGCGACCGCAGCGATCGGCCTGTCAGGCGGTGAGATCGATCCCTACACGCGGCAGCTGATGGACCAAATATGTGAAGGGACGATCAGCGCTGTCGATGCTGTGGCGGCGGTAGTTTCGAGGTTTGTCTCAGGGCTGTCAGGTGACGCGAAATGGGAGCCCACGTGAACTATGTCCAGTCTGGAAAGGTTGCGCAGGCAGCCGATTTCGTGGCTGCCCGTGTATAGCTGAATCGGACGGTGCTGACCGGCTATTCGAACGTCCGGACCCCGCGCGGGCGGCAATCGACGGTGATCTCCACGTCGCCACGTCGGACAACCTGCCGCGACGAGGTCCTTGCGTTCCTGCGCTGGCGGCAACACGAGATCGTGGCGACTAGCCCGACGATGGGCCTAACTCGTTGAGGAACTCACGGACGATGTCGGCGACTGTCCCGGGTGAGCTATCCGCCGTTTGTTGTGCGAGTGCGGTGAGAGCATCACGAAGGGAGGATTCGTCATCGGTGAGATCGCTATAGGTCTCATCCAAGAAGAAAGCGGCAGATGTGGTCGACAGATACCCGACGAGGTCGAGGAAGAGCTCAAGCTCCCTTGCTGCCTTTGGGATGTCGAATGGCTCTGCCGTGGTGATCGGCATGATCTCGAGGTCGCCTTCCCACAGCTGTCGCTCAAACTGGTTGTCCCGCAGTGTGAGCACGACGCCTTTGCCCACCTCGGATGTGCGATCTCCACGAGCCGCCCGCACCTCCTCGATGAGTTCGTGGAAATCTTCGTCGCTCAACGAGTATCCGACGAACACCATCCGGCGCGTCAGTAGCAGGCCTTGCACCAGGCCCATCAATGCGCCGTAGCGCCTTGGCATACTCAGGTAGTCCGAGCGTGTAAGGATCATATTCTCGGGATCGTTGACCGAGCCGTGCAGCTTGAGAAGGAGCCGCCCGCCCGCGTTGCGGGGATCCGCCGGGAGTACCGCGACTTTCTGACCGTCGATGCGTGAGGCGGCCTCAAAGAGCGAGTCAAAGTTGGTGGTGACGGCTTCTTGGCTGGGCAATGAAGCCAGCAGACCGTGTTGTAGCGAATAGCGTGAGTGCTGTTGAAGCTGATGCGCGACAATGCTTTTCAGGGAAACGCTGTCAGCACCCGGTTGCGGGGATGAGGTCCTGAGGCGGCGTTCAATCAGTGTGGCCCGATCTCGGTAGTCGATCTTGGCGAGCTGCTTTCGTTCGTCGGCGTCGATTCCCGCGGCGCTGGCCGCGGCATCCAATAGTGAGCTCCAGATCGGCAGGCCGGCACCGGCACTGGCGCCTGCGCCGATGAATAGCACGAGGTGTCGCGCGATAGCGTCGTCGGCCAGTCGTCGGGCGTAGGTGGTGAGTTCAGGATTCGCGGTGGCGTCGAACTGCCAAGCGGTCGCCAACGACTCGTCGTCGGTGCCGATCAGTTTCCGGCGGGCGCGCTGCGCTGCGGAATACGGCTTGTGGCCGTAGGTAACGAGCACGATGTCCACGTCGTGCTCGTCGGCGAGAGCAGTCAACGCGCCTACCAGGCCCTTGATGAGATGGCCCTTTCTCTGCTCGCCCCCGCCGCGCCCTGAGCCCACGACGTTGACGGCGAGTCGGAACTTGGGTGATGGGTAGATCCGGTGGCCATCGAGTCCGGCGATTGCTTGGGTGATGAATTCCTCGACCGTCGGCGCGTATGAGGCAAAGTCCGAACCTTTTCCGGGGCGGCCCACTCTGCCGAGCCAGATCTGCGGTTGACCGGGAACCGCCGAGTACAACTTCGCTAGGTTCTCGCCCCAGTCGACATCGACGTACTCCCGGTCGTCGAGAACGTAACGCCATGGACTCTCGACACGGCCGGCCACGTCGGTCGGCACGAGAATCGCATCGCATGCAAGCTTGGTCAGGTCTCCGTTGACGATGAATAAGTGCCCGCCCATGCGCGGAACTCTAGAGCGAGTCATCGTCTGGGACGCGCGTCTCCGCGGATGACATCGTTCGGCCCGATGAATTGAATGCTCGCGCCAACGGCGTCACCTCCAGTGGTCGGACAACTCTTCGATCAACTTCGCGTCCGCTCCCGGGTCGCGGCCTACCAGGATCCGGGATTGATCGAGAAAGCTGAGGTCAAGGGCCGACTGAGAGGTTTCAGCAGGCTCCGAACTTGTCGGTGCCTGCTGGGAGAATTGGCACATGGGGGAAGAGTTCAATGAGGAACGCGAGTTCGTGGATTCGGATGCCCGGTTGGTCCACCGATTGAATGGGCAGCCGGTTCATCGAGTGCATGGGCGTCCGTGGGTGGACGCCGTCATCACCCTCTTGCAGCCGAGGTCGCCGTATCGGCCGTGGATTATCGCAGCCGATGTTGAGCCGGGTGATCAGTTGATCGTCACGCTGGATACAGATCCCGTATCGGTGATCGCCGGAGTCGCCACGGTCGGCGATGACGCCGATATCCAGACGGCGATCGAGCGGATGCGCGCCGACCAGATTGTGGAGCTGACGAGCCTGGAAATGCTGTGCGGGCTGGACGACTGGTTGTCTTGCCTGAAGAAAAGCTGGACGCGGCTGGCGCGCGCAAAGTTCGGCCACAGCTCGTTGGCGGCGGCGCGGACCTTGCTGAGCTCCAAGGGGCGTTGCGGTGCCTGCGGGGTTTTCCTGCCGCTCGCGGGGAGCATGGCGCGCGATCAGTTCCACATCCACACCACCGACCTTTTCGTCGACGGTGGAGCCGAACCAGGGCTGTGGGACTCATACGGCGATCGCGATGAGGTTCAGGACTGGCCGGCTGTGTTGTGCATGGGCTGCCATGAGTCGATGCGGTCCGGGGGATTCGCCAGCTTCCCCCCATTCCTATTCGCCAGGCGACCGGAGTGCCCAGATTGTGGTGAACGACGCACCGAGACACCAAGGTTCGGGTTTCCGATCGGCGGGCCGTTTGAGGAGCCGTGGGTCGCCACCATGGGATGCGTGGTCAGAGAGCCGCGGCCGGATTGGGTTTGCGGCGAGTGCGGTTACGAATGGCGAGTCTGACAGAAAGTTCATCCAGGCCCATCACGTTCTACGGCGGCTGCGGCCGCAGCTGTCAATAGCTGACTCCGTTCGTGACGCAGTTGTCAGTGCGGGTCGCTACGCTCCGACCATGCCGCTAGGGGACGGTACGACGTTTGCCGGATACACGATCGAGCGCAGGCTTGGCTCCGGGGGGATGGGTGAGGTCTACCTCGCCCAGCACCCTCGGCTGCCACGGCGTGACGCTCTGAAGGTGCTGCGCTCGGACATTTCGTCCGACCCTGATTACATCGAGCGATTCAACCGGGAAGCCAATCTCGCGGCCAAACTGTGGCATCCCAACATCGTTGGCGTCCACGACTGCGGGAAGTACCGCGGCAGACTGTGGATCTCCATGGAGTTCGTCGATGGAACCGACGCCGGTCATCTGCTGCAGCAGCACCCCGACGGTATGGCGACCGAAGAGGTACTCGACATCGTCAATGGTGTTGCCGCTGCGCTGGATTACGCGCACGGGCACGGCTTCGTCCACCGTGATGTGAAACCGTCGAACATCCTGATCGCTTCGGCCGCAGACGGCCGAGCGCTGCTGGCGGACTTCGGCGTCGCCCGCGACGTCGCGGACCAAGACTCCGCGGGTCTGACCGCCACGAACATGACCGTCGGCACCACGGCCTACGCCGCCCCCGAGCAGCTGATGGGCCTCGAGATCGACGGGCGAGCCGACCAGTACTCGTTGGCGGCCACGGCCTATCACCTGCTCACCGGCGAGCAACTGTTCCCGCACACAAACCCGGCGGTGGTGATCAGCAAGCACTTGAACGCCCCGGCTCCGTCGCTCAGCGGGAACCGAGCCGATCTCGCACCACTTGACCTGGTTCTGGCCCGCGCGTTGGCGAAGGACCCCGAGAGGCGGTACCCAAGCTGCGTGGAATTCGCTCGGGCGCTCCAGAACGCGGCCGAGGACGTTCCCGTCGCGCCGTCCCCGAGTTTCAACACCGATGAAACGATGATCGCGCCGGTCGCCGTTGCCACCCCGCCGGTGCCCGCGGCTTTACCATCCGAGCCGCCGATGCCATCGCAACCGGATGCCCCGTCGGCCCGCCGGATCAACTTCCTTTTGGGGGCGACGGTCATCGCGCTTGTCGCAGCGCTTGGTGTGCTGGCCTTCGTCGTGCTCAAACCTGAGGCTGTGAATCGGGACGCCGGCTCCTTCAGTCTCGTGGGCTCGGTGCGGCTGGCTTCCGATGTCGAGGAGAAGACTTCGGCCGGCTATGCCTGCGCGGGTGTGAACGACTTCGCAGACATCGGATCCAGCACTCCCATCCTGGTGGAGGACGAGACCGGAAAGCTCCTGGCGAAAGGCTCGATTCAGAGCAGCAGTCGCGTCCGCGAAGCGTGCCTTCTCACATTCGAAGTCTCCGATGTCCCGGCGGGTTCGCGGTTCTATCGGGTGCAGATCGGCCAGCACCACGAGATGAGCTACACCGAAGACGAGGCCAGGGCCGGCGTGGAGTTCATGCTCGGCGAGACCGCGCGTCCAACCCCTACAACGTCGGCCGAGCCGTCCAAACCCGCGCCAACCCACACCGTCACGGTGACCCCTGGGCCCAGTCCAGAACAGCAAGCCCTGGCTCGGCTGCAGGCGATCGCAGCCGAAGACGGACCCGTTGTCGCGGTCAATCTCGCGGACCGCTGGATTCCTCAAATCAGTTCCAAGCGTGTGGGGTTGGTGGCGAAGGGGATCACCTGGAACAACGAGGCGATCCTTCGAGAACACCTGCGACTGCGCAGCATCTACCCGGCCGTGAAGCTGCTGTGGTCGGGGGACTGGTCGACCTTCGACGGGCAAAATTTCTGGGTGACCGTGGTTGGCGTGTGGTCGTACGACTACGACGACATCCTGTCCTGGTGCACCGAGGAAGGATTCGATCGGGACAACTGCATCGCCAAGTGGGTGAGCATGACGCATCCGGTCGAGGGAAGCACGAAGTTCAACCCCTGACGAGGCGTTGAGCCGATACTATTTTCCTGTCTTCGGGCCCGATGGGCGCGGGGAGGGGGCCAGATGGAAGCCGAACTCGAGACGCCCGTCGGCGCCCCGGAGCAAGTCGCTGAGGACGAGCCGGCAAAGGCCAAAAAGTCCAAGAAGCGGAAGAAAGCCAAGAAGTCCGAGGCTCCTCCCGTATCCGCCCTGAACCACATGACGCGGCGGACCCGGATGCTGCTGCTGGCCTGGTTGGCGATCACCGCCGCCATCGCGTTGGCGCTGGCAATGTGGAACGCCTCGCTGACGCAGAGCAGCTGGGATCTGGTGGGGACCGCGCTGCTGCTCGGCATCGGCGTCACCTGCGTGCTGGCCACCGGGGCGGTCATCAGGAATTCCCACAGTGCCGCGCTCGTCGCCCTGGCCAGCCAGATCTTCGTGGTGTGCCTGGCCGGCTACTTCTGGATGGTCGACCTGCGCAGCCCGTTCGGTCAGATGCGCGGTGTCACGGGCGTCGCCCTCGCGGTGGGCGCCATCGCCCTGTGCTGGGTCGTGTACCTGAGCAGATACGCGGTGGGCGCCCTGAGTAAGGCCGGCGTCGTCGTCGTGGCGCTGTTTCCCCTCGCCGGGCTGGGACAGTTCTGGATCCAGAATCAATTCCTGCCCAACAGCTCGATCCCGTTGGTCGACGTGACGACCGAACTCGTCGCGCTGGGATCGACCGGGCCGATCATCCACCTACAGGCCACGACCACGCTGCACAACCGGGGGTCGTTCCAAGTCGACGTGGCTGCCGGGCTGACCCGCATCGTCACCTACCCGAAGACCACGCTGCACGAGCCCGCCACCCCCGAAAATGTGGCCTCGCACCTGAATCCGGTCGGAAGCCAGATCAGCAGCTATCGCGAAATCCCGATTTCTCCTGCCGAAGCGCGGTTGGTCTTCGCCCGGGCCGGAACGCTCGGGGGTTACCTGCCTCCGGGGTCGACGAGCACCACCACCGCCGTGATTGACATCGACTCGCGCGATGTCCGATTGGTCAGCCTGGACTCCACCGTCGTGGCCATCACCCACCGATCGGTTCGGGACACCCGCACCTGCTATCCACCGCAGCGGAGCCTGACCCAGGACCCGGAGGGATTCTTCGGAGAATCGATGGAAACCCACGACTTCGTGGACGGTAAGACGCTGTGCGTCGAGCTGCAGCTCGCGTCCCGGGGCGCCGTCGAGGAATTGGTATTCGATAACCCGCTGCTGCGCGTCTACACCATGGTGCAGGCGCCGCCGGGCATGGTCGCCCCGTTCCTGATCCCGTTCTTCGGCACCCAGGAGTCGTTGGACGACCCGATGTCCGCCCTGGGCTCATCGACGAGGATCGAGAACGCGAACCCCAGCAGTGTTCTCGGGTCCAGCGCTGAGTACGCGCCATCGGACGCCGACATCACCGCCGGCGGCTGATTGCGCTCGCATGATCTGAAGCGCTGTCAGGCAAGGGGTTCGTCGCTACCGGAAAAGACCGTCGAAGGGCTCGTCGACCAGCGCGTCATTGGCGACGTCGAGACGCTGCGGACGGGACGCGCTCGCTGGATCCGTCGTCATCTTCATGATCAGTTCGGCCGCGTCCAAGCCGAGGGACGGAAGTTTCGCCACCGCAGCTGCGATTGCTTCCTTTTCGCCGACGTGAGCGCCGGTGGTGTCGAACTCGTTGACCAGGGCCGCCGACGCCCCGTTGTCGGTGAAGAGCTCGACCGTCAGCTCGGACAAGCCCGACGCCGCCAGCCACGGCCCGTTCACGGTGATCGGGGCGCCGTCGGCCACCGCTGTGCGGATGAAGCCGTAACTGCGGAACATCGGCGACGGTGGCAGGTTCGCGTTGAACTGCAGGTGCATCGCCAGCGATGTCTGCGCGAGGACGGTCGCGCTCGGGGTGCGTGTAGTGCGCGGTGGCCGTGTGGCCCAGGTCTTCACGGTGTCGGTGTAGATGATCACCACCCGCCCCTTTCCCACCCCGAACTGCATTGTCGCACCGGTGATGTCGCAGCGGAAGTGGCCGCGTCGTTCAGTTCACGCGTCCGGCCCCAAAATCGCATTGCGCTTCGCCCGGGCGGTCGCTCGCCGCCGCGGAAAGCGATCGGTGATGCCACTCATCGACTGCGCAGCCTTGTTGAGTCTGTCGACAGCGGACTCTAGGGTGTCGGCGGTCGGCATCAATGTCTCAAGCGCGGGTTGCAGCCGGCTCAGAATCTCGGCGACCTCGGTGATCTGGTCCAGCGGTCCGTTCTTGGCCAGCATCTTGTCGATGACGCCTTCCTCGGCGAACAATCGCTCGACGATGCCGTCCTCGGCCAGGATGCGCTCCAGTGCTCCCTCCTCGGCGAGCAGCCGATCGGCCAGCCCGCCCGGCGCCAGGATCCGCTCTAGCGAGGATGTTCCTCCCTTGGAGGCGCGCTCGAGCAATCCGGTCAGCAGGTCGACGACGCCGCCGGGGGCAGTCAACTGATCTGCCGGCCCACCACGGGCGAGCATGCGACCCAGTGCGCGGTCACTCTCGGTCAGTTCGGCGACCCGGTTGGCGCCGACGATCGCGCCGCGCACGGGCAGCAGTTCGGTGATGGCGTCATGGGTCGTCGGGCCCTGTTCGCCCAACGACTGCTTCACGGCGCCGAGCGCGACCGTGGCGACTTCCAGGCCGGCGTCGGCGACTTTGACGCCGACGCGGATCGAATCCACTACCCAGCCGGAAATGCGATCGCCGATGTTCACCCGGCAAGTGTATGGCCCGATGTTCTGCCACCGACATTGTCCGAGGCGCTGTCTATGGTGGCGACACGACCGAAGGGGGAAGCGATGTACGACAGAATCCTGACTGCGGACCAGCGTGATCGCGCGGTGGGCGTCCTGCTGGGAACAGCGGCCGGCGACGCGCTGGGCGCCGGATACGAGTTCGGTCCGCCACGCCCGGATGACTACCCGATCGCCATGATCGGCGGTGGCATCGGGCCGTTCGCTCCGGGGGAGTGGACCGACGACACGTCGATGGCCATCGCGATCGCCGAGGTGGCCGCCACCGGCGCCGATCTGCTCGACGACGCAGAACTGGACCGGATTGTGCGGCGTTGGCACGGATGGTCCCGCAGCGCCAAAGACGTTGGCATTCAGACCCGTTCGGTGCTGTCCGCGTCGGCGCACGCTGGAATCGGAGCGGCGTCTGCGCGGCAGGCGGCCGCCGAGCACCATGACCGGGCCGGCCGCAGCGGCGGCAACGGATCGCTCATGCGGACTGCGCCCGTCGCTCTGGCCTATCTGAGCGATGAGGTCGGCCTGGTCGAGGCTGCCCGGGTGGTGGGCGAGCTGACGCACTTCGACCCCGAAGCGGGCGACGCGTGCGTGCTGTGGTGTCTGGCGATACGACATGGCGTCCTCACGGGTGAAATCGACGCGCGCATCGGACTGGGTCGCATCGATAGCGACCGGCGTGAGCTGTGGTCGGAGCGCCTGGATGTCGCCGAGCGATCCCGGCCGGCGGACTTCACCAAGAACGGGTGGGTTGTGCACGCCCTGCAAGGCGCATGGTCGGCCATCGCCACAACTCTGGATGCCGGCGGCAATCACCTGAAGTCGGGTTTGGAGTCGGCCGTTCGCGGTGGGCACGACACCGACACGGTGGCGGCGATCGCCGGGGGACTGCTGGGCGCGGCCTATGGCGTTTCAGCGGTTCCGGTGGAATGGATGGAGATCCTGCACGGTTGGCCGGGCATGGACGCCGCCGGGCTCGCCGACCTGGCCGATCGGATCGTCTCGTCCCGGGCTTCGTGAACTACGGCGGGCGCTCACCGCGCTCGTCGGTCGATGTACTCCAGGTAACCGCGGCCGGCTACTTCCGCACCGCGCCAACGGGATTGGTGAGAAAATCCGGTAACGAACCCCGAACCCAGCCCGTAGGTGAACGGGGAGTCCATGGTGGCGTGCAGATCGAGCCACACCTGACCCGCGTCGTCGCGGACCTGGAAGCGGGTGGCCGCCGGCACCGGCATCGGGATGCCGTACGGGGTGGCCTCGGGTGTGTCTCGCACCGCGGTCACGTCGAAGCGGACATCGCGGAAGGTTGTCGACCGGCCGTGTCGTGCCCGGTGATAGGCGATGGTGAACAGCGGTACCCCGCCGAAGCAGTACTGGCTGAGCAGGACCTGATTTTCGGCGTCGAGGTTGACGATCTGATAGACGAAATAGTCCAGCGGGGCTTTGCTTTTCGGCGGTAGCGGTGACTTCCGCGCCAGGTACGGGCTGGGGCAGGCGGCGTACTCGAATGAGCACAACCCCTCGACCTCGATGGTCTCGGTGGCGGTCAGGGTTCCGCGGTACTCGGTGAGCAGGCCCAAATGTTTGTACACCGCGGAGTGGAAGAACCACGTCGCGGTGTCGCTGCAGGTCAACTTCAGATCGACGTCGACTCCGCCGGGTGTGCCGGTGAGCCGGAAATGTGGGTAGCGGCCGGTCAGCCGCAGGTCATCGCCGAAGCGCAGGTCTGAGCCGTCGCTGGTGGCGGTGAAGTCATCGCCGAACAGGTAGGCGCCGAAGTGGCCCGGATGGGAGGCGGCGGTCCCGGCCACCACGGCGGCGGTGCGCCGCGGCGGGCCGGGCAGCGCATGGTCGGTGTCGAACGCCAGCGCGCCCGTCGCGCCGATCAGTGACATGACGCTGAGGAACCGGTGCGGCTCGGGTAGGTCCGGAATCATCACGCCGTAGTGGGTCCAGCCGAACCGGCGGGAATCCAGATTGGGCGCCAGGATCTCCGGTTCGGCGAACGGGCGCTGCGACGCGGCGTCGGCGTCGTCGAGCACTTTCAGGGCCATGGTTGCGGCCCGGCGCAGCCCGGCGGTGACGAATCGATTCACCGAGTGATCGTCGCAGACAGATGCTGTCGCGACCCCGGAGCCTCGTCAGGACTGGGAGCCGTGCGAACCAGACTGGCCTGCGGCCCCGTAGGCCGGATACCGGGCGATGCCGTGGTACTCGCAGCGGCGGCTTCCCTCGGCGGGGGTGGCGGTGCAGCCGGGGCTGCGGCAGATGCGCGTCAGGTAAGGCATGGTCGAAACTCCGGAAGTCGTCTCGCCCGGCCGGAGCCAAGGCGATGAACTCGAACGTGGCGCCGCGACGGTGGGGCGCAGAGACGCTGAGGTTGTCAGCCCAGCCAGTGTCGCACCGGTTGCGCGGCGCCGCATCTTTTTATTTGTGAACCGGGTCCCCGCAGTGACGAGCGTGCATCCACGCAGACGTAGTCGCCGGGGGGCGATCCGCGTCGGATTCGAGCCGTTCAGAGCTGTTCAGATCGATTTGTCGTAGTCAAGTCGTACGGTGACGACAGAAGATGAATATCGGGCAGAGGGAACGCGGAAGTCGCCGCACTCGAGGCGGTTAGCGAGGTGCGCTGCCCCGAGGAACTGGGCGGCGTGGTTTCGGCCCGGACTGAATGATCGGACCGATCACGCCTCGGCGACTGCCGCCAGTCGGTCCACGGACGCGGCCAGCTTCTCGGACGTGGTGGCCCGCGCGCGGGAGAACCGGGACTCGTCGGTCAGCTGCGTCCAGTCGTAGGTGTGGGTCACCTCGGCGCCGCCATCGACCGGCCGGAGTTCCCAGCGCCACAGATGACCAGGCTGCGGAGCGTCGACCGGTGACGGACGCCAGGCGATCAGCCTGCCTTCCTCGAATTCGACGATGTGGTTCTCCCGCACATGGCCATTGGTCAGCGTCATGGTGAAGACGTCGCCGACGGCCCGCACCCGCTGGCCATCGGGGGCGGTGCTCAGGTTGTCGTTGCCATCCCAGCGTGGCTGTTGGGCGGGATCGGCGATCAACTCGAAGATGGTGACGGGATCGGCTCGGATCAGCCGGGTCGCCGAGACGACGCGCTCGTCGGTGCTCATGACCCGATGATGCCACCGCCCGCGAGAAGAAGCCCGCACAGGGGGACTGCCAGCTTCATGTGCGAATCTGTGGCCAAGAACGGTCAGCACGAGGAGACAGCCGATGACCCAACAACCACTTCCCGACGGGCTGATCGACCTGTTGCGCAGGCCGGCCCCATGTTTCGTGGCGACGCTGATGCCGGACGGCGCGCCGCAGCTCACCGAGACCTGGGTGCACACCGACGGCGAGCACGTCGTGCTCAATATCGTCGAGGGCATGCAGAAGGCGCGGAACCTCGCCCGGGAACCCCGGATCGCGTTGAATGTCGTCGACCCCGACGATCTGACCCGCTACTACGGCGTGCGCGGTCGCGCGGTGTCCATGACCACCGAGGGTGGCGCCGAGAGCATCGACGAAATCGCGCACAAGTACACCGGCGCTCCGTACGCGAACTACGGCGGCGACACGCAGAAGCGCATCATCGTCACGGTCGAGGCCGACCGGGTCACCCCGCCGTTCGGCGGCTGACACCGCGCAGTTGACTCAGTCGAGCCACTGCGACGCGAACATCGACCGGTTCCGCGCAAAGAGAACCTGCTTCTCCAACTGGTCAGAACCAGCCGTGGCGACCATGTTCGGCAGGAAGCTGCAATAGGCGATCGCGGTGTCCGGGTCGATGGGCGAGGGGCACCACGCGCCGAGCAGCGGCACCCCGGACTGACCCTTCGCTTCGGCCAGGTTCAGCGCGTTCGCCGTCGCCGCCGGGTCGTCGATCACCGCGGACTCCGGCGGCGCCAGCAGTACGAGCGCGCCATTGCCGGCCTCCGGGTGCGGGACATCGGTGAGGATCTGCACGACGGCTACGGGAACCTCGGCCTGAGCGACCTGCGGTTCGGCGAACGCCACCTGGCAACTGATCTCGGTGTCGCTGGCGGTCCCGACGATGCCGTGCTTGTGGAGGAAATCGGCCACGCTCGCCATGGCGGGGCCGGCGAACTGGGAAGGTTCGCGTCCCGCCGGCGCGAGGACCTGGGCGGGCATCTGCAGAATCTCGTCCATCTCGGCCCGCGGTCCGGACTTCGGGTGGACGGTCGCCGCAGGGGCGCCGCCGCAGGCTTGCGCGATCCCGTGCGCCCGGCCGTGCGCGGAGGCATTCTGGATGACCGCCGCGGTGGCCAGCAGGTCGGCCAGCCAGTCGATATTGTCCTTGTGCACGTAGGCGGTGCAGTGGTCGCCGATGGCACCGTTATCGGGATGCCACACCAGCGCGTTCAGCGTCGCTTGGGTGTTGAGGAGGCCGAGGAACTCCGCCGGATTCGTCGCGGGATCGGCGTCGCGGACGATCTCGGTCCAGATCCGGACCGTGCACACGTCGAGGGCGCCGTCGGAGACCGGTTGCCCGACCTCGACGTGCTGGGCGAGTCGGTAGCTCCACCAGGTGAAGCCGCGGGCGCGCGGGATGATCCACTCGTCGTCGATCATCAACTTCTCGACGAGCCTGCTGAGCAGTTCGGTTCCGACGTCGGCCATCTCAGTGTGTTCCTTCCACCCGGACAGCTTCGCAGATGATCCCGCGGGTACGGCTAAACCGCGGCCTCCTCAACCTCCCGCGGCTTCGGCCACGGCTGGGGCAGGGGGCGTTGCCGCACGTGCTGGGGCCACCAGAACCAGCGGCCCAGCAGGGTCGCGATGGATGGCGTCATCAGCGAGCGCACCACCAGCGTGTCGAACAGCAGACCCAGGCCGATCGTGGTGCCGACCTGGCCGATGGTGACCAGGTTGCTGACCGACATCGACATCATGGTGAACGCGAACACCAGACCGGCGGCGGTGACCACCGAGCCGGTGCCGACCATTGCCCGGATGATGCCGGTGTTCAGGCCCGCGCCGATCTCCTCCTTGATCCGGGACACCAATAGCAGGTTGTAGTCCGCGCCGACGGCCAGCAACACGATCACCGACATCGGCATCACCATCCAGTGCAGCGGAATGCCGATGATGTGCTGCCACAACAGAACTGACAATCCGAACGCCGAGGCCAGCGAGAGCACCACCGTCCCGACGATCACCGCCGAGGCGACCACCGCCCGGGTCAGCACCAGCATGATCACGAAGATCAGCACCAGCGCCGCGGCGGCGACCACCAGCAGGTCGTAGTTCGCGCCGATCTGCATGTCGTTGTAGGTCGCCGAACTGCCACCCAGATAGATCTTCGCGCCCTCGAACGGCGTGCCCTTGATGGCGTCCGCCGCGGCGACCTTCAGCGGCTCGATCCGCGAAGTGCCCTCCGGGGTCAGCGGGTCACCCTGGTGAATGATGGTGAACCGCACGGCATGTCCGTCCGGCGACAGGAACAGCTTCAGTCCGCGCTGGAAGTCGGCGGTCTCGAACGCCTCCGGCGGCAGGTAGAACGTGTCGTCGTTCTTGGCGGTGTCGAACGCCTCGCCCATCGCGGTGGCGTTCTCCTGCATCGCCATCGCCTGATCCTGCTGCGCCTTCTGGATCTGGTACTGCGTCAGCAGGGTCTTCTTCTGGTTCTTCAGCGAGGTGATCTGCGCCGGCATCACCGCGACCATCCGCGGCATCAACGCCGCCATCTTCTGCATCTCGGGCACGATGTCCTCGAAATCACCCGCCAGGGTGTCGATTCCGTCGAGCGTGTCGAAGATCGATCGCATCGACCAGCACACCGGGATGTTCGCGCAGTGCGGCTCCCAGTACAGGTAGTTGCGGATCGGGCGGAAGAAGTCGTCGAAATCGGCCAGGTGATCGCGGGTGTCGTTCATGTCCTCGGACGTGACATTCATCTTGTCGGACATCCGCTGCGACACCGCGGCCAGCTCATCCTGGATGCTCATCATCTCGGTCATCGCGTCAATGCTCGACTGCAGGTCGTCGGCCTGCTGCAGCAGGTTGTCCAGGTTGGCCTGCGCGTAGTCGTTGTTCATGATCTGAGCGCTGCCGCTCTGACCGACCGTGTAGGCCAGCGTGGAGTGCTTGATCGGGTCGCCGTCGGGCCGGGTGATGGTCTGCACCTGCGCGATGCCGTGCACGTTGCGCAGCGCCTTGGCGATCTTGTCGATGACCAGGAAGTCCGCCGGGTTCCGCAGATCCCGGTCCATCTCGATCATCATCAGGTCCGGGTTCATCTTGGCCTGCGAGAAGTGCCGGAACGCGGCGTCGTACCCGAGGTTGGCCGGGGTGTCCTTTGGCAGGTAGATCCGGTCGTTGTAGCTGGTGTGGTAGCCGGGCAGCGCCAGCAGGCCGATCAGCGACGCGACGATCGCGCAGACCAGGATCGCGCCGGGCCAGCGCACCGTCGCGGTGCCGACCTTGTGCCACAGCGCCGAGCGGCCACTTCGCTTGGGCTCCAGGATCTTCCCGAACCGGGTGACCACGGTGATCACCGCCGGCCCCAGCGTCAGGGCGATCACGACCACGACCACCATGCCGATCGACAGCGGGATGCCCATGGTCTGGAAGTACGGCAGCCGGGTGAAGTGCAGGCATAACGTCGCGCCGGCGATGGTCAGCCCGGAGGCCAGCACCACGTGCGCGGTGCCGTGATACATCGTGAAGAACGCCGACTTCTTGTCCTCGCCGTTGCGTCTGGCCTCCTGATATCGGCCTATCAGGAAGATCGCGTAGTCGGTGGACGCCGCGATCGCCAGCGTCACCAACATGTTGGAGGCGAACGTCGTCAGGCCGAACAGCTCGTTGTAGCCGAGGAAGGCCACCACGCCGCGGGCGCCGGCGAGGGAGACCACCACCATCGCCAGCACGACGAGCGTCGTCACCACGGAGCGGTAGACCAGCAGCAGCATGATGGTGATGACCAGGAAGGTCACCCCTTCGATGGTGCGCATGCTGGCGTCGCCGACGAGGTTCTGGTCGTGGCTGGTGGCCGCCGACCCGGTCACGAAAACGTTGAGCCCGTCGGGCTTTTCGCGTTCGGTGGCGATCTGGCGGACCGTCTCCACCGATTCGTTGGCCAGTGTCTCGCCCTGGTCGCCGGAGATGTAGACCTGCACGTAGGCGGCGTGGCCGTCGCGGCTCTGGGCGCCCTTGGCGGTCAGGGTGTCGCCCCAGAAGTCCTGCACGTGCTGCACGTGCTTGGTGTCGGCGCGCAGGTCGCGGACCATCTGGTCGTAGAAGACGTGCGCGTCCAGGCCCAGCGGCTCGTCGCCTTCGAGCACGATCATCACCGAACTGGAGGTGTCGTACTCCTGGAAGACCTTGCCGACTTCCTTGACCGCGATCATCGACGGCGCGTCGTTGGGGCTCATCGACACCGCGCGCATCTTGCCGACGACCTCGAGCTGGGGGACCAGCGTGTTGAGCATCGCGACGATGACGATCCAGCCCAGGATGATCGGCAGTGCCAGCGTGCGGATCAGTCGGGGCAGGCCGGTGTGTTCCTTGTGCGCGGCGTGCACGGCGGGGGCGGTCATGCTGCCTTCACGTAGCAGAAGGTCTGGGCGTTCAATCCGGTCGCCGTCCTCTCGTCTTTGACCTCGTCGTCGACGGTCACCCGGCAGTTGATCTGGTCGCCGTCACTGGAGGCCATGATGTTGGGCTGCACCGACGGCAGGGTGGTGCTCAGCGTGAGCGTCCAGGGCAGCGGCACGTCCTCGGCGCGTTGCGGCACGCCGTCGAGGTCCATGTAGTTGATGACGCCGAGACTCCCGGTGCCGTAGACCTCGTAGGTCACCACGGTGGGGTTGAAGTCCTCGGCGTTGTCGGAGGTGATCTCGGTGACGATCACGGGGTGCGCGCCGAACACTTTGCGCAGGTTGAACACCGCCAGCCCGCCGGCGGTCACCGCCACCACGATCAGGATCGGCAGCCACGTACGTCGGAGCAAACCGATCACGGAAAGGCCTTTCAGCAGGTCTCACATGGGTGGCGACGCGGTGACAGCGTGTCGACAGCTGTCTCCGGGAAAAACTAACCCGATAAGTGGATGAGGTCAATCCGGTTAAGAGTTGCCCTGGTTACACTTCTGCTCGTGAAGCCCTGTCCCGACTTCGGTCGCCCGCTGCGCCGCGACGCCGAGAAGAACCGGCAGCGCATCATCGACGCCGCGCGCGACCTGTTCGCGGCCAAGGGCCTGGAACCCAACCTCAACGACGTCGCCAAGCACGCCGGCGTCGGCGTCGGCACCGTCTACCGGCGCTTCCCGACCAAGGCCGAGCTCATCGAGGCGATCTACGCCGACGTGCTCGACAAACTCACGGCGCTGGGCGAGGCGGCGCTGGCCGCGGAGAACTCCTGGGACGGATTTGTCTGCTACGTGTGGCAGATGTGCGAGCGCACCGCCACCGACCGGGCCTCCCGCGAGATCGTGTTCAGCAAGGCCTACGGCGGCGAGCGGGTCCGCGAGGCGCGTGACCGGCTGGTGCCGGTGGTGCGTCGGCTCGTCGAGCGCGCCCAGGACGACGGCTATCTGCGCGTCGGGGTGGAGTCGGCGGACACCCCGATCTTCGCGCTGTTGGTCGGCACCGTCAGCGAGTTCGCCGGTGAAGTGGACCCGCAGCTGTGGCGACGCTACGTCGCGATGCTGCTCGACGGCATGCGCGCCCGGACCGATCAGGGCGCGCTGCCGGTGCCGGCCCTCGACGAGGACGGCATGGACCGGGTCATGATGACCTGGGAGCCCGCCGGGCCCTGCTGAGGCGCTGCCCGGTGGTGTTGCGGCTGACCTCTTCCTCGCTTGCTCGTCGAGTCATCCGGTGAACTTGCCGCTGCGGATGCGGTCGGCGTCCATCAAAGCGAGTTCCTGGGCGGCCGGGATGACGATGTTGGGATCCGGCACGAAATCGACGTCGTCCCCGCGGCCCGAATAGTTCACCGCGTTGAGGATGACGCGGAACGCGTTGAGCCGGGCGGAGTGCTTGTTCTCCGAGCGGATGATCGTCCACGGGGCGTCATTGGTGCTGGTGCGACGCAGCATCTGGTACTTCGCGTCGGTGAAGTCGTCCCAGTGCTCTTGAGCCTGGACATCGATCTCCGAGAGCTTCCACTGCCGCAGCGGGTCATCGCGACGACGCTCGAACCGGCGGGCCTGCTCCTCCTTGGTGACGCTGAAATACAGCTTCACCAGGATGGTGCCCTGACGCACCAGGTCCTTCTCGAACCCGACCACACCCTTGAGGAAGTTGCGGTGCTCCTCGTCGGTGCAGAAGCCGAACACCGGCTCCACCATCGCGCGGTTGTACCACGAGCGGTCGAACAGCACCATCTCCCCGCCGGTGGGGAACTGGGCGACGTAGCGCTGGAAGTACCACTGACTGCGCTGCTCCTCGGTGGGCTTGCCCAGGGCGACGACACGGTAGTGCTTCTCATTCATGTAGCGGGTGACCCGACGGATGGTGCCGCCCTTACCCGCGGCGTCGCGGCCCTCGAACAGCACGATCATTCGGCGGTTCTCGTCCTCGAGGCAGCGTTGCAGCTTCAGCAGTTCGACCTGGTAGGGCTTCAGTTCCTGCTCTTCGCGCACGCGGCGTGGGACGGTCATGCCGACCATTGTGACCATGGGCACAAGCGGCGGCGCAACCGGGTCTGCGCAGCGGTTTTCCGGCCGCGAAACGCTTGACCACATTGTTATCTAAGGATGGCTCTTAAGAATCTTAATTTTCGTGTACTCTTGGCTGGCATACCCGCCGAAGCTCCCCGGCCACCCGAGCCGGAGTTCCTCGCACAGGGCGTAACCCAAGCGAAAGGTCGCGATATGCACACAGACACTCAGCCGCAGGTCGCGCTGGTCACTGGCGCATCCTGCGGACTCGGCGCCGAGGTCGCACGCCAGCTCGCGCAGAACGGCGCGCAGGTCATCGTCGCCTACCGGGACAACCGGGATGACGCCGACGCCGTCGTCGCCGACATCCGCGGCGCCGGCGGAGAGGCCCGCGCCCTGGAGACCGACATCCTCGACGGCGACTCCGTCTCCGCGATGACCGACGACATCCGCCGCCAGTTCGGCCACATCGACACCCTGGTGCTCAACGCCACCGCGGTCCCGGTGTCCGCCGACGCCAAGGCCGCCAAGCGCGACGCGCAGCGCAAGTTCGTCGCCGCCGCCCTGGAGCTGATGGCCCCCGGCTCGCGGATCGTGTTCGTCACCAGCAACCAGGCGCACTTCTACCCGAACAAGGGTGTGCTGAAGGGCTACGAGCCCATCCTGGCCAGCAAGCGCGACGACGAGTCCGACCTCTACGCCATGCGTCCGGAGATCAGCCGCCGCGGTGTCGCGTGCACCGTCGTCACCGGCGACTTCCTGGAGGCCGCCGAGGACTCCCCGGAGGCGCAGGCGCTGGCCCACCAGCACGATCCGGCCGTCCCGCAGGTCGCCGCCGCCGTCGCGCTGGCGACCGTGCAGCCGCTGCCGGCCTCGATCGTCTACGCCGACACCAGCGCGCCGGCCGCCAACCCCGGCGCGATCCTGCCGGACCGGCTGCTGAGCCAGCTGGCCACCTGGCACGAATCCACCGCCGTGGGCCGCAAGGTCCGGGAATTCGCCAACGTCAGCTGACGGGCTTTGCGAAGAACCCAGATATGTGAGGTGAGCACGATGTCCCAGACAATCGAAGACCTTCACGTCGGCGAACTCGCCGACTGGTTCTCCCCGGGTGAATCGGACGTCGAGTCCGACCCCGCCGAGCGCGACCTGATGGCCGCGCTGCGGAACTGGGCTCAGGCCTGACCTCTGCTTTCACGGTTGGCCGACCAGCTGCGGTGTTTCATCGCGGCAGTTCGTGCGAGCTTGGCAAGCCGACGGTCGGGCAGGCTTCTTCCCAAGACGTTGAGCACGGCTTCTGCCTCTGCGGCGGGGTGATGCCAGAGATAATCCAGCAGCTGTTCCGGATCGGGTGCGGTGAGGAACTGCTGGCACAGCGCGTCGGGGAACTCGACCAGTTGGGACAGGATGTCCACCAGGACGGCGGGCGTGATGAACGCGGCCACCGTCTCCGGTTCGGCCAACTCACGATCGAGTAACCAGATGGCCGCGTGGCCCGCGGCCTCGGTGTCGAGCAATTGCCGCACATGGGGTTCGGCGACGTCGGCTTCGAAGTGGCCGAGTAAGTGGATCCCCGCGATCCGGCTGAAGGAGTCGGTTGCTTCGCCGGCCATCGCGGCCACCAACGCGGCTCGCTCGGTGGGAGCCAGATCCGGTCGCCACGCTGCCAGGATTGATGAATGTGCTTGTGACGGAGCAGAATTCAGTTCATCAACCAGTTCTCTCGCGTCAAGGTTCGCAAAGTCGGGACCGTCGGCAAGTTTGATGCCGGCGCCCTCGAGGTGCTCAGGCAGCACGCGCCGCCCGAAGGCGGTGAGTGCGATCGACCCGCCCGTCCAGAACGGCGATCCCCAGTGATCTGCCTGTTCGTGCCTGTCGGCCCAATGGACGGCGCCGGTCATGACGAGTGCCGCCAGCACTTGACTGAGATCCCGTTCCAGGCTTGTTCCGGAGACGTAGCGTTCGATGAATTCGTCGTCGAACTGGACGCGTATGGCCCCCTTGTTCATCTCGTGGATGGCGTCGAACTCGAGGCTGCTGCCGGGCTCCAGCAACCGAGACAGCCAGGTCACCACGCCGCCGTTGACGGTTTCGTAGACGTCATTGAAGAACCCCGTCCCGTCGGTGGGGAGCGGCCCCGGTTCGATGACCGACGCGAACAACTTGGCCGCAGCGTCGACATCGGGTCGTTTCGCCCACGCTTCGACCGGCGCCAGCCGGTTGCGGTACAGGCGCACCGCACCGGCGCGCCGGGCAACGCCGACCAGGAACATCAGGGATCTCAACTCCTGAGTCGACATCGTCCGGAAGACACGTGAGCCGATTTGCGGGTCGATGTCATCGCCGGTGTCCAGGAGCTCAACCAGAGCCCGCCCGTCGGCGAGCTTCAAGTTCCCTTTCGCGGTGAGCGGCACGCCGTTCTCCCCGAGGTAGTCGCGCAATGCCCGCACCTTGGCGGGTAGCGCGGCCACGGCCACGTCGGCGGTGACCTCTGCTTCCGTAGGAGGGATGTAGGGGAACGGCAACTCCAGGAGCTTCGGTCCTTCGGTGAAGAACCGGTCGGTCCGCGCGTGTCGCTCCTCGAGCGACAATGCGTTGTGTTCGTCCACCTGCTGCTGAACGGCGGCGAGCAGCTCCTCCTCCGTCAAGGAATCGGCGTCCGCGACCCCCGCGAACATCGACTTGGCCATTCCCCAATTGTTGGGGTCCGCCATCGCGGCTTGCATGGCGTCTGACAACCCGAGGGTCTGCCGGGCGAGCCTGCGGAAGTGCGCTGGACCGCCCGGCGCGCGGCGGCCCAATCCCAGAAAAAGCAGGAACTCGGCCAACTCGTCGCACATCCCGGGTGCGTCTTCCGGCGCCATGGTCAGCTGTCGCGGGCACCAGCGCAGCAGGAACTCACGAATATCGGGCTCGCCGACGTCCGCCAACGGACCGCCGCGTGCGCCATTCCACCAGTTGACGAGGAGCTCGGCCGCGGCCGCGGCCGACTCCGGAGCGGGGTACTGACACTCATTGAGCCAATCCGTGAACTGCTCGAGCAACTCGGCGTTCGTCATTCCAAGCATTGTGCTCGTCGCCGCCGACAGTGTGCTCGCGGGTGCGCGCCGACATATCTTCGGCAGGTGTCGCGGCGAGGCTTCGCGCTTTCCGCGACACCTGCCGCCGCTCGGCCTATCATCGGGCGGACACGATCACCCGGAACGGGTTGATCGATGCCCGGGGGCCGCGGTAGGCGCTTGGGTCCGCGCGCCGAAAGGACTCTCGCTCAATGATCCGCCGTATCGCCCGACCGCTGCTGGGTTCGTTCTTCGTTTACTCCGGATTCCGGGCGCTGGTGAACCCCACCCCAGTGGCCGCCGCAGTCGAGCCGCTGATCGACACCGCCACCGACCTCAACCTGCTGGGCGGGGCGTCGCAGCCGGACAACCTGACGCTGGCGCGGGCCTACGGCGGAGTCCAGTTGGGCGCCGGGCTGCTGCTGGCCACCGGGAAGCTGCCGCGGATCTCCTCGCTGGCGCTGGCCGGAACCATGGCCCCGGCGACGGTCACCCACCGCTTCTGGGATGAGCCCGACGACGCCGCCCGCCAGCAGAAGGCGGCCGACTTCCTCAAGGACGCCTCCCTGATCGGCGGCCTGATGATCGCCGGCTTCGACACCGAAGGCAAGCCCGGGGTGCAGTGGCGGGCCCGACGGCTGGCCAAGAAAGCCGCCAAGAAGGCAGCGGCGCTCGGTCTGGTCGCCGACCAGACGGTGCACCTCGCCGAGTACGCCGATCGCGCCAAGGCCGCCGCGGCGAACCTGGGGGAGCGCTTCGAGGACCGCAGTTCGGCTGCGGCCGAACGGATCTCGGACGCCGTCGACGCCGCCAAGCCGCGCGTCGAGCACGCCGCGAGTGTGGCCGCCGAGCGCGCCTCGCACGCGGCGGCCGTGGCCAAGCCGAAGATCTCGCACGCGGCCGCGGTCGCCGCGGAGAAGGCCGCCGACGCCCAGGTTGTGCTCAGCGACAAGGTCGGCGACCTGCACGAGAAGTCCGCGGAGTTGCGGGCCCGGGCGAAGAGCCGCGTGCGCCGCTGATCGAGTCTCCGGACTTGTCGGTGGCCGGTGCGACCATGACGCCATGGACACACACGGTGGGACCTGCGGCTTCCGGACGAATGCGCGCAGTGGTGCCGGAAGCAGGACTATCACCTGGTCGTCGAGGACGATGTCGCGCCTATCGAGCTGGACTGGTGGACCCAGCGGCTGAGCACCCATGCCATCCCGGCTCGGCTGTGGGGGTACGACGCCGATGGCGCACGCGTCGGGGCGGGCGCGGCGTTCCTCCGGCGACGTGACCTCGACGAGGCCGGGCTGTCCCCGCTGGAAGTGCTCTACCGCTGCGCGGCGTGGCTGACGGGGCACCGGAGGCTGGTGTGAGCGGGTTCGGGCGGACGGCGGTCGAGCCGCCGACACCTGGGCCCGGTTGAAACCCGGCGCGGGCGGGTACTCGGTGTCCGTACACCGACCACGTCAGCGAAAGGCGGCCCCATGCCACAGCGTGACCCCGGGCCCAGCGTCAAAGACAAAGAGCTCTACGAGAAGCTCCGCGACGAGGGCAACTCGAAGGAGAAATCGGCGCGGATCGCCAACGCCGCGGCGGACACCAGCCGCAGCGCCGTCGGCCGCCGCGGCGGAAAGTCCCCGTCCTACGACGAGTGGACCGTCGACGAACTGCGTGAACGCGCCGCGGAACTCGATATCGACGGCCGTTCGTCGATGAATAAGAACGAACTGATCGACGCTCTCCGAAAGCACTGATCCGAACCACGGTGCGCGGCGGATGCCGCGCGCCCAATCACCGCCGCGCCGTCCGCGGCAGAAGGGAAACACCTGTGATCCGCCAAATCGCCCGTCCGCTCCTGGGATCGGTCTTCGTCTACTCCGGATTCCGAGCGCTGACCAACCCCGCTCCGGTGGTCGACCGGGCCAAGCCGCTGATCGACACCGCGGCCGAGATGGAGTTCCCGGTGGCGTCCCCGCAGCTCGACGACCAGACCTTGGCGCGCGCCTACGGTGGCGTGCAGCTGGGGGCGGGGCTGTTGTTGGCGGCCGGCAAGCTGCCGCGGTTGGCGTCCCTGGTGCTCGCCGGTTCGCTGGCGCCCGCCGCGGTGACGCAGCAGTTCTGGGCGGAGTCGGACCCCGTCGCCCGGCAGGAGAAGACCATGCGGTTCCTCAAGGACGCCTCCCTGATGGGTGGGCTGCTGATCGCCGGCTTCGACACCGAGGGCAAGCCGGGGGTCAAGTGGCGGGCCCGCAAGCTGGCCGCCCGCGCCTCCGACCGCTTCTCCGATGACTCGCACCACATCGACGTTGACGAGTACGTCGACAAGGCCAAGCACGCCGCCGCCGTCGCCGCCGAACGGCTCGGTGATGGCAAAGATGTGGCCGCAGAACGGATCTCGGGCTTTGTCGAGGCCGCGAAGCCGCGCGTCGAGCACGCCGCGAATGTCGTCGCCGAGCGGGCCTCGCACGCGGCCGCGGTCGCCAAACCCCGGCTGGAGCAGGCCGCCGCGGTCGCCGGCGAGAAGGCCGTGGACGCCCAGGCCGCCCTCGAGGACGCGGCCGTCGAGCTGCGTGACCGATCCAAGAACGTCCGCGCCGAAGCGAAGAGCCGCTTCCGGCGCTAGATCCGTTACCTGTTGCCGGCCCGACGCTTGGATTCCTTGGCCGCGCCCTTGACCAGAGTGGTGGTCAGGCCGCGCAGCACCGGGACGATCACGGCGTCGGGCACCGGCAGCGACGGAGTCGAATCCATCGAGTAGGTCACCAGCGTCCCCTCCGGGTGGTCGGCCAGCACGATGGCGCCGATGTGCGAGCGCACCGGCAGCCCGCCGACCACCTTGTACACGATCTTCTCGCCGGGAACGAGCTCGACGATCTCCTCGCTGGCCCCGATCGGGCCGAGGCCGATCTTGTGCACCGCGCCGACGCCCTGGCGCTGATCCTTGCCGGCGCGCACCAGCTTGGATCCCACCGGCATGAACCTGCTGTATCCCTCCCGGTCGGCGAACACGTCGTAGACGATCTCGCGCGGGGCCGGGAAAACGGTCTCGCTGACGTAGCGGGCCATGGGTGTCCTTTCGCAGGGGGTGGCGCTGAGCGTATACCGACCGCGGAAGCGGTCATTCGGCGTGGTGGATGTGCCCGTTGTCACACTGCGCTACGCTGACTGACATATCGGTCCGCTAATTCGAACGCCGAGGAGGCGCGCAGTGGGTTTGTTGGGCAACGGCAAGAATCCCTCGGTCGACGGCCTGCGGGTCCTCATCACCGGAGGAGCGCGCGGCATCGGCGCGGCGACCGCCGAACTGTTCGCCGCCCGCGGCGCGCGAGTATGGATCGGCGACGTCGACGACGACGTGTGCGCGGCCACCGCGGCCGCTCTCGGCGTCAACGGCGGACGCCTCGACGTCACCGACATGGCGTCCTGGAGAGACTTCGTCGCCCGCGTCGAATCCGAGGACGGACCCGTCGACATCCTGGTCAACAACGCCGGCGTCATGCCGCTGGGCCCGCTGGCCGACGAGCGCGAAGAGGTCCGGGACCTGATCCTCGACGTGAACGTGCGCGGCGTGCTCAATGGCATGCAAGCCGTGGTGGCCGGCATGGTCGAACGCGGTCGCGGTCAGATCATCAACGTCGCCTCGATGGCCGGGATGATCGCCATCCCCGGCATGGTCACCTACAACGCCAGCAAGTTCGCGGTGCTCGGCGCGTCCCTGGCCGCCCGGCAGGAATACCTCGGCACCGGGGTGAGCGTCTCGGCCATCCTGCCGTCGGCGGTGCGCACCGAACTGTCCTCCGGCGCGACGCTCGGCGGCGGGATGCCGACCGTCGACCCGCAGGACGTCGCAGCCGCGATCCTCGAGGTCACCGGCTCGAAGGCCGCCCGCCGATCGGTGCCGAAATGGGTCGCCCCGGCCTGGGACGCCCGCAGCTTCGTGCCCGAGGGTGTGCAGAACGTGGCCCGCCGGCTCATCGACGACCGTCGTGCGCTGACCTCCATCGACGTTGACGGTCGCGCCGCCTATACCGACCGCCTGGAACGCCAGGCCCGCGAGCACGGTGAGATCAGCGAGGCGGCGAAATGACCCGACGCGCGCTGGTCATCGGTTGCGGCGGCACCATCGGCGGCGCCTGGATCATCGCGGCGCTGTCCGCGCTGTGCGATGAGATCAGCGTCGCAGCAGGGGATTTCGACATCCTGCAGGGCACCTCGGCGGGCGCCGAGATGGTCACCATGATCGGCGGCGGCGTGCGGGTCGAGGATCTGGTGGCCATGCAGCGCGGCCAGAGCGCCGACCCGCGATTGAGCGCGCACCTCGCCGACACCCCGTCGAACCTGCCGCCGCTGCCCGCTCCCCGGCTGCTGAACCCGCGCCTGCTGCGCTCGCAATCCGGGCTGGCCGCGCTGACCGGGATCGCCCCCGAGGGGCGCGGCGACGCGAGCTGGCTGCAGCGATTGGCCGACGGGTTCGCCGAGGGCCCCTGGCTGGCGCACCCAGGCTCTCGCATGGTGGCTTTCGATATCGACGTCGGCCGGCGGGTGGCCTTCGGTGCGCCCGGCGCCCCGACCGCGACCGTCGGGGAAGCGTTGCGCGCGTCCTGGGCCATTCCCGGTTGGATGCCCGTCGTCGCCGTCGACGGCCACCGCTACGTCGACGGCGGCGCCCGCTCCACCGCATCGGTCGACCTGATCGGCGCCGACGAAGCCGATGTCATCTACGTGATCGCGCCGATGGCTTCGGCTGCCGGACAACGTGTTCCGGGAATCGGCGGCTTGCTGGAGGACGCCCTGTTGCGCCGGCCGATGTCCAAGACCCTCGATGAGGAGGTGGCCGCGGCCCGCGCCCGTGGCACGACCGTCGTCGTCATCACCCCCGACCGCGCCGACCTGGCCGGACTCGGCCCGAACTTCATGGACCGCGGCCACCGCCGCGCCGCGTTCGAAGCGGCGATGGTCACCGCGCCCAAGACTGTGCGTCGGGCGTTGACGGCCGAGGCGAGCGCATGACCGGCCGCGATCCCCGCGTGGTCATCATCGGCGCCGGCGTCGCCGGGATCAGCACCGCGCACGTGCTGCGGGAACGCGGGTTCGGCAACATCACCGTGCTGGAGAAGGGATCCGATGTCGGCGGCGTGTGGCACTGGAACCACTATCCGGGGCTGACCTGCGATGTGCCCTCCCAGATCTACCAGTTCGGCTTCGCGCCGAAGCCGGACTGGAACCACGTCTGGGCCGACGGGCCGGCCATCCAGCGCTACCACCGCGACGTCGTCGACAAACTCGGTCTGACGCCGCTGATCCAGCTGAACACCGAAGTCGTCGCCGCCGAATGGGATGACGCGGCGCAGACCTGGACGGTCACCACCGCCGCCGGCGACACCCACGTCGCCGACTTCGTGGTGTGCGCCACCGGGGTGCTGCACCATCCCGCCATCCCCGACATCCCGGGGCTCGACGACTTCGACGGTCCCGTCGTGCACACCGCACGCTGGGACGACGATCTGGTGACCGACGGCAAGAGGATCGCCGTCATCGGCACCGGATCCACTGGCGTGCAGGTGGTTTCGGCGCTGCAACGCGTCGCCGCGTCCATTGAGCACTATGTGCGCTCGCCGCAGTGGGTGCTGTGGGCGCCCATGTCGATGCCGCAGCTGCCCGGAACCGCGGCGTTGCTGGGCCGGTATCCGGGCCTGCACAAGCGGATGTTCGACTCGCTGCTGTGGGGATCACAGATCCTGGCCGACATCTGCACCCGACCGTCGTGGCGGCGGAGCCTGGTGCAGAACTACGCCCGCCTGTCACTACGGCTTCAGGTCCGCGACCCGGAGCTGCGTGACAAGCTCACCCCCGACTACGAGCCGCTGTGCAAACGGCAGGTGATCTCGGGCCGGTACTACCCGGCGATCCAAGCCGACAACGCCGCGCTGATCACCGAGGACATCGCGGAGGTGACCCCGACCGGCATCCGCACCGCCGACGGGGCCCTGCACCAGACCGACATCATTGTGTTGGCAACGGGATTCCGCGCACATGACTACATGCGGCCGATGCGGGTGATCGGCCGCGACGGCCTCAGCATCGACGACGCCTGGGGCAAGGGGCCGCGGGCGTATGCGATGACCGCCATCCCCGGCTTCCCCAACCTGTTCACCGTGCTGGGCCCGAACTCGCCGTCGGGGTCCATCCACCTGCAGTACTCCTCGGAACTGACCGCGAAGTACATCGCTGCCTGGCTGGAGCGGTTCCGCGCCGGGGAGCTCTCGCAGGTCGAGGTGACCGAGGAGGCCACCAGCCGCTTCAACGACGAGGTCGCCGTGGCGATGGGCCCGACCGTGTGGAACACCGGGTGCAACTCGTGGTACTTCACCGAGGGGAACACCATCGATCTGTGGCCGTTCCGGCGGGACAAGATGATCGAGATGCTGGGCCGCCCGATCGACGCGGACTACCACGTGGTTTTGAGTCAGCCGCAGGCCACGAAGAACAGTGGGGCCGCGATAACGACCTCGACCAGCGCGTAGAACCAGTTGGGGTAGAACGGGGTTCGGTCGTCGATGAACGCCGACACCACCCGCCCGATCGCCATCCCGGCCATCGCCGCGCCGACGGTCAGCAGGATCCCGGTGCGCACCGGGCCCGGTGTGGCGGCGGCGTAGCCGAGCACCGCGGCGATCGCCAACCCGAACCCGCCGTAGACCGCGCGGATCTCGGCGCGTGCGGTGGACTGGGGGAGCACCGTCCCGAACGGTTTCATCGTGCCGTCCGGGGTGACCATCGCGACCACGCCCATGCCGGCGAAGAACACCGCGGAGACGATGATGATTGCCGTGGCCACACTGGCCTCCTTAGCGCCGGACCGATTCGGTGTTGCCGTTGCAGGGCGGGCCCCAGAGACCCCGCCCGGCTGCTCGGGCCTCGGCCTCGGCGGCCGCGATCAGCGGGTACCGCTGCACCGGGTTGTCATCGTAGATGTAGGCGTGCGCCGTCCCGGCCCGCGCGGCCTCCACCGAGTAGTCCCAGCCGTCGGCCTTGACCAGGTAGGCCAGCGTGCGCCCGTAGTGGTCGTGCAGGTCCTGGGTGTCGTCGTACACGACGGCCACCCGCTGATCGAGCAGCTGCTCTTGGGCGAACGCGGTCGCCTCCGGACCCCAGCAGCCGACGGTGTATCGGGGTTTCTTGGTCTCCGGAGTGTCGATGCCGAGCACCCGGATGCGCAGCCGGCCGCGGTTGTCGTCGCGCACGTCGATGGTGTCGCCGTCGACCACCCGAAGCACGACGGCGGTGGTGTCGACGACTTCGGCGGTGGCCCGCGTGGAGCAGCTGACCAGCCCGGTCAGCAGCAGGGCTGCCAGCAGCGCGCGGATCAGGACTCGCAACCGATGCCGTCGCCGTCCCTGTCCAGGTGGCTGCCGTACTTGTCGCTGGACGACGGGATGTCGGTGTCGCCGTTGGCGCGGGCCTCGGAGCAGTTCTTGTAAGGCGCGGCCACCGCCGCGGGCGCGGCGGTCACTCCCAGCACTCCGATGGCGAGGGCGGAAGCGGACAACACACGGACCATGACGGGAACCCCCCAAGTAGAAGTGGACTTACGCCACCTTAGGGCGCCGTGCTCAGGTTTTTCACAGGAACCGGGTAAATGGGTGGCCGGCGTGAGTGCGCGCGGACTGAGTGCGCCGGCCTGGCTGCGCGGGGATTGCTCAGCGGTCGAGGTCCCGAGGAATCATGCCCGCGGCGGTCCGGTCGAAGTCGATGGTGTCCTTGAGCTCCTGGAACGCCGCCGTCAGCGCGACGACGCGGTCCGCGGATGCCGAGGGCGTGCTGGTCGGGCTAGCCGTGCCGGCGCCGCTGCCGGTGCCGTAGAGCAGGGCCGACATCCGGGCTCGCACCTCGTCGCGGTGCAACTCGTTGCGCTCGTTCTCCCGATCCTCGCGCAGCGACTCGTCGATCCGTTCGGCCTTCTCCGCGCACGACTCGAGCAGGCGGGTTCGCTCGATGGAATGCACCGCCAGACTGTCGATTTCACGTTCGGCATCGGTGATCAAGGTGCGATCCGCCGGGCTGGGATTCGGAATTTCGCCCAGCTCGAAGATGAGATTGCGCAACCGGCGTGCGGTCGCGGTGTTGTTGGCGATGAACTGCAGGTCCGCGCTGAAGTCCAGATCCGCGGGATCGCCGAGCCAACCGGCTTGCGCGGCCTCGGTGCTCTGGATGCGCTTGACGGCGGCCTCGGCGTTCTCCAGCAGCACCCGTTCCGGCTTGCTGAGCTCGTCGATGTGCGCCTCCTGCGCTGCCTGTTCCTCCGCTTCGGCCTTCACCCCGCGGCTCTTGGCCGACCGTCGGGTGGCGATCAGTCCGGCGATCCAGGCGGCGACCGGAATCGCCCACCAGAACCCGTCGGTGAGAATCGCGAGAGCGATGGCGCCGCTGAACGCGAGCAGTCCCGTCAGCGACAGCACCGTCCACTGGGTCGAGCTCAGGGCCCCCTTCGGGGTGGCCGGGGCCGGGCCCAATGGCTGTTTCGAGCCACCGAGCGCCCCCATTGCCATGTACACGAGCACGAAGGTCCCGATGACCAGCAGCACCGGAACGACCATCCGGATCATTGACGCCTCCCACAGCAGCTTGTCATCGATGGTAGTGCGGGTCGCGGTCCGCGCAGGTCGGGCATTCGATAGCCTCGCTGAAAGCCGTCATAGCCAGGGCGAGGGGATCCGTGTGTCGAATGCTCGTGGAGGCGAGCCGCGGCTGGCCAACGGGGCCGAGCGCCAGGTGTGGACGCTGCTGAACCAGCAGCTGGGTTCCGGCGACGTGCTGGTCGCCGGCAAGCGCGTCACCGACCACCTCAAGGACCACGAGGTCGACTTCGTCGTCGCCATCGAGGGCGCCGGCATCGTCTGCCTCGAGGTCAAGGGCGGCCAGGTCTGGCACGACGGGACCAACTGGCGGCAGATCCGCCGAGGGCAGGAGCATTGCATCGAGCCGGTTCGCCAGGCCCGCGACGCGTGCTACGCGCTGCGCAGCTTCGTCGAGTCGGACCCGCGCTGGACCCAGGGCCGGCTGCGTTGGGATCACGTGGTGGTGCTGCCCAACACCGAACTGCCGGAGGGATTCGCGTTGGCGGATTGCCCACGCTGGAAGGTGATCGACCGAACCGACCTCGACGACATCGTCGGAAAGCTCCGCAGGGTCCTGCTTGATCAGGAACTCGACCGGCCGCTGCTGACCGGGGACGGAATCGACCAACTCCAGGTGGCTTTCGGCGGACGCGGGCTACCCCAGGCCGGGGTGGTGTCGCGGGCCGTCGAAAACGAGAGTGCGGCAGACATTCTCACCGAGCAGCAGTCCATGATCCTGGGCGCCATCCAGTTGCTGAACCGCGTAGAGATCCGGGGTGGGGCTGGCAGTGGAAAGACCTTCCTGGCGATGGAGCAGGCCCGACGGTTGGCGCGCGAGGGGAAACGTGTCGCGCTGGTCTGCTACTCGCACGGACTGGCGTCCTATCTGGAACGGGTGACCGCCGGATGGCCGCGCAATCAGCAGCCGGCCTATGTCGGGGAGTTCCACGACCTCGGCAAGACCTGGGGCGCGCCGGCCGGCCCGGACGAGACGCTGCGCAACGCGGACACCGCACGGTTTTGGGAGCAAGAACTACCCCGTGAAATGGCCTCGCTGGCAGCCGATCTCGACGATGGGCACCGCTTCGACGCGATCGTCGTCGACGAGGCGCAGGACTTCGCCGACGCCTGGTGGGAACCGCTGCTGGGCGCGTTGCGCGACGAGGAGACCGGCGGTCTGTACGTGTTCACCGATGAAGGCCAGCGGGTCTTCGACCGACATGGTTCACCTCCGGTGCCGCTGGTCCCGCTGGTGCTCGACCACAATCTGCGCAACACCCGCCAGATCGGAAAGGCCTTCCAGCCGCTGGTCGATCACCCGATGCGGTTGCGCGGAGGCGATGGGCCGTCGGTGAAGTTCGTCGCTTGCCCTGCCGACCAGGCCATGGACGTAGGCGACGATCACGTGGAATGGCTGCTGGAGCAAGGGTGGCGCCCCGAAGACCTCGCCCTGTTGGTCACCGGGAGCAGGCATCCCGAGCAAGTGGAACGCCAGGCCGACGGCAACACGTCGTACTGGGACAGCTTCTGGGACGCCGAGCAGGTGTTCTACGGGCACGTCCTCGGCTTCAAGGGCCTGGAGCGTCGGGCCGTCGTGCTGGTGGTGAACGAGACCGGCGTGCGGGACCGCTCCCGCGAGCGACTGTACGTCGGGCTGTCCCGGGCGCGCGATCAGCTGGTGGTGTGCGGAGACCCGGAATTCATTCGGGAAGTGGGTGGCCCGGAGTTGGCCTGGCAGCTGGGGATTTAGAGCTCGAACAGCTGGTTCTGGCGGGGAACGGTTGCCTCCCAGCCGAGTTCACGCTTGAGCCGTGATCGCAAGGTCTCTGCGGCCTGTGGTTCGCCATGAACGATGAACGTTCGCCGGGGCGCCGTGGTGAAACCGGAGACCCAGCGGATGAGCTCGTTGGAGTCCGCGTGCGCCGAAAGCATCCGCAGATTCGCGACCTGCGCCTTGATCGGGACCCATTCGCCGTAGATCTTCACCTGCGGCGCACCGTCGGCGATCGCGCGACCCCGGGTGCCTGGGGATTGGTAGCCCGTCAGCATGATGGTGTTACGTGGATCCGGCGCAAACGCCTTGAGGTGGTGCAACACTCGTCCGCCGGTTCCCATCCCGCTCGCGGAAATGATGATCTTCGGATCGTTGCTGGCCGAAATCAGTTTGGACTCTTCGACATCGCGCGCGTAGGTGGCGATGTCGCACATCTCCTCATAGATCTCGGGACTGAGCCGATGATCGTCGGCGAAGGTGCTCAGCAGGTTGCTGGCGTTGATCGCCATCGGGGAATCCATGTACACCGGGATGTTGGGAAGACGGTGCGCGCGGCGCAGCCGCCAGAGCAGATAGAGCAGCATCTGCGCGCGACCGACGGCGAAGGCCGGAACGACGATCGTGCCGCCGCGGGACACCGTCTCATCGATGATGGCGGCGAGAATGTCCAGTGGATCGGTTTGTTCGTGGATCCGGTCGCCGTAGGTTGACTCCATCACCAGGTAGTCCGCAGCCGGCACCGGCTCGGGGTCGAACATCAGCGGATCGTCGTAGCGACCCAGGTCCCCGGTGAACACGATGCGCCGGCCCTGCCAAGCGAGGTCGACGGTCGCGGCGCCAAGGATGTGGCCGGCGCGGCGGAAGGTGACCGTCGGGCCCTCGGGCAGAGTGAACTCCTGGCCGAACGGCCGGGTCCGAAACTGCTTGATCGCCTGCTCGGCGTCGTCGCTGGTGTACAGCGGCTGAGCCGGGGCGTGTTTGGTGGCGTGGTGCCGATTGAGCAGATCCGCCTCGCGCTCCTGCAGGTAGGCGCTGTCTCGGAGGATAATCTCGGCGACCGCGGCGGTGGCGGGGGTGCAGTAGATCGGGCCCCGGTAGCCGTCGCGCACCAGGCGCGGGAGATAGCCGGTGTGATCGAGGTGGGCGTGGGTGATGACGACCGCGTCGATGCCGTCGGCCTCGACCGGCAGCCGCTTCCAGTTCAGCTCACGCAGGTTCTTCAGACCCTGGAACAATCCGCAGTCGACGAGGACGCGTCTGCCGTCGGACTCCAGCAGGTGCTTGGATCCGGTGACGGTGCTGGCGGCCCCCAGGGAGCTCAGCGTGAGTTTCGGTTCGTCCTGGGGCCTGGCGCTGGGAGGCATGATTCCAGTCTGGCAGAGCGTCGCGTGGTGGTGGAGGATCTCTGATTCCGGTTGTCGATCCGGCTGCGGATTCGGGCTGCGGATCCGGCTGTCGAAGGGACTTGTCGGTGGGCGGCGCCATGCTTGGTCCAGTTGGCGATCGAACGCCGGGGAGGAGCCGCCATGGCATACGACACGAGCTGCTACATCGATCCGGATCCGCGGATGCCGGGCTTCCACGACGTCGGATGCCGCATACGGTGGATACCGCGGACGGACGGACGGCCCGAATTACGAGTTGCCGAAGGGGACTTCCTCGACGGCGACTCCCGCGACGGCGCGATCACACTCGGCTGCGGAATCGAGGAGGCGGCGCACCAGCTGGGCATCGACTTCCTCCACGAGATCGACCACCTATTGGACATTTGCGAGTTGGTGGATCGTCAACTGGCAGAACATCCTTGGGCGATGCTGAAGTGTCCGCAGGGCACTGCGGTCATCGAGTTGCTGCCGCGCGACAACTGCGAATGACCTTCGCTCAGGTGCTTAGCGTCTCCCGGATTCCCGGGGCGAGCACGTGCGCGAGGGCATCCCACTCCACACCGATCTCGTAGTAGTCGCCGAGTACATGGGCGACGGGGATGTAGATCTCCAGTCCGTCGTCGTCAGCGACCCAGCGGCTGAGCGCTTCGGGGGTGGCGTCCGGCGGTGGCTGGTTGGCCAACCGCTCGTCAGCGGCCATCTCGGTCTTGATGGCGTCGACGAGCGCGGTCAGACCGACGGTTTCGTCGGTGAACAGGGTGGCGATGTTGATCGGGTCCGCGGTGCGCGCGTCGATGACAGTGGTTGCGACCTCGTTGAACGGGTGTGCCGCCTGCTCGACGGAGATGTTGAGGATCAGCACTCCGGACACCGACCCGGTGCCGACGTGTGTCACTTCGGATTTCACCTCATCGACCAGCGCGCCGGGGGCGACGGTCACCGATCGGTTGTCCTCGGTGGGCTGCAGGTACTTGTCCAGCGCGGCCTTCATATCGGCGTTGAATTTGTCCCGCACCGCGGGTTCGCCGCCGCGCACCTGCGGCAGATCCGCCTGGTAGGTCACCTTGCCCTCGGTGCCGCTGGTGGGCTCCAGGAACCCGGTGAGTGGCTCGGCCTCGGTGGAGGTTGTCGAGGTCGTGGTGGTCGGCTCCGGGCCGCCGGAGGTGCCAGAATTACACGCGGTGACTCCACTGATCAGCGATGCGACAGCCAATGCGGCTCCGACCTTGCGCGTAATCGTTAGTTCGCCCATGGCTCCGACGGTAGTCCTCCGGTGGCGGGCGCGATAGGGCTGACGACGGCTTGATTCTGCCGGCACTGCCGGGCAGGGGTTTGCGTGTGGGGCACCGGTAGCCCGCCTGTCCGCACCGTGCTTGCCGCTCCCATCGGGATCGCTCTGGCGTTGAAGCCTCAAACCCGTGGTCGGTGACTTGTCGGAGGGTCGGAGTAGGGTGCGGTTGTGGTCGAAAAAGTACCTCTGATCAGCGGTTTCAGTGACATCCCTCGCAATGTTGCCGGTGTCGCCGACGGAGCGTACAATCGAAAGTATGTTCGACAAGAAGTTTTCCGGGGAGGGAAACTTCGCGCCCGCTCGATGTCATTGCGCGGCTTGAACGGTTCCGGTCTCGGTCGGGGCGTTGGGGGCCATCTGTATTAAGTGAATCGCACAGCCAGTGCGACGGTTGGAAGTCCGGTATCGAATGGAATCCACAGTTTCTGAGGCCGTTGGCCTCGACGCCTTCATTTGTGAGCTCGACGGGTTCGTGGGGACGCTGATTGATCAGCTCGCCCCGCCACCGACGACCAGCCCTCCGGCGGTGACCGTCTCGCCGCCAGCGCTCGTCGCACCGCCGACGTCATCGCCACCTGGTTCGTCCCCGCCGGGTTCGTCGGTCCCGGGCCCACCCGACGGTGATGACGGGTCGCGGCGGTTGTTCGATCTGCTGTACAACCCGACGCGGGTGTTCGACGAGCCGAGGTTGGACGCGGTGCTGGTTGCGGCGGTGGGTCTGCGGAATCTGGCCGATCATGTGCTGGCCTCGGCGACCGCCGCCGCCGAACGCGCCGGTGTCCCCACCCGCCGGCATCTACGCTCCGGGGCGCAGTTATTGACCGGCCTCGGTGTGGTGCCCGGGACGGCGTACCGGCTGGCCCGGGTCGGGCGCGCGGCCCATGAGTTGCCGGCGGTCACCCAAGCGCAGCGTCTCGCCGCGATGGGCGCCGAGTTGGCGGACGCCATCGGTGTGGGTGTGGCTCATATCGGGGCTCGGGTCGACCTCGACGAGCAGCAGCGCGCCGACGTCGTCGCGACGTTGATGGTGCAGAGCTCCCCAGCCGAGGTTGCCAAGAAAGCCCGGGCGATCGCGATCGCCCGCACCCCCGACAAACCGGCGTCGCCGGTGCCGGTGGCTGAGGATGAGGCGCTCAATGAGATGACCCTGACCCAGGGCGCCGATGGCCGCATCGTCGGATCCTTCGATTTGGATGTGGTCGCCGGGGAGGAGTTGCACGCCGCCCTGGACGCCTTATGCCGGCCGGTCCCGGGCCCGGACGGGTCGGTAGATCGGCGGCCGGTGGGCAAACGCCGTGCTGACGGGTTCGCCCAGGTCATCCGGGCCTACCTATCCGGGTATGAGCGCCCCACCTCCGGCGGAGTCCTGCCCCACGTGAGCCTCATCCGCCCCGCCACCACACCAAGCTGGGGGTCAGCCGTCGAACAGTCGGTGGATCAGTTGGGGTTCACCGGCCCGGTCACGAAGAAGACCGCGACCCTGATCTCGTGTGACGCGACCATCGACACCATCGTGGTCGACGGTGAGGGGGCGCCGTTGGATGTGGGCCGGATGCAACGCTTGTTCCCACCGCGGATCCGTAAGGCGCTGATCGCCCGGGATGGCGGGTGCGCGTTTCCGGGGTGCGGCCGGCCGGCGTCGTGGTGCGACGCCCACCACATCAACGAGTGGGAGGCCGATGGGGTGACCAGCGTCGACAACGGGGTGATGCTGTGCCGATTATTCCGATATCGGAATAATCGGCATTATGCCGAGTCGGCGGTTATGCCGATTTTGAGGGAGTCTGTGCTGGTCAGTGGGTTTTCGGTGGAGTTGTTGTCGGCATAATTTCAGAGGGATTCAAGGAATGCGAGCAGTTTGTCGGGTGGTCGGTATCGGCCTGGGCGTGTGGTGATGGGGGCGGTTCGGTCGAGTGCTCGTTGTTTGAGTTCGAGGTCGGCTTGTAGGTAAATCCTTGTGGTGGTGAGGCTTTCATGTCCGAGCCATAGTGCGATGACGGTGGTGTCGACTCCGGCGTGGAGCAGTCGCATGGCCGCTGTGTGCCGCAGCACGTGCGGGGTGATGTGTTTGTTGGCCAGGGAGGGGCACGATGCCGTCGCGGTGGCGGCGTGTACTGCGACGCGTTGGGCGAGGGCGTCCAGGCTCAGCGGGCCGCCACGGTTGGTCGCGAACAGCAGATCTGAGTCGGGGTCGGACGTTTCGGCTATCCAGGTTCTCAGGATCGCGACGGTGGTGTTGGTCAGCGGGGTGATGCGGTGTTTGCGTCCTTTTCCGCGGCAGGCGACGTGGGCTGCGGTGTCAAGGTGGATGTCGTTGCGAGTCAACGCGGTTAGCTCTGATGCGCGTAGCCCGGTCTGGATAGCCAGCGCAAGGATGGCGTGGTCGCGTCGCCCGGTGCGGGTGGCCCGGTCAGGGGCGTTGAGCAGTGCTCGGGCTTCGATGTCGGCGAGGTAGGTGATGACGGTGTGGTCGGCGCGCTTGGCAGGTATCGCCAGCACCCGGGTGATGTCTGCGGCATGCTCGGGATGGCGCTGCGCGGCGAATCCGAATAGGGAGTGGATCGCCGCGAGGCGGGCATTTCGGGTGCGCGCACTGTTGGCGCGGTCATGCTCGAGGTGGTCGAGGAACGCTGACACGGTGTCTGCGTTGACATCGTTGAATTGCAGACGGCAACACGGTGTCTGGGTCCGTTCGCTGATGAAGGTCAGCAGCATGCGCAGGGTGTCGCGGTAGGCGGCGATGGTGTGCGGGCTGGCCTGGCGCTGGGTGATGAGCCGTTGAGTGAAGAACGCTTGAACGGTCGCGGCGATGGCGGTCATCGCTGATGGTCCTCCTGGTCGGGTTCCAGACGTTGGGCGGCTTCGATGAGCAGTTCCGGGGCTGCAGACAGATACCAGTAGGTGTCCGATGGCGAGACGTGCCCGAGATAGGTCGACAACAGGGGCATGCGACTGGCGACGTCGTCGCCGTCGCGATACCAGTCCAAAACGGTGGCGATGGCGAAGGTGTGCCGTAGGTCGTGCGGGCGGGGCCGGCACCGCGGCCCGCGCGCCCGCAGCCCGACTCGCTCGGTGAGCTGGTGGAACACCTCGTGGGCGTTTTTATAGATCAGCCGGGTGCCGGCGTTGGAAACGAACCAGGCATCAGTGCGTGGCGACGGGCACAGCGCGTCACGGGTCTCGGCGTAGCAGGTCAACGCGTTGGTGACGCTGGAATGCAGCGGCAATTGCCGGGACTTGCCGAACTTGGCATTGCGCACCGTGATCAGCGCGCCGGGAAGATCGACGTCACCACGGTCCAACGCGATGGCTTCGCCGATGCGCAACCCGGTGGCGGCCAACAGTCCGATCAAGGTGGCGTAGGTCATCCCCCGCAACCGTGATCGCAGATTCCGGGCCTCCGCCATCAACGCGGCGATCTCGGCGTCGGTGTAGAGGTAGGGAACCGCCCGATGAGATCGCCCGGGCAGCAGGTCAGCAGGCGGGATCTCGGTGGCTGGGTCGATTGCGGCCAGATAGCGCGCGAATCCGCGCACCGCTGACAGCCGAGCGCCGTGCCAGACAGGGTCTGCGCCCACCGGCTCAGTGGCCCACCTCAGCGCCAACTCGACGGTCACGCGCTGCGCGCCGACCCGCCCAGCCTCGGCGACGAAGTCAGCCAGCAACCCGCCGGCGCGTTCAAGCTTGAATCCCAGCGCACGCCGCATGGTGAGGTAGTCGGCCAACGCGTCGGCCAGGGCGGTCATGACGGGCTCCCAGACGGCCAGGGCCGAGTCACCGAGACGAGCCGGCCGTGGTCGACCTTGGCGTAGATGGCGGTGCTGTTCAGTTCCCGGTGCCGCAACAGTTGTCCGACTTCCTCCAGGGAAGCGCCCGCCTGTAACACGCTGGTGGCGGTGGTGTGTCGCAGCCGATGCGCCCCGATGCGCTCAATGCCGGCCCGAACACACGCACGGCCCACCACGGCGCAAACCGAACCGCTCGCCAGCGGCTGATGCGGGGCAAGAGCCGTCAGAAAGACCTGCCGATACGAAGATGTCGGCCTGCCCGCACGCAGATAACCAACCAGCGCCTGTCCCACGTCAACCGGCAGCGGAAGCTTGTCATGTTGATTGCCTTTGCCACGGATGACGAGTTCGCCAGCGCGCCAATCGATATCATCGAGTTCCATGGCGGCGACTTCACCGGCGCGCAACCCCAGCCGCGTCAACACCGTCAGGATCGCGAAGTCCCGCCGACCCACAAGCCGATTCTGCTCGCAAGACTCCAGCAGCACCCGCACCTGATCAGGTCGCACAGAACGCGGCAGCCACGCCAATCGCCAACCCGCCACCGCCGGGACAGCCGAGACCAGATCAGTCTCCACCCGCCCGGTCAACAACAGGAACCGCAGCAAAGACCGCAACGCCGTAACCATCAACTTCGCCGCGCCCGTCGATCGAACTGAAGCCTCGGCGACGACGAACCGTGTGACCGTGCCGGCGGTCAACTCGCGCAGCTCACCGGACCCCGAACGCGTCAAGAACAGCCGCGCCTCTTGCGCGTAGTAACGCACCGTGGCCGCCACCAAGCCGCGCTCACAGAACAGATAGGCCCGGTACTCGGTCAAGAGTTCCTCCACCGGGCCTGACGGCACCCGCGGCACCGGTGCCGGCGCCGCGCCCACTGCGCGTAAATGCCCCAGCAGTGGCGCCAACCCGCGCGCGGACAACCAACCCACATACCCCCGCGCCGACCGAACCGATAGAAATGCTTGCACCAGTTCGTCATTCAGCTCACTCGGCGCCACACCCTCAAACGCCATCCAGCGACTCAGATGCGCCATCAAGCGCAACTGATTCGCCGCCGACAACGGCGCATAACCCACCGACTCCAGCGCTACGGAGAACCCCGCGGCAAACTCCTGCAACGGGCCATCCACCCGCACACGCGACACCACAACCATGACCAAAGTCCTTCCAATCCGACGGAAGAACCAAGCATCACCGGCCAAAATTATGCCGACAACAACTCCACCGAAAACCCACTGACCAGCACAGACTCCCTCAAAATCGGCATAACCGCCGACTCGGCATAATGCCGACACCATCACACGATGATTCATCACGGCGGCTGGCAGGTGTACCTCGGCGCCGACCGGCACCCGTGGTTCATCCCGCCGGCTGACCCCAAGCACCCGGACCGGCCACGTGAGCACCTGCGATCGCACGCCCGACGGACCATGACCAGCCTGCCGACCGCGGCCTGACCGCGGCACCGCGCCGAAGGGCGTCGACCGGCCGCCACCCGGACACCCGGGAGCCGGATCAGACTCTCTGACAACTGAATACACAGGGACAACTGAATACACAGGGACAACTGAATACACGGCACAACTGAATACGCGTCACCAGCACGAACGAACCTTGACAACTCCACAGAGACACAAGCGCCCCAACAGTGGGCGCCGGTCGGCACGACACCGGCCGGCGCCCACCCGCCGAACCGTGCGCCCGTCAGCCCATGGAGCGTTCCCGATCCACCCACAATGCCGCGCGAGCCAGCGCCGACGCTGCGGGACTCAGGTAGTCGGGGTCCCGGTAGCTGTGCGGGCGATCTGAGATGTTCTGCAGGATCGTCAGCTCCGGCAGCCCGCTCAATGCGTCGAAGCCGGCTGGGCGGCCGTCCTGATGCTGCCAGCCGCGTGAGCGGAGAGCGGCACTGATGGAATCGGTCGGCAACTCACCATCGGCGCTGCCCGCATACACCAACAGCGTGAGGGTGGCCTCCTCGACGAAGCCACCGTCACCGGCTGGCGATAGAAGGCCGCCCAGGTGATCCCACAGCGCTTCGGGGTCGCCGACCACCGCAGCAGTCGCCCGAGTCAGCCGTAGCGAGCCCTTGTATTTGCGCAGCAACCCAACCTGCCGGAGTGCTTCGCGGAAGAACAGCAGCGGCGCGCAATGGATCTCGCGGTTCGCCTTCCCGATCCAATCACCCATTGCAGGAACGACTTTCGAGGCCGCTTCCACATCGTCGGGCTTCATGTACCCGGCGGATGTCAGTGGAATGCCGCCGTCTGCGGCGCGATCGAGGAACCAGCGGATCGCGCGAAGCGAATCGGCGTAGGACTCCGAATAGTCCGGTGGATCAGACAACACCCGGGACAGCCGGGCGGCGAACTCGGGACCGGCGGAGGTTCCGCGTAGCCGCCGCAGGATCGGTGGCAGCCGCGGGTCGATCCCGGAGTCGCCCAACGTGAACACAGTCCTGCGGACCGCGGCCGCGGCTCGGTCGAGGTCGAAGTGAGCGGGGTCGTCGAGGACCTCTGCGAGGCCCGCCGCGTCGACCCGGCCACCGGAATCCTCCGGCGGCGCCGCGCGCTCGCCGTCGACCAAGACGACAGCGGGGGAGTTGTGGTCGGCTGGAAGCAATTGCTCCAGCGTCAGGGTCAGTTCCCAACTGTCGCCGTAGTCGTACACGTAGCGCAGCACATGGCCCGGCTCGGCCAGCGTCTCGTCGACCCTGACGTTCGCCGCGGGCATACCGTCGGACTCTCCGTCGGCGACGTCGAATGGGCACAAGAAGAATTGACTGCCTGAGTCAAACGGTCCGCCACCGAGGGTGAACCTGTGCAGATGGCGGTCTTCCCAACCGAACGCCGCTTGCAAGGCTTGATGCAGCAGGTCGAGGCGCAAGTCGCACCGGATATCCAGGCGTCGCCAGATCGGTGGCTCGGAACCATCCAACTCGGCGCGCACCCGCAGGGTCGCCGGAGTGGAGCGTGGCTGGTGGCGTCGATCCCGATGAGCTGTCATCGAACGACGAGTCTACGGCTGCGCCAGCGATGAAGAGGCTTGCGATTCTATTGCAGCCGCCCGTCGGGCATCGGTCGTGTCCGAATCCGCGTCGATGTAGTAACGCGGCGCGCCCGCCATATAGATGCGGAACCGCCGGTCAGTCAGATGCGAATTCTTGGAGCGTGCGACACCGAGCGCGGCCGGATTCAGCTCCGCCCAAAGTATCTGCGCCGTGGTGGAATCCGCCTCTGCGAGAATGGCGCCGTTCGGGCCGACGACGATGCTGTGACCGTCGTAGTCGGCGGTCCCGTCGAAATCGCAGTAGTTGGCGTACGCGACGAACATCTGGTTCTCGCACGCGCGCGCGGGCACCAGAACCGTTGGCACTTCCCGGTATCCGACCGGGTTGCCGGCCGGCACGCACACCAGGTCCGCGCCCTGGTCGGCGAGCATCCGCCCGGTTTCGGGAAACTCGATGTCGTAGCAGATCGCCAGGCCGACGCGCCAGCCGTGCCAGTCGAACACCGGGGGAGGCGCGTTGCCGGGGGTGAAGGCGGGCAGCTCGTCACCGAAGAGGTGCAGCTTGCGGTAGTTCGCGCGCATCCGGCCGAACTCGTCGACGAACATCACCGAGTCATAGACCGAGCCGTCGGCGGCCAGTTCCGGATAGCCCGCGACGATCGCCATGTGGGCGGTGGTGGCGACCGCGCCGACCAGTTCGGCCCACCGCTCGGCGGACTCGGCCAGGGTCTTGAGGTCGGCGTAGTGCTGCCGGACGCCGATCGGGAACAACTCCGGAACCACCAGCAATTCCGCGCCGGAAGCCTGGACGGCTGTCGTCACCAGGTCCTGAATCGGGCTGACGTCATCGTCCTGCGGTGGGATGCGCTGAGCGACGGCGATGCGAATTGCCGTCCCCCTGGCACTCTGCTCGGCCCTCGAATCGGCCTTGGTGGTGCTGACCATTAGGACATCGCAACACAACGTGGCCGGGCCGGGAAGCAGAATCTTGCGCGGCACGACGGAATTCGGCCGATGCGATGTCCAAAAAGGGGCCGGGTACTCTCAAACCATGGAAGTACTACGCCATGTAGTTGTGCTGCTGCATATCGTCGCGTTCGCGATCATCTTCGGCTCCTGGGTCGCCGAGGCGGCCGCCCGCCGATTCCGGCTGACCGCGGTGATGAACTACGGCCTGCTGCTCGCTCTGGTCACCGGGTTGGCGCTCGCGGCGCCGTGGGGCGGCGCGGTGCTGAACTACCCGAAGATCACCACCAAGCTGGTGCTGCTGCTGGCGCTGGGCGCGGTGATCGGCATCGGCAAGAAGCGTCAGGACCGCAGCGGAGAGCCGGCGCCGGCGCCGCTGTTCTGGGCGACCGGCGCGATCACCTTCGTCATCGCCGGTATCGCCGTCATCTGGTGATCGTCGTGCGCGAGTTTTCGCCACGGTGACGTAGACGCCCGAATACCCTGTCGGACAGGGAGACTGGTTTCCCTGACCGAAGGGAAGCCATGAGGAAAGCAGCGGCGTCGTTCAGCGCCATGGCCGCAGTCGCCGTCGTCGCCACGGCCACTGCGCATCCGGCGGCAGCGTATGCGGCCGGCGCGCATGAATCACACGCCGACCGCATCGCCGACCTCATCGATGGTCGGGCGAGAACGCTGACCCTCGAGGGCGGCTTCGTCGGGATGCAGGCATTTATGCGCGTCACGCCGCTCCAACTCCGCGGCTCGCTGTGCGCGGGCCCAAAGACCTGCTCGCCCGTCGACTACTTCGCGCTGCCGGTGGGATGGCAGACCGAAGCGGGCGCGGTCAAACTCAACTCCGCGATCGGAGAATCGGGCACGGACAAGACGATCCTGCTCGGCCACAGCCAGGGCGGTCAGGTGATCTACGCGAGCCTGCGCAGCTGGGCCGATGGTCGCGCCGAGGTCCCCGACGGCGAGGTGGTCTGGGTGTCACTCGGCAACCCGGAAAACCCGTACGGCCGTCGAGCGGGCGGCATCGGCTACGACCACGGACAGGGTCTTCCGGACAACTACAGGGACGTGGTCGAAAAGAATCCCGACATCCACGGCGTCGAGGTGATCCGACAGTACGACGGCTGGGCGGACTATCCGCAGGACACCACGAACCTGCTGGCGGTGCTCAACGCGCAGATGGGCCAGTTCTCGATCCACAACGACTATCGCGACATCGATCTCACCGACGAGAACAATGCCACCTACTACGACGCGGAGAACCAGATCACCTACGTCTGGATCCCGACGAAGACGATGCCGCTGGTCTCCTGGGCCGGTCCGCTGGCCCCGACGCTGGACAAGATGCTGCGCCCGACAGTTGAAGCGGGTTACAACCGCCCCGGCGACGTGCAGGATCAACTCGCCGACGCGTATGAGCGCGACACCGGGGTGGGCAGCGCAGGGTCGCTGGAGAGCGCCGGGCTGGCGGACCGCGGCACAACGAGCGCGTCCGACAGCGGCGAGCTCGCGGAGCTGGCGACGGACGTCGCGGCGGGCGACAAAAGCCCATCGCTGGTTCAGGCCCGGACCACGCTCACCAAGCTGGCGAAGCAGGCGACGCCCGGGCGGGCGGTCACCGATCTGGGCGCCGACGGGCTGAAACGGCAGGTGCGCCAGGCGAGCCGGCAACTCAAGGCCGTCGGTGTCCAGATCGAAGACGCCGGAAAGCGGGCGCTGGCAGGTGTCGAGCGTGTGGTTCAGAGACTCGCGGCCGCCCCGCAGAAGCTCCAGAAAGCCATGAACGACGCAGCTCAAAAGAGCGCGGGCAGCGAATCAACAGGCGACGACTGACACCCGGACGGCCCCGGCTTCCACCGGAGTGCTGGGAACCGCGTCGACCGTCGTTTACGCTTCGGTAATGGCCAGCCACGAGCACAAGCCGATGCCGCCGAGTCGCAACGTGGACGTCCGGGGACCCGACGGAACCCGGCTGCACACCCAGGTGTTCGGGCCCGACGACGGGTACCCCATCGTGTTGGCGCACGGCTACACCTGCGCGATCGGCGTGTGGCGTGAACAGATCGCCGACCTGGCGCGAGACCACAAGGTGATCGCCTACGACCACCGCGGACACGGTCGCAGCGGTGTTCCCGCCCGCGGCCACTACAGCCTCAACCACCTGGCGGCCGATCTGCAGGCGGTGCTGGACACCACTCTGCAGCCGGGACAGAAGGCCGTTCTCGCCGGACATTCGATGGGTGGAATGGCGGTGGCCGCCTGGTCGGAGCGGTACGCGCACAAGGTCGCCGACCGCGCCGACGGCGTCGCGCTGATCAACAGCTCCACCGGCGACGTGGTGCGCCAGATCGACCTGCTCAACACCCAGGGCCGGCTGGCCGGAGGTCGCGCGGTCGTCGCGCAGCGGGTCGTGCGGCACCTGGGCCGGGTGCCGGCGGTGCGGATCGCGCACAAGCCGACCGCCCGACTGGTGTCCGACGTGGTGGTCGGCGCCGACGCGCACCCCGAGGTGCACGCGCTGATGCACAACGTCGTGCTGTCCACGCACCGGATTCCGCGCGGTGAGTTCGGCCGGATGCTGGTGGAGAAGTTGGACCGCAAGCACATTCGGCTCGACGCGCTCACCGTTCCGACGCTGGTGATCGGCGGCGCCGCCGACCGGCTGCTGCCCATCGGCGCCTCATACCGGATCGCCGAACTCACCCCGAACCTGTTCGATTCGGTGGTGCTGCCCGGCGGGCACTGCACCATCCTGGAGTACCCCGACGAGGTGAACCGCCACCTGCGGAGACTGATCGACACCGCCACCGCGTCGAGCTGAACCGGACCGCTAGACGGGCCGAGCGAGCCAGGCCGAAACCTCGTCGGCGGCACGGTGACCCGCGCGCACGGCGCCGTCGAGGTAGCCGGGCCAGACATCCGAAGTTTCTGTCCCGGCCCAGAAGATCGGCCCCAGCGGCTTGCGCAACCACGGCCCGACGCCGGTCCACGATCCGGCCGGAACCGCGGCGGTCGGTCCACCGGGCGCGAATTCCTCTGCGCCCCAACGCTGATCGAGATAGTCGACCGGGTGGCGGGCCCGCTCACCGAACAGTCGGGCGAATCCGGCCAACGTCCGTTCGCGCCGGACCCGCGGTTCCTCGTCGTCGAAATGCGCCGGGTCGACGAAGCCCAGCAGCACCCCCGGCCCGGCCGCGCTCGGGCTCATGTCGAAGGTGATCAGCACCGGTCCGGTGTCCGAGACGCCTTCCCCGGACAGCCCGTCGGTCCGCCAGAACGGGTACTCGTAGACCGCGAACGCCTTGGAAAGTCTGCCCTGCGGCCAGCAGCGGGTCAGCCGCTGATGTTCCGGCGGGAGCGCGGGGGAGAAGTCGATCCCGGCGCGGTGCTGCGGAGGAATCGCCAAGATGGCGGTGCTGGCCCGGATGTGACCGTCGTCATCGGTATCGGCATCGGTACCGGTATTGGCATCGGCGGGCGCGTCGGCGCAGCGCACCAGCACACCGCGCTCGTCGCGGTTGATCTGCTTCACCACTCGGGACAGACGCACCCGGTCGCCGAGTTCGTCGGCCACACGCTGAGCGATCTGTTGCGTGCCATCGAGGAATCGATCCTGCTGGGCGCCGCCGGACACGTCGAGCAGGCGGTCCAGCCCGCCCGCGGCCTTGATGTACAGCGCGGCGTGCAGGGCCGAGATCGACCCGATATCGGCGCCCCAGACGACCCGCGCGGTGATCGACATCAGGTCCATCGTGGACCGGGTCGCGCGTTTGGATGACATCCAGTCCCGCAACGACATTGCGTCCAACCGCGCGGCGTCCGGAGCGGTCCAGGGCTGATCGACGGGGATGCCGCGCCCCAGCCGGTCCAGCTGAACGCGCAGCCGGGCGAGGTCGGCCAGCACGACCGGTGACATTTTCGGGATGGTCCCGCGGTAGCTGCGCGTCCGCCCGCGCCAGTTGATGACATTCTTGCCGTGGTGGAACGTCGGCGTGGTCGGGCAATCCATCTCGGCGGCCAGCGCGAGCACTGCGTCCTGAGTGGGGCCGACGAATGACGCGCCCAAATCCAATGGCACACCGGCGATTTCACCGGTCCAGGACCGTCCGCCCACCCTGTCGCGGCCCTCGAGCACAATGACGCTGTGGCCTTGCGCGGTCAGTCGCCGGGCGGCGGCCAGACCGGAGAAGCCGGCGCCGACGATGACGACGTCGACCTGCTCAGCGGTCATCGCACCCGCACGACGATCTTGCCCAGGGCGGTGCGGTTCTCCATCGCGGCGATCGCCTCGCCGGCCTGTTCGAACGGGAAGACCTGCGGCGTCGGCGCGGACACCCTGCCGGCGGCGAGCAGCGCGCTGTACTCGTCCCACTGCTCGGCCAGATACCCGGGATTGCGCATCGCCCACGCGCCCCAGCCGACACCGATCACGTCAATATTGTTGAGCAGCAACCGGTTCACCTTCACCGTCGGGATCTCCCCGGCGGTGAAGCCGAGCACCAGGACGCGCCCGGCCGGGGCCAGGCTGCGCAGCGAGTCGGTGAACCGGTCGCCGCCGACCGGGTCGACGATCACATCCACGCCGCGCCCGCCGGTCAGCTCGGCCACCTGGTCGCGGAAGCCGTCGGCGAACACCACGTCATCGGCGCCTGCGGCCCGGGCGATCTCCGCCTTGGCCTCGGTGGAGACCACCGCGATGGTGCGCCCGGCGCCCAGGGCGGGGGCCAGCCGCAGCGCGGAGGTGCCGATGCCGCCGGCCGCGCCGTGCACCAGCACCGTCTCGCCGGGCATCAACCGGCCGCGGGTGCGCAGCGCGAACAGCACCGTCAGATCGTTGAACAACAGTCCGGCGCCGGCCTCGAAGGACACATTGTCCGGCAGTGCGAACACCTGCGCCGGGTCCAGCACGATCGACTCCGCCAGCCCGGATCCCAGCATGGTTATACCCAGCACCCGGTCCCCGGGCTTGACCGCCGCGCCGTCGGGGGCGCTGCGCACCACCCCGGCGATCTCGCCGCTCGGCGTGAACGGCAGCTCGGGCTTGTACTGGTAGAGCCCCCGGGTCAACAGCGCGTCGGGGAACGCGACACCGGCCGCGTGCACGTCGACCAGGATCTGATCGCCGGTGGGGGTCGGGTCGGGCACTTCGTTGAGTTCGACGGCGCCCGGCCCGTCGAGTCGGGTCACCTGGATCGCGCGCATGGTCTTGACCTTAACGAAGAGGCCGGCCGTATCGACACCGGCCGGTTCGACGAGCGGGGAACGAGCGAGGAAGAGGCCGGCCGTATCGACACCAGCGGTGCGGACATAATGACCGTATGAAAGCCGTGAGCTGTTTGCAGGGTGAACTGTCCGTCGTCGAACTGCCCGACCCGCGGCCCGAACGCGGCCAGCTGCTGCTGGAGGTCCGCCGCTGCGGCATCTGCGGCTCGGACCTGCACGCGCGCTCGCACACCGATGACCTGTACGAGACGCTCAAGGGCGGCGGCTACGAGGGCGCCATGCGCGCCGACACCCCGACCGTGCTGGGCCACGAGTTTGTCGGCGAGGTGCTGGAGACCGGCCCCAAGGTCGGTGGTTTCCGCCCCGGCGCTCTCGTGGTCGCGATGCCGATCCGCAAACTCAACGACGCCGGTCAGATGATCGGGTTCTGCCCGGACGCCCCGGGCGGATACGCCGAGCGGACGCTGGCCCAGGCGGCGTTCAGTTTCGCGGTTCCCAACGGCCTGGACGTCGACATCGCCGCGATGACCGAGCCGATGGCGGTGGCGCTGCACGCGGTCAACCGCGCCGGCATCGGCGGCGGCGACACCGCGGTGGTGATCGGGTGCGGACCCGTCGGGCTGGGCATCATCGCCCAGTTGAAGGTCAAGGGCGTCAAGAAGATCATCGCCAGTGATTTCTCGCCGGCCCGGCGCGCGCTGGCGGCCCAACTCGGCGCGCACGTCGTCGTCGACCCGTCCGAGGGGTCGGTCTACGACCTGCTCACCGACGGCTTCATCACCAACCCGCAGCAGATGTGGGACTTCGGCATCGACACCCTGGACAACCTGCGCCGGATCCCGGCCTGGGAGCGTCTCTACTGGGTGGCCGACAAGTTCGGGGCCGCGGATCCGAAGCGCCCGATCATCTTCGAGTGCGTCGGCGTCCCCGGCATGATCGAGGGCATCTGCGCCAGCGCGCCGCTGGCGACCCGCGTGGTGGTGGCCGGCGTCTGCATGGAGACCGACCACTTCCGCCCCGCCATGGCGATCGGCAAGGAGATCGACCTGCGGTTCACCTTCGGCTACACCCCGCTGGAGTTCCGCGACACCCTGCACATGCTCGCCGACGGCAAACTCGACGTCGCGCCGCTGATCACCGGACGCGTCGGGCTGGGCGGGGTGGCCAATGCGTTCGACGCGCTCGGCGACCCCGAGACGCACGCCAAGATCCTGATCGACCCGGCCAGCGACGCCGTCGAGCCGTAATTAACGCAGGAAGTGCGCCGCCGCGTTCGCCAGGTCCAGCAGCGGCTGCGGCAGCGCGCCGAGGGCGAAGGTGATGCCCGCGGTCACCGCGACGACGGCTGCGGTGGACCAGCTGGGCCGGGCCAGCACCGGGGGATCCTCGGGCGCCTCGGTGAAGAACATCAGGACGATCACCCGTAGATAGAAGTACGCGGCGACCGCGCTGGCGATCACGCCGATCACCACCAGCGGCAGCGCGCCGCCCTCGCCGGCGGCCTTGAACACCGCGAACTTGGCGACAAATCCACTGGTCAGCGGGATGCCGGCGAACGCGAACAAAAACAGCGAGAACACCACGCCCAGCACCGGGTAGCGCCGGCCCAGGCCGGCCCAGCGTTCCAGCGCGGTGTCCTCGGCGCCGCCGGAGCGGACCAGGCCGACCACCGCGAACGCGCCCAGGGTGGAGAAGCCGTAGGCGAATAGGTAGAACAGCGTGCCGGACAGCCCCGCGGCGTTCAGCGCGATCACGCCGGTGAGGATGAACCCGGTGTGCGAGACCGCCGAGTACGCCAGCATCCGCTTGACGTCGTTCTGGGTGATCGCCGCGATGGTCGCCACCGCCATGGTGAGGATCGCGACGACCCACAGCACCGGCTTCCAGGCTTCGTCCATCCCGGGCAGCGCGACATAGCAGATCCGCAGCAGTGCGCCGAACGCGGCGACCTTGACCGCCGCGCCCATGAACGCCGTCACCGCGGTCGGGGCGCCCTGATACACGTCGGGCACCCAGGAGCCGAACGGCACCGCGCCGACCTTGAACAGCAGACCGACCAGCAGCAGCCCGGCGCCCAGCAACGCCAGCGGGGTGCGGCCGTCGCCGCGGGCGACGGCCTCGCCGATCCCGGGCAGCGACAGGGTGCCGGCGTAGCCGTACAGCAGCGCCGACCCGTACAGCAGGATCGCCGACGAGAAAGCGCCCAGCAGGAAATACTTCAGCGCCGCTTCCTGGGACGCCAGCCGCCGCCGGCGGGCCAGGCCGCACATCACATACAGCGGCAGCGACAGCACCTCCAGCGCCACGAACAGGGCAAGTAGGTCGTTGGCGGCGACGAACATCATCATGCCGCCGATCGACAGCATGGTCAGCGGGAAGACCTCGGTCTGCATGACCCCGGCCGCGCCGGCCTGCTTCTCCGCGACGCTGCCGGGCGCGGCGGAGGCCTGCGGCGTGAACGCGTCCAACCCGTCGCCGTCGCGGGGGATGTCGGGGATCACCCGCTCGGCCATCAGCAACAGCCCAAGGATCCCGAGCAGCACCAGCGCGCCCTGGCAGAACAGCGCCGGCGGGTCCAGCGCCAGCGCCCCGCCCACCGCCGAATGCGCGCGTGAACCGTCTCGGGCGACCAGCGTCACCGCGAGCCCGGCCGCGACCAGCGAGCCCACCCCGAGCGTCACCTGGATCAGGTACCGGCTGGCTTTCGGCGCGAAGGCCTCGGCCAGCACCCCGATGACCGCGGCGCCGAACACGATCAGCATCGGCGACAGCAGCCGGTACTCGATATCCGGCGTCGGCATCGCGGCCGCCAGCAGCACGGCGTTCATCGGGCCTCACCGACAATGCTCAGCGTGTGGTTGACCGCGGGGTTGATCATCTCCAGCGCGGGTCTGGGGAAGAAGCCGAGCACCAGCAGCGCCGCGATCAGCGGCGCGACGACGACGAGTTCGCGGCTGCGCAGGTCGCCGATCGCCTCGACGCCGGGGCGGGTCGGGCCGGTCATCACCCGCTGGTAGAGCCACAGGATGTACACCGCGGAGAGCACCAGCGCCGTGCTGGCCACCACCGCCGCGCCGGGGTAGTTCACGAACGTGCCGATCAGCACCAGGAATTCGCTGATGAACGGCGCCAGGCCGGGCAGCGACAGGGTGGCCATCCCGGCGACCAGGAAGGCGCCGGCCAGCACCGGGGCGATCTTCTGCACGCCGCCGTAGTCGGCGATCATCCGGCTGCCGCGCCGGCTGACCAGGAACCCGGCGATCAGGAACAGCGCAGCGGTGCTCAGCCCGTGGTTGACCATGTACAACGCGGCCCCGGATTGGCCCTGCGGGGTCATCACGAAGATGCCCAGGATGATGAAACCGAAGTGGCTGATCGAGGTGTAGGCGATCAGCCGCATCATGTCGGTCTGCCCGATCGCGAGCACCGCGCCGTAGACGATGCCGATCACCGCGAGGGTGATCACCAACGGCCGCAGCAGCATTGAGCTTTCCGGGAACACCTGCAGGCAGTAGCGCAGCATGCCGAAGGTGCCGACCTTGTCGACGATGGCCATCATCAGCACCGCGGTCGCCGGGGTGGAGGTGACCGCCGCGTCGGGCAGCCAACTGTGCAGCGGCCACAGCGGCGCCTTGACCGCGAACGCGAACAGGAACCCGCCGAACAGCAGGTGCAGCAGCATCGGATTGACCGCCAGCCCTCCGGAGGCGACCACCGCGACGATCGCCCGCAGGTCGAAAGTGCCGGCGTCGAACGCCGGGTCGTTGGCGGTGACGACATACAACCCGATCACCGCGGCCAGCATGATCAGCCCGCCGAACAGGTTGTACAGCAGGAACTTCACCGCCGCGCGGCCCCGCTCGCCGCGCGGGCCGGCGCCGAACCCGCCGATCAGGAAGTACATCGGGATGAGCATCGCCTCGAAGAACACGTAGAACAGCAGGATGTCCAGCGCGACAAGGGAAATCATCACCATCGACTGCACCGCCAGGAACAGCGCGACGTAGGCGTGGGTGGCCCGGCCGTTCAGTTCGCGGGGGTCGGGGGCGTCGTTCCAGCCGGCGATCAGCAGCAGCGGGGTCAGCGCCGCGGTCAGCAGCACCAGGGTCAGCGCGATGCCGTCCACCCCGAGCAGGTACCCGGTGCCGAACGACGGGATCCACGGGTGGTCCTCGACGAACTGGAACTGCGCGCCGGCCGGGTCGAAACCGGCGGCCAGCGCCCCGGCGATGACCAGCACCGCGCCGGTGACCGCGAGCCCGGCCCAGCGCACCGCGTCGCGCGCCGACGGCGGCAGCGCGATGATCGCGACGGCCCCGAGCATCGGGACCGCCCACAGCAGCGTCAACAGCGGAAGATTCATCGGGCCGCCCACCAGATGACCGCCAGCACCAGCGCCGAACCGCCCAGGATGGACAGCGCGTAACTGCGGACGTAGCCGGTCTGCATGCGGCGCAGCAGCACCGAGCCGGCCGACACCACGCTCGCCAACCCGCGCGAGGCCCCGTCGATCACCTTATCGTCGACGACGACCAGGCCGGCGGTCAGTTTCGCGCCGGGGCGCATCAGCACCGCCTCGTTGACGGCGTCGCCGTAGAGGTCGCGGCGCGCCGCGAGGGTCAGCGCCGAGACGTCCTGCGGGGCGGTGTCGGCGACCTCACCGGTGTACATCCGCCAGCCGGCCCAGATGCCGGCCGCGACCACCGCCAGGATGATCGTCGTCATCGCCCACACCGGCAGCACGTGATGGGTCTCGTGGCTGCCGACCACCGGCTCCAGCCAGCCGGTCAGCCGGCCGCCGGCCAGCGCGAAACCGGCGCCCACCGAGCCGACGGCCAGCGCGGCCATCGGCCACACCATCACCGGCGGGGACTCGTGCGGGTGCGCGTCGCGGTCCCAGCGCGGCGAGCCGAAGAACGTCAGCAGCATCACCCGGGTCATATAGAACGCGGTGATCCCGGCGCCCACCAGGGTCGCGCCGCCGAGCAGCAGGCCGCGCACCCCGCCGACCCCGAACGCGGTCTCGATGATCGCGTCCTTGGAGAAGAACCCGGCGAACGGCGGCACCCCGATGATCGCCAGGTACCCGAGCCCAAAGGTGACGAAGGTGGCCGGCAGCACCGCGCGCAGCCCGCCGAAGCGACGGATGTCGGTCTCGTCGTTCATGGCGTGCATGACCGAACCGGCGCCGAGGAACAGCCCGGCCTTGAAGAAGCCGTGGGTGAGCAGGTGCATGATCGCGACCGCGTAGCCGGCCGGGCCGAGGCCGGCGGCCAGCACCATGTAGCCGATCTGGCTCATGGTGGAGGCGGCCAGGGCCTTTTTGATGTCGTCCTTGGCGCAGCCGATGATCGCGCCGAACAGCAGGGTCACCGCGCCGACGGCGGCCACCGCGGTCTGCGCGGTCGGCGACAGGTTGAACACCGGGCCGGAGCGCACGATCAGGTACACCCCGGCGGTCACCATGGTGGCGGCGTGGATCAGCGCCGAGACCGGGGTGGGGCCCTCCATCGCGTCGCCGAGCCAGGACTGCAGCGGCACCTGCGCGGACTTGCCGCAGGCCGCCAGCAGCAACAACAGGCCGATGCCGGTCAGCGTCGCGCCGGGCAACTCCGGGGCGGCGGCGAACACCCCGGCATACGACAGCGTCCCGGTGGCGGAGAACATCCAGGCCAGCGCCAGCGCCAGCCCCATGTCGCCGACCCGGTTGACCACGAACGCCTTCTTGGCCGCGGCCGCGGCGCTGGGCTTGTGCGACCAGAACCCGATCAGCAGGTAGGACGCCAGACCGACGCCCTCCCAGCCGAAGTAGAGGCCCAGGTAGTTGTCGGCCAGCACCAGCAGCAGCATGGCCGCGACGAACAGGTTCAGGTAGGTGAAGAACCGGCGGCGGTCCGGGTCGTGCGACATGTAGCCGACGGAATAGATGTGGATCAGCGAGCCGACACCGGTGATCAACAGCACGAAACACACGCTGAGCGCGTCCAGGCGCAGCCCGAAGTCCAACTGCAGCTCATCGACCGGCACCCAGGAGAACAGTGTCCCGGACAGCACCCGGTCGGCGGCGTCGCGGCCGAGCAGTTCGACGAACCCGGCGACCGCCGCGGCGAACGAGCCCAGCACGGTGGCGCAGCCGAGCAGGTGCCCCCAGGCGTCGGTGCGACGGCCACCGAGCAGCAGCACGAGCGCGCCGGCCAGCGGCAGGGCGATCGGCAGCCACAGCAACGTCACGTCAGCGGCTTTCCGGCCGGTTCCGGGCGGCGTTGAGGAACGGGGTCAGGATGTCCACCGGCAGCGGGAACACCACCGTCGAGTTCTGGTCGGCGCCGAGCTCCAGCAGCGTTTGCAGATAGCGCAGCTGCAGCGACGCCGGGCTCTTGGACAGTTCCTCGGACGCCTGGCGCAACTCGGCGGAGGCCTGCAGCTCGCCGCGGGCGTTGATCACCTTGGCGCGGCGTTCCCGCTCCGCCTCGGCTTCCCGGGCCATCGCGCGCTGCATGGACTCGGGGATCTCGACGTCCTTGATCTCCACCACGCCGACCTCCACGCCCCAGTCGACGGTCAGCTTCTCGATGATGCCGCGCAGGTCGGTGTTGAGGTCCTCGCGGTGGGCCAGCAGGGTGTCCAGGTCGGCGCGGCCCAGCAGCGACCGCAATGTGGTCTGCGCGATCTGGGAGGTGGCCACCGAGTAATTCTCCACCGCCATGATCGCTTTTGCGGGGTCAACGACGCGGAACATCACCACCGCGTTCACGCGGGCCGGCACATTGTCCTTGGTGATCACCTCCTGCGGCGGGATGGTCAGCGTCACCACCCGCAGATCGACGCGTTCGATCCGGTCCAACAGCGGCAGCAGGAACACCAGACCCGGCCCGCACACCGGGCGCAGGTGACCGGCCCGGAACACCACGCCGCGCTCGTATTCGCGCAACACATTGATCGAACGCCACGCCAACAGCGCCAGGACTACGACGACGAGTCCGGCCGGGATCAGCCAATTCACCGGCCTTCACGCTCCTCTTCTCCTGTGTGGGCGCCGTCGGTTGGGCGCACACCCCAGCGGGTGGAGTACTTGTCGATCGCGGCCGCCACCGCGTCCTCCTGGCGGGTGCGTTCGGGCAGGTGCTGTGCCGGCGCGTGGGCGGGGGTGTGGACGAGGTGCCGGTACAGCGGCGCGGCGGCGGCCAGCGTGATCAGCAGCGCCGCGCCGAGCACCATCAGGTCGCCGGGGGTGTGCTTGGCGATGCCCTGCCCGACGATCAGCAGCATGCCCAAACCGGCGATGACACAGGCGATTCCGCGGTGGAACCGGCCGGCTTCGGAGTGCGGCCACTCGTCGACCTGCCGGCTCATCTCCCGGCCGTGCGCACTCGTCGTGCAGGTGCTCTTGACCGGACACGCGTTGCACACCGTCGGTTTGGCGCGGTAGCGCATCACCCGGTTGCCCGGATCGAACGACGTCGGCCACAGCCACTGGTCCTGCGGGCAGCGCCACGCGTCGTGGTCGGCGTGATAGCTGAATTCACCGCTCTGCCAACGGGACGCGTGACTGGAGGCGCGTTTGGCCATCGCGTCGAAACCCCACGCGATGGCCACCAGCAGCAGGGCGTACCCGGCCACCAGCCACACCGCGACATCGACATCGGTCATGAGGTTTCGGCGATCTCCTTCTTGGTCTCCGGGTCGATCTGGACGTAGAGCGGCGTTTCCGGGAACTCGTCGGTGGTCGGCTGACCCCAGAAGTTGCGGATCGCAACCCACGCGATCCACATCAGCGGAACGATGCCGCCGATGATGAAGATCAGGTCCCCGGGCATCCGGATCCACTCCAGCACCGGATTCGGCCCGCCGGTGACGAAGCCCAGCGAACGCGCCTCGTAGTAGCCCTCATTGACGGAGTGGTACAGCTGGATCACGCCGAGCGGCAACAGGGTGGCGAAGACCATCCAGGCCAGGCCGATGTTCAGGCACCAGAAACTGCACTTGGCCATCTTGTCCGGCCACTTCTCCGGCGGGATGGCGTAGCGGAACGCGAACAGCGCCAGGCCGACGGCCAGCATGCCGTAGACGCCCATCATCGCCGCGTGCCCGTGGTTGGCGGTCAGCGCGGTGCCGATCTGGTAGTACGACACGATCGGCAGGTTGATCAGGAAGCCGAACACGCCCGCGCCCAGGAAGTTCCAGAAACCGACGGCCACCAGGAACATCACCGCCCATCGGTGCGGGAACGGGTTGGTGTCCCCGGACTGCTGACGCGACCCGAGGTGCAGGAAGGTCCAGGCCTCCACCGTCAGCAGGGTCAGCGGGATGACCTCGGCGGCGGAGAAGAACGCGCCGAGGGCCATGTGCTCCACCGGGGTTCCGGAGAAGTACAGGTGGTGCATGGTGCCGATGATGCCGCCGGCCGAGTACAAGATGATGTCCAGGAAGATGATGCCGATCGCGATGCGTTTCCGGACCACGCCGAGCAGCACGAAGATGTAGGCCACCATCACCGTGGTGAACAGCTCCAGGAAGTCCTCCACCCACAGGTGCACCACCCAGAACCGCCAGAAGTCGGCGACCGAGAAGTGCACCTCGGAGCCGGCCAGCAGGCCGACGGCGTAGAACGCCGGGATGGCCAGTCCGGAGAAGAAGAACAGCCACGGCATGCCTGTCATCGGCGCGGACTTCAGCCGGGACCGCAGTCCCCGCCAGATGATCGCGATCCAGATGAACATGCCCAGCGTCAGCAGGATCTGCCAGACCCGCGGCAGGTCCAGGTACTCCCACTGCTGGGAGAACAGGGTGCCCTCGTCGATGACGCCGAACACCGAAAGCGCTTCGCTGGCCAGCGATCCGAACACCACCAGCGCGACCGCGCCGAGCAGCCCGTAGGCCAGCCAGTGCTGCTTGCGCGGCTCCCGCCGGGTGATGAACGGGGTGAGGAAGATGCCGGCGGCCAGGAACGCCGCGGCAGTCCAGAACAGCGCCAGCTGCAGGTGCCAGGTGCGGGCCAGGTTGTACGGCAGGATGTTGTTCAGGTCAAGGCCGAAGAAGCTGGACAGGTCGGCGCGGTAATGCTCGGCCAGCGCGCCGAGCATCGCCTGGGCGAAGAACAGCACGGTGACGATCGCGAAGAACCACACGGTGGCCCGCTGCGACGGGGTGAGCACCACCTGGCCGGGCTGGCGGTAGGACACCAGCGGCGCTTCCTCGTTGTGCCAGCCGATCTTCTGGCTCCACCGGCCGTAGACGGCGAACATGATGCCGGTGCCGCCGAGCAGCGCGACCAGCGACAGCGCCGACCAGACCACCATGTCGGCGGTGGGCCCGTTGTCGACGCGCGGTTCGGCGGGCCAGTTGTTGGTGTAGGTGTAATTGTGGCCGGGCCGTTCGGCCGCCGACGCCCACGCGCTCCAGGAGAAGAACGCGGTCAGGTCCTCGATGTCCTGGGGGTTGGTGATGAAGTCCTTCGGCAGGCCGATCTTGGAGGATTCCGGGCCGAACAGGTTCGCGTAGTGGGCGACGATGTCCTCGAACGCCTTGACCTGATGGTCGGTGTAGGTCAGCACCTTGGTGGTGTCGTCGTAGCGGTTGGTGCGGAACTCGGCGACGACGGCGTCGTGCACCTGCGGCGAACCGGCCTTCTCCAACTGGTCGGCGACGTTGTCGGTCGCCATCCGCAGGTAGTCGGCGGTGAAGTCGGGGCCGAGGTAGGCGCCGTGGCCGTGGATGGAGCCGTACTGCATCAGGCCGCGCGCCTGAAAGATGGTCTGCCCGCGGGTGATCTGCTCACCGGTGAACACCGTCTGCCCGGATTGGGTGACCACCTTGTCCGGCATCGGCATCGAGGCGGTGTAGGTGCGGTACACCAGGATTCCCATGACGAAGAATCCGAAGATCAACACCAGGGCGACGCCCTGCACCCACCCTTTCCCGATGGTGGGCTCTTTGTCGCCTTGCGGTTCCAAGAATGACTTGTCCGTGACGTTGAAGGCCATGGCTGTGACTCCCCGTGTGTCGTTGGCCGGTGTTCAGTTGTCTCCTCACTGTGCTAGCAGATGCGCGTCGTCCACGTCCGCGGAATGGCGCACCCGGTAGATGCCCATGATGATGGCCAAGCCGATCACCACCTCGCAGGCCGCCACCACCATGGTGAAGAACGCGACCACCTGACCATCGAGTTGGCCGTGCAGCCGGGCGAAACTCACGAACGCGAGGTTGGTCGCGTTGAGCATGAGTTCAACGCACATGAACACCACGATCGCGCTGCGCCGCAACAACACTCCGGCCGCGCCGATGGTGAACAGCAGCGCCGACAGGTACAGGTAATTCATCGGGTCCACGACTGCCCCCGATCGTCATTGCGGGGTGCAAGGGCTCCGGCGACCGAGCTCGGGTCGGGGGATCCGTCGGGCAGCAGGGCGGCCACGTCGACACCGTTGCGCCGTGCAAACACCCCCGGATTGGGCATCGGGGTGGCGCGCCCGCCGGGGGCGAAGCGCTGCGCCGCCAACTCCCGCTGGGTCTTGCGGACGCTCAGGCGTTCCCGGTGCGCCAGCACCATCGCGCCCAGCGCGGCGGTGATCAGCAGCGCGCCGGTGGCCTCGAAGGCCCACAGGTGGCGATGGAAGATCAGCATCGCCAGGCCCTCGACATTGCCGGCGCCGGTGATGTTGACCGGCGGGTTGGCGAAGCTCACCCCGCCGGCCCCGATCCCGGCGATCAGCAGCACACCGAACCCGACGCCGGCCAGCGCCGCGGCGACCCGTTGCCCGCGAAGGGTTTCCGCCAGTGAGTCCGCGGAGTCGACGCCGATCAGCATCAGCACGAACAGGAACAGCATCATCACCGCGCCGGTGTAGACCACCACCTGCACCACGCCCAGGAACAGCGCGCCCTGGGCGACGTAGAGGACGGCGAGCGCGATCATGGTGGCGGCCAGGAACAGCGCTGAGTACACCGCCTTGCGGGCGGTCACCACGCCGAGCGCGCCGGCGGTCGCGATGGTGGCCAGCACCCAGAACGCGACGCTTTCGGAGGTCATGGAACCTCCTGCGTCGCGCCGGTGACCTTGCCGAGGTAGTAGTCCTCGTCGGTGCTCCCGGGCGGCATCGGGTGCGGCGGGGTGTCCATCCCGGGCTGCAGCGGGGCCAGCAGCTTGTCCTTTCCGTAGATCAGGTCGCGGCGATTGTCGTCGGCCATCTCGTAGTCGTTGGTCATGGTCAGCGCCCGGGTCGGGCACGCTTCGATGCACAGCCCGCAGCCGATACAGCGCAGGTAGTTGATCTGGTACACCCGGCCGTAGCGCTCGCCGGGGGAGTAGCGGGCGTCCTCGGTGTTGTCGGCGCCTTCGACGAAGATGGCGTCGGCCGGGCAGGCCCAGGCGCACAGCTCGCAGCCGATGCACTTCTCCAGCCCGTCGGGATGGCGGTTGAGTTGGTGGCGGCCGTGATAGCGCGGCTGGGTGGGGGTTTTGACGTCCGGGTACTGCTCGGTGACCGGTTTGGTGAACATCGCCTTGCCGGTGACCAGGAACCCGCCGAGGGCGTCGGACAACTTAGACATCTGCGGGCTCCTTCCGCGGCATCGGGGGCACCGGAAAGCCCCCGGCCGGTGGCGGTGTGATGGGTGGGCGCTCGCGGCGGGACCGGCGCGCCCAGTAGCCGAACGCGGCGATGACGGCGACGAAGAACGCCCCGTTGACCACCACGGTGACCCACGGCCCGGCCCCGTCCAGCCGCAGGATCCGGGTGGTCGCCACCACCATGATCCAGGCCAGCGACAGTGGGATCAGCACCTTCCAGCCCAGCGCCATGAACTGGTCGTAGCGCAGCCGCGGCACCGAGGCCCGCAGCCACATGTAGAAGATCAGGAACATCCACACCTTGGCGACGAACCAGATCAGCGGCACCCAGCCGGAGTTGGCGCCGTCGATCAGGCTCAGCGGCCACGGCGCGTGCCAGCCGCCCAGGAACATGGTGGTGCACAGCGCCGACACCGTCGTCATGTTGATGTACTCGGCCAGCATGAACATGGCGAACTTCAGCGACGAATACTCGGTGTGGAAACCGGCGACCAACTCGCCTTCGGCCTCGGGCAGATCGAAAGGGGCGCGGTTGGTTTCGCCGACCATCGAGACCAGGTAGACCAGGAACGACGGCAGCAGCAGGAAGATGAACCAGGTGTGGTTCTGCGCGGCAACGATGCCCGAGGTGGACATGGTGCCGGCGTAGATGAACACCGCGACGAACGACAGCCCCATCGCGATCTCATAGGAGATGACCTGCGCGCTGGAGCGCAGTCCGCCCAGCAGCGGGTACGTCGATCCCGACGACCAGCCGGCCAGCACGATGCCGTACACGCCGACCGAGGTGACCGCCAGGATGTAGAGCACCGCGACCGGAAGATCGGTGAGCTGCAACGGGGTTCGGTGCCCGAATAGCGTGACCGCCGGGCCCAGCGGGATGACCGCGAACGCCATGATCGCCGGGATGACCGCGATGATCGGGGCCAGCAGGTAGATGGGTTTGTCCACCCCGGCCGGCATCAGCCCTTCCTTGAGCGCGAGCTTCACGCCGTCGACCAGGGACTGCAGCAGGCCGAACGGGCCGACCCGGTTGGGTCCGAGCCGCAATTGCATGCGGCCCAGAAGTTTGCGCTCCACCAGGATCGCGACCAGCACGGTCAGCACCAGGAACCCGAAGATGGCGACCGCTTTGACCGCCATCAGCCAGACCGGGTCGTGGCCGAACAGGGTCGGGTCGGGATAGCTCACCGCTGCCCCCCTTCGATGCGCACCACCGCGCCGGGCCCGACGCCGAGCCGCTCGGCGACATTCGCGCCGGGGGAGTTCAGCGGCAGCCACGCCACCGCGTCGGGCATCTCGGCGAGCTGCAGCGGCAGGGTCAGCGCGCCCCGGTCGGTCGCCACCGTCACCGGGTCGCCGTCGCGGGCGCCGATTCCGGCGGCGGTGGCCGCCGACAGCCGGATCACCGCCGGGCGGGCGGTGGCGGCCAGGTCGGGTTCGCCGTCGATCGCGCGGCTGCCGTCGAGCATCTGCCGCCAGCCGGCCAGCACTGCCTCACCCGGGCCGGTCAGCAGCGAACCGGACCCCGACTCGGCGGGCGCGGCGGCGAACGGACCGTCCCACGGACCGAGGTCGGTCAGTTCGGCGGTCACCGCCGCCGCGTCCGGCAGGCCGAGGTCTTTGCCGAGCGCGCCGGCCAGCGCGGAGAGAACCGCCAGGTCGGTGTAGGCGTTGCTGGTCAGCGCCTTGTCGAAGGGACGCCAGCGGGCCTCCCAATTCAGGAACGCGCCGGCCTTCTCGGCCACCGGGGCGACCGGGAACACCACGTCGGCGGCGGAGGTGACCTCGCTTTCCCGCAGTTCCAGGCTGACCACGAAGCCGCAGCGGGCGATGGCGTCGCGGGCGGCGTCCGGGTCGGGCAGGTCGGCGAGTTCCACCCCGCCGATCAGCAGCGCGTCCAGATCGCCGGCCGCGGCGGCGGTCAGTATGCCGGCGGTGTTGCGGCCCGGATCGGCCGGCACCTGGCCCCACAGTGCGGCGGTCTGGGCGCGCGCGGCGTCTTCGTGCAGCGGACGCCCGCCGGGCAGCAGGGTGGGCAGGCAGCCGGCCTCCAGCGCGCCGCGTTCCCCGGCCCGCCGCGGGATCCAGGCCAGCCGGGCGCCGGATTCTGCGGCCAGCGCGGCTGCCGCGGACAGCGCGCCGGGGCTGGTGGCGAGCCGCTCGCCGACCAGGATCACCGCCTCCGGCGGCAGTTCGCCGCGCAGCGCGTGCAGGGCGGCGGCCTCGTCGCCGGGCACGCAGCCGATCAGCCGGGCCCCGAGTTTGGCGGCGCCGCGGGAGCGCAGTGGCGCGATGGTGACGACCTGCTGACCGCCGGCGCGGACCGCTTTGCGCAGCCGCAGGAACACCACCGGCGACTCTTCCTCCGGTTCGAACCCGGCCAGCAGCACCGCCGGGGCGGCTTGCAGTTCGGCGTAGGTCAACCCGCGGTAGCGGCCCGCGACGCAGCCGGCCAGGAATGCCGTCTCCTCATCGGAGTGGGCGCGGGCCCGGAAGTCGATATTGTTGTGGCCCAACACCATCCGGGTGAACTTGGCGTAGCCGTAGGCGTCGGAGATGGTGCTGCGGCCCCCGACGAGCACCCCGGAGCGGGCACCGGTGAGGCCGCGGGCGGCGGTGGCCAGCGCCTCCGGCCAGGACGCCGGGCGCAGTCCGTCGCCGTCGCGGACCAGCGGGGTGGTGATCCGGTCCCCGACGCGCGGATAGTGGAACGCCCACCGGCCCTTGTCGCAGTTCCACTCCTCGTTGACCTCCGGGTCGTCCCCGGCCAGCCGGCGCAGCACCTTGCCGCGGCGGTGGTCGGTGCGCAGCGCGCAGCCGCCGGAGCAGTGCTCGCACACACTCGGGGTGGACACCAGGTCGAACGGTCGGGCCCGGAACCGGTAGCCGGTGTTGGTCAGCGCGCCGACCGGGCAGATCTGCACGGTGTTGCCGGAGAAGTAGGAGTCCAGCGGCTCGCCGGTGGCGATGCCGACCTGCTGCAGCGCGCCGCGTTCCAGCAGCGCGATGAACGGGTCGCCGGCGATCTCGGTGGAGAACCGGGTGCAGCGGGCGCACAGCACGCAGCGTTCCCGGTCCAGCAGCACCTCCCCCGACAGCGGGATCGGCTTCGGGAAGGTGCGTTTCACGTCGTCGAAGCGGGTTTCGGTGCGCCCGGTGGACATCGCCTGGTTCTGCAGCGGGCATTCGCCGCCCTTGTCGCACACCGGGCAGTCCAGCGGGTGGTTGATCAGCAGCAGCTCCATCACGCCGCGCTGGGCCTTCTCCGCCGACGCGCTGGAGTGCTGGGTGCGCACCACCATGCCGTCGGCGACGGTGATGGTGCACGACGCCATCGGCTTGCGCTGGCCTTCCACCTCCACCAGGCACTGCCGGCAGGCGCCCACCGGGTCCAGCAGCGGGTGGTCGCAGAACCGGGGGATCTGCACGCCGACGAGTTCGGCGGCGCGGATCACCAGGGTGCCCTTGGGCACACTGATCTCGTGGTCGTCGATGGTCAGGGTGACCATCTGCACGGGCGGGGCGTCGTGCGCCGGGTCGGTCATGGTCATCAGCGGGCCCCCTGCGGCGCGTTGAGCATGGCGGCGTACGGGTCGAACGGGCACGGTACGCCGATGTGCGCCTCGTATTCGGCGCGGAAATGCTTGAGCGAACTCATGATCGGGCTGGCCGCGCCGTCACCGAGCGCGCAGAACGACTTGCCGAGGATCGCGTCGGAGATGTCCAGCAGCTTGTCGAGATCCTCGGGTGTGCCGCGGCCGGTCTCCAGCCGGGCGTAGATCTGCTCCAGCCAGTAGGTGCCCTCTCGGCACGGGGTGCACTTGCCGCACGACTCGTGGGCGTAGAACTGGGTCCAGCGGCGCACCGCGCGGACCACGCAGGTGGTCTCGTCGAAGATCTGCAGTGCCTTGGTGCCCAGCATCGACCCGACCGAGGCCATCCCTTCGTAATCCAGGGGCACGTCGAGGTGTTCGGGCGTGAGCAGCGGGGTGGAGGAGCCGCCGGGGGTCCAGAACTTCAGCTCGTGCCCGTCGCGCACCCCGCCGGCGTAGTCCAGCAGTTCGCGCAGCGTGATGCCGAGTGGGGCCTCGTACTGGCCGGGCCGGTTGACGTGCCCGGACAGCGAGTACAGCGTGAAGCCGGGGGATTTCTCCGAGCCCATCGAGCGGAACCAGTCGTTGCCGCGCAGCAGCACCGGCGGCACCGAGGCGATGGATTCGACATTGTTGACCACCGTCGGGCTGGCGTACAGGCCGGCGACGGCGGGGAACGGCGGACGCAGCCGGGGCTGGCCGCGGCGGCCCTCCAGGGAGTCCAGCAGCGCGGTCTCCTCACCGCAGATGTAGGCCCCGGCGCCGGCGTGCACCACCAGGTCCAGGTCGAAGCCCGATCCGCCGATATTGCGGCCCAGATAGCCGGCGGAGTAAGCCTCCTCGACCGCGGCCCGCAGCCGGCGGATCACCGGCACCACCTCGCCGCGGACGTAGATGAAGGCGTGCCGGGCGCGGATCGCGTAGCTGGCGATGATCGCGCCCTCCACCAGGAAGTGCGGCGCGCACATCAGCAGCGGCATGTCCTTGCAGGTGCCGGGTTCGGACTCGTCGGCGTTGATGACCAGGTACTTCGGATTGGGGTTGTCCTGCGGGATGAACGACCATTTGACCCCGGTGGGGAAGCCCGCGCCGCCGCGGCCGCGCAGCCCGGAATCCTTCACGTAGCCGATGACCTCGTCCGGGGCCATGGACAGCGCCTTGCGCATGGCTTGGTAACCGCGGTGGCGCTCATAGGTTTTCAGTGTCCAAGACTCGTCTTCGTCCCAGAACGCGCTCAGCACCGGAGTCAGCGGCGTCATCGCATCCCCTGTTCTCGGGCGACCCGCAGCCCCGCGCAGCTGGCCTCGCCGGCGTGGGGCGCCCCGGTGTCCGGGCGCGGGTCCGCCAAACCGGCCAGCGTGCGGGCGGTCTGGGTGAACGGGCACAGCGGCGCGCCGCGAGTCGGCGCCACCGTATGCCCCGCGCGCAATCCGTCGACCAGATCCCGTGCGCTGGAAGGGGTTTGGTTGTCGAAGAACTCCCAGTTCACCATCACCACGGGCGCGTAGTCACAGGCCGCGTTGCATTCCACGTGCTCCAGGGTCAGCGTGCCGTCGGCGGTGGTCTCGCCGGGCTCGACGCCCAGGTGCTCGCGCAGCGTCTCCAGGATCGCGTCGCCGCCCATGATCGCGCACAGTGTGTTCGTGCACACCCCGACGAGGTAGCGGCCGGTGGGGGAGCGCCGGTACATGGTGTAGAAGGTCGCCACCGCGGTGACCTCGGCGTCGGTGAGCCCCAACTGGGTTGCGCAGAAGGCGATTCCGGCGCGAGTCAGGTAGCCGTCCTGGGACTGGACCAGGTGCAGCAGCGGCAGTAGCGCGGAGCGGGGCTGCGGGTAGCGCGCGATGATGGTCGCCGCGTCGGCGGCCAGCGCGGCGCTCACCTCGTCCGGGTAGCGCGCCGGGCCGCCGATCGGGGAGATCGGCTCGTCCGGGCGGGAGCTCAGCGGCAGGTCGACGCTCATCGGGCTCTGCCTCTGCGACCTCGTTCGCTCATCGGTCGACACCCCCCATCACCGGGTCGATGCTCGCCACCGCGGAGATCAGGTCGGCGACCATGCCGCCCTCGCCCATCGCGGCGACCGCCTGCAGGTTGGTGAACGACGGGTCGCGGTAGTGCACTCGGTACGGTCGGGTCCCGCCGTCGGAGACCATGTGCACCCCGAGTTCGCCGCGCGGGGACTCCACCGCCACGTAGCACTGGCCCGCCGGCACCCGGAATCCCTCGGTGACCAGCTTGAAGTGGTGGATCAGGCCCTCCATCGAGGAGCCCATGATCTTGGCGATGTGCTTGGGCGAGTTGCCCAGCCCGTCGGGGCCCAGCGCCAGGTCCGAGGGCCAGGCCAGCTTGCCGTCGTCGACCATCACCGGGCCGGGCGCGAGCCGGTCCAGGCACTGCTTGACGATCTTGACCGACTCGTTCATCTCCTCGACCCGGATGACGAACCGGTCGTAGCAGTCGCTGTTCTCGCCGGTGATGACGTCGAAGTCATAATCCTCGTAGCCGCAATACGGTTGGGCGCGGCGCAGGTCGTGCGGCAGGCCGGTGGAGCGCAGCACCGGACCGGTGATGCCCAGCGCCATGCAGCCGGTCAGGTCCAGGTAGCCGATGTCGCGGGTGCGGGCCTTCCAAATATGGCTCTCCCGAAGGAGTTTGGACATGTCGGCCAGCCGGCCGGGCAGCACGTCGACGAGGTCGCGGACCATCTGCTCGCCGCCGGGCGGCAGGTCCGCGGCCAGCCCGCCGGGCCGGATGTAGGCGTGGTTCATCCGCAGCCCGGTGATCGCCTCGTACACGGTGAGGATGGCCTCGCGGTCCCGGAAACCGAAGAACATCGCGCTCATCGCGCCGAGTTCCATGCCGCCGGTGGCCAGCGCCACCAGGTGGCTGGAGATCCGGTTGAGCTCCATCAGCAGCACCCGGATGACGGTGGCGCGCTCGGGGATGTCGTCGGTGATGCCGAGCAGCTTCTCCACCCCGAGGCAGTACACCGTCTCGTTGAAGAACGGCGACAGGTAGTCCATCCGGGTGACGAAGGTGACGCCCTGGGTCCAGTTCCGGTACTCCAGGTTCTTCTCGATCCCGGTGTGCAGGTAGCCGATTCCGCAGCGGGCCTCGGTGATGGTCTCGCCGTCGATCTCCAGGATCAGCCGCAGCACCCCGTGCGTGGACGGGTGCTGCGGGCCCATGTTCACCACGATGCGCTCGTGCGGGTTTGCGCCGTCCATCGCGGCGTCGACGACGTCCTGCCAGTCCTGGCCGCCCAGGTTCACTGTTGTTTCTGTCATGAGCGCGCCGCCGTCATGAGTAGGCCCTGCGCTCATCCGGCGGCGGGATCTGCGCGCCGCGGAACTCCACCGGGATGCCGCCGAGCGGGTAGTCCTTGCGCTGCGGGTGGCCCACCCAGTCGTCGGGCATCTCGATGCGGGTCAGGCCGGGGTGGCCGTCGAAGACGATGCCGAAGAAGTCGTAGGTCTCCCGCTCGTGCCAGTCCACAGTCGGGTACACCGAAAACAGCGACGGCAGATGGGGATCGGCGTCCGGGCAGGCGGCTTCCAGCCCGATCCGCCGGCCGTGCGTGATCGACATCAGCGGGTAGTAGGCGCGCAGTTCGCGGCCGGTGTCGTCGGGGAAGTGCACCCCGGAGACCCCGGCGCAGAACTCGAAGCGCAGTTCGGCGTCGTCGCGCAGCAGCTGCGCGACCCGCGGCAGCGCGTCGCGGGCCACCTCGAGGGTCAGCTGGTCGCGGTGCACGACCACCCGCGGCACGCAGTCGTCGAAGTCCGCGCCGAGCAGCTCGGCAAGCCGGTCGACGACGGCGTCGAAGTAGCCGCCGTAGGGCCGCGGCGAGCCGGCCGGCAGGGTGACCGGGCGGACCAGTCGGCCGTATCCGGAGGTGTCGCCGGTGCCGCGCGCGCCGAACATGCCGCGGCGCACGCCGATCACGTCGGGCTGCTCCGTCATCGCAACAGCCCCTTGAGCTCGAGGGTCGTCGGGGCCGACAGCGCGGCGGCCTCGGCCGCGGCGATCACCTGGTCGCGGTGCACCCCGAGTGGCATCTCGGCGATCTTCGCGTGCAGGGTGAGGATCGCGTTGAGCAGCATCTCCGGCCGCGGTGGGCAGCCGGGCAGGTAGATGTCGACCGGGACGACGTGGTCGACGCCCTGCACGATCGCGTAGTTGTTGAACATGCCGCCCGAGGACGCGCACACGCCCATCGCCAGCACCCATTTCGGTTCGACCATCTGGTCGTAGACCTGACGCAGCACCGGGGCCATCTTCTGGCTGACCCGCCCCGCCACGATCATCAGGTCGGCCTGGCGCGGGGTGGCCGAGAACCGCTCCATGCCGAACCGGGCGATGTCGAAGCGGGGGCCGGCGGTGGCCATCATCTCGATGGCGCAGCAGGCCAGGCCGAAGGTGGCCGGCCACAGTGAGCCCTTGCGGACGAACCCGGCGACCTTCTCCACGGTGGTCAGCAGGATGCCGCCCGGCAGGGATTCCTCTAATCCCATTCCAGGCCACCTCGCCGCCACTCGTAGGCGTAGGCCACCGACACGTTGAAGATGAACAGCCCCACCGCGAGCAGCCCGAACAGTCCCAGGTTGTCGAAGGTGACCGCCCACGGGTAGAGGAAGACGATCTCGATGTCGAACATGATGAAGCTCATCGCGGCGAGGTAGTACTTGATCGGGAATCGTTGGCCGGCCTGCTCGAGCGCCTCGGTCGGCTCGATGCCGCACTCGTAGGCCTCCAGCTTGGCCCGGTTGTACCGGCGCGGGCCGATGACCAGCGCGATCCCCACCGAGCCCACCGCGAAAAGGGCAGCGATCAGCCCCAAGATCAGGATGGGCGTATAGAGATCCATACCCCGGGCCGCTCCTCGTGTTGGGCTGTGACGTGAGCTACAACACACCGTAGTCCGGTTCACCGGCGGCAGCAGGGAATTGCCTACACTGGATTTTGCCGCCGACAGCGCCGCTGCCTGCGTGAAATGATCACGCGCGCAGGGTATTTAGCCGCGCGCTAGTGCGCCGCATGGCGGGGCCGCAGCAACCCGGACACCGCAGACGCCAATTCCATCGGGTCGATCGGGTGCGCGACGGCGGCCTCGGCGCGGGACCAGGTGGCCAGCCAGGTGTCGTCGCGGCGGCCGGTCAGCACGACGATCGGCGGGCAGTCGGCGACCTCGTCCTTGAGCTGCTTGGCCACGCCCATCCCGCCGGCCGGGGTGGCCTCCCCGTCCAGGATCGCCAGATCGATCCCGCCGGCGTCGACGGATTTGACGACGACGGGGGCGGTGGCGACCTCCAGGTATTCCAGTTCCGGCAGGTCGGGCCCCAGCGAGCGGCCCAGTGACAGCTTCACCTGCTCGCGGGTGCGCGCATTGTCGCTGAACACCAGGATGCGGAGAGCCACGGCGTTCAGGGTACGGCCGATCGCCGCTGCTCGGGTACCGTCTGGGACGAACTCTCGGGCAGTTCAGGGACGGAGCGGTCATGGGTGGGCTCGCGCGGAGCGCCGCCGCGGTGTTGCTGGGCGCCGCGCTGGCGCTGGCCGGCTGCTCGTCGGGCGACACTCCGGCCGATTCGACCTCCTCGGCGCCGGCCGAGCCGAACTCCGCCCCGGACGACTGCGCCGACGTGGCGGTCCCGCTGCTGGTGCTGGCGCCGCAGAACGCCAGCGAGCCGACCATCGCGCTGCCGGTGCCGCCGGGCTGGGACCGCAACACCTCACTGGACGGCAATCTGGTGCGGGCGATGATCGGGCGCCCGGGCGCCGGCCCACAGGACTTCGCCCCGAACGCGATGGTCACCTTCGGCGAAGTGGTCGGGCGGGCGCAGACCCCCGAGGACCTGATCGACGGCGAGCTCGCCGGACTGCAGAAGAGCGGGATCACCATCGAGGCGTCCGAGCCGGCGCAGGTATGCGGACTGCAGGCCCGCCGGGTGGCCTACACCAAGAACGGCCGCCCGGTCACCGCGGTGATCGTCGGCGCCGTGCACGACGACAAACACTTCAGCATCGCGCTGACCGTCGGGACCCCGGAGAACGCCACCGCCGACGATGCCGCCGATCGGGACACCATTGTCAACGGTTTCCGGGTTTACTTCTAAGTAAGCGGGTTGGGTAACCTGCCGGGGAACTGACAGCGACGGACAGGAGTCGGCATGGGTGCGTTGACCACAGGAATCGCGGTGGCGCTGCTGGGCGGCGGACTCGCCCTGACCGGCTGCACGGCGTCGGAGACGGTCGAAGAGGTCACCGAGACCGAGACGGTGGTCGAGGAGGCCGAGGGCGACGGCGCGGAATGCGAGCCCACCGACGACGCGCTGCAGTCCTTCGTCGCCCAGGCCGGCGAACCCAGCATCGAGGTTCCGTTGCCGGCCGGCTGGACCGCCACCGACAAGGCGAACTCGTCGACCATCCGCGGCGCGATCCAGAACGAGAGCGCGGCCAAGGACGGCTATGTGCCGAATGTGACCGCCTCGATCACCGACCACAGCGGTGACAACCTCAGCGCCCAGCAGATCATCGACCTGCAGCTGCAGACCCTGGAGACCGCGGGGACGGTCGTCGAGTCCGCCGACTCCGGCATGGTGTGCGGGCTGCCGAGCATGCGGATCGGCTACACCGAGGCGGGGCACGCCATCAACTCGGTGATCGTCGGCGCGGTCAACGACGCCAGCGCGTTCGCCGTCGTCGTCGCCGCGCGGACCAATGACCCGGGCAACGCCGCCTACGTCGAAGACATGGACGCCATCCTCGACGGCGTCCGGGTCCAGTTCTGAACGCCATGGACATCGGCGACTACCGCGTCATCCGACTGCTCGGCTCGGGCGGGATGGGCGAGGTGTACCTGGTGGCCCACCCCCGACTGCCGCGCCAGGACGCGCTGAAACTGCTGGACGCCAAGGTCAGTCAGGACGAGCAGTTCCGCGGCCGGTTCCAGCGCGAGGCCGACCTACTGGCCTCGCTGCGGCACCCCAACATCATCACCATCTATGACCGCGGCGACCACGACGGCCGACTGTGGCTGGCGATGGAGTACGTCGACGGCCAGGATGTCGCCGAACTGCTCAAGAAGCACGGCGCGCTGCCGCCGGAACTGGTCGCCGACATCGTCGCGGGCACCGGCGCGGCGCTGGACTACGCCTACGCCGAGAAGCGGATCACCCACCGCGACGTCAAACCGGCCAACATCCTGCTGGAGTTCCGCTCCGACGGCCGGCTCAAGGCGGCCAAGCTCGCCGATTTCGGCATCGCCAAGACCGCCGGCGAGGCCAGTTCGCTGACCAGCACCGGCGTCACCATCGGCACCATGAGCTACATCTGCCCCGAGGCGATCGAGGGCCGCGACCTGGACAACCGGGCCGATATCTACTCGCTGGGCTGCGCCGCGTTCGAGATGCTCACCGGGACCAAGCCATACGCCGGGCCGAACCTGCCGGCGCTGATGATGGCGCACGTCAACCAGCCCATCCCGTCGATCACCGCGCGCAACCCCGCGCTGCCGGCCGGCCTGGACCGGGTGTTCAACCGGGCGCTGGCCAAGCGCCGCGAGGACCGCTACTCCAGCTGCGAGCAGTTCGTCGCCGACCTGCGCCACGAGCTGGCCGGCCGGAGCGCGGGGCCCGCGGCCGCGCTGACCCCCGCCCCGTCGGGCCCGGCACAACCGTCCTCGGGTGGCTACCCGTCGTCGGGCGGTTACCCGCCATCGGGTGGTCAGCCGACCTCCGGCGGGTACTCGTCCTCCGGCGGTTTCCCCGCCGCCGGCTACCCGACGCAGGCCGCGCCCGCGGCCAAGGGCAAGTCCGGGATGAGCCGCGGCACGCTGATCGGGCTGTCGGTCGCGGCGGTGGTGGTGCTCGGTGTCGCCGGCTTCGGGATCGGCAAGGTCCTCGGCGGCGGCGGGGACTCCGAATCCAGCTCCGCCTCGGCCACCTCGTCCTCGACGACGTCGGCGGCCAGCTCGACGGCGACGACGACCAGCGCCGCGGCGCCGGTCGCGGCGGGCGCGGAGGCCTGCGCGACGACCCCGGTGCCGCTGCTGGAACTGCCGCCGACCGTGCTCGGGCAGCCCACCGTGGCGATCCCGCAGCCGCCCGGGTGGACCCGCTACAGCGATATGGACTCCGACGTCATCCGCGGCGCCATCGTGAATCTGGCGCTGCGCGCGGACAACTTCACCCCGAACGCGGTCGTCACCGTCGGCGATGTGCCGGCCGGCGTCACCGAACCGGATCAGGCGCTCGACGCCGAGGAAGCCGGCCTCAACCAGGCCGGCATGTACGTCGAGACCTCCACGCCCGGCACAGTGTGCGGGTTCCAGAGCCGCACGGTCACCTACACCATGGAGTCGCGGCCCTGCACGGCCGTCATCGTGGCGACCGAGCGGGCCGGCAAGCTGCTCAGCGTGGTGGTGACCATGCAGACCTCCGACGGGTCCAACGCCATCTACGCCAAGGACAGTCAGGCGATCCTCAACGGGTTCCAGATCTACTACTGAGCCGTCAGGCGGTGCTCGTCAGGCGGTCGCCGGCGCGCAGCAGCGCGCTGGGCAGCTCGTGGCCGACCAGGCGCTGGGCCACCGCTGCCGCGGCGATCGTGGCCGGCAGGTCGACGCCGGTGCGCACCCCGCAGTCGCGCAGCAGGTACACCAGGTCCTCGGTGGCGATATTGCCGGTGGCGCCGGGAGCGAACGGGCAGCCGCCCAGCCCCCCGACGGAGGCGTCGAGCCGGGTGACCCCGGCCGCCACCGCCGCGTAGGCGCAGGCCAGCCCGGCGCCGCGGGTGTTGTGGAAATGCGCGCCCAGCGGCAGGTCGGCGATCACCGGCCGCACCCGGTCCACCAGCTCGGTCACCCGGACCGGGGTGGCGGTGCCGATGGTGTCGGCGATGGCGATCCGGTCCGCGCCCAATTCGGTTGCCGCGGCGGCGATGTCGACGCTGCGCTGCGGGTTCGTTGGGCCGTCGAACGGGCAGTCCCAGGCGGTGGCGATGATGACCTCCACCGCCGCGCCCGCGTCGTGGGCGATCGCGACGATATCGGCGATCGCTTCGGTGGCCTCGGTGGTGGAGCGCCCCACGTTCGCGCGACTGTGCGCGTCGGCCGCCGACACCACGTACTCGATGGAGCCGAAACCGGCCGCCAGCGCGCGGCGGGCCCCATTCGGGCTGGCCACCAGCGCCGAGAACTCGACGGTGTCGAAGGCGCGCAGGTGCTCCGACAGTTCGGCGGCGTCGGCCAGCGCCGGGACCTTGGTGGGGGACACGAAGGCGGTGGCCTCGATTTCGCGGACCCCGGTGGCGACGATCGCCGCCAACAGCTCCAGCTTCGCCGCGGTCGGCAGCGGGTCCTCCAGCTGCAGGCCGTCGCGCAGACAGACCTCCCGGATGCTCACCTCGGCGGGCAACACGGTCACAGCACACCGTCGCTTTCCCAGCGGTCCAGTTCCTCGCGGGTGTGGCCCAGCAGGTCCCGGTACACCTCGTCATTGTGCTGGCCCGGGCGGGCCGGCCCGGCGCTGCGGACCGTGCCGGGCGACTCCGACAGAACCGGAATCACCCCGGGGCCCTTGACGTTTCGCTGCGCCCGCTCGTCGAAGTGGTCGACGATCATGTCGCGGCTCAGCAGCTGCGGGTCGGTCACCACCTCGGCGACGGTGTTGATCGGCCCGGCGATCACCCCCGCCGCCGACAGCGTCTCGATGATGTCGGCCGGGGCGCGCGCGGCGGCCCAGGCTCCGATGATGGCGTCCAGTTCGTCCTGATTGCGGCCGCGGGCCCGGTGGTCGACGAAGCGTTCGTCGGCGGCCAATTCCGGTTGCCCCATCGCGGCGCACAGCCGGGCGAACACGGTGTCCTGGTTGGCGGCGATCACCACCCAGGAGCCGTCGGCGCTCTGATAGATGTTCGACGGCGCGATGCCTTCGAGCCGGGTGCCCGACGGGCCGCGCACCACGCCGCCGACGTCGTAGTCGGGGATGGTGGATTCCTGGACGGCCAAACAAGATTCGGTCAGCGCGGTGTCCACCACCTGGCCGCGGCCGGTGACGGTGCGCCGGTACAGCGCGGCCAGCGCGCCCTGGGCGGCGAACATGCCGGCCAGCGAGTCGCCGAGGGACAGCGCCATCCGCGGTGGCGGACCGCCCGGGAAGCCGTTCATATGCCGCAGCCCGGACTCGGCCTCGGCGACCGAGGCGTAACCGGCGCGGTGCGCGTTCGGCCCGGTCTGCCCGTACCCGGACACCCGGACCAGGATGATGCCCGGATTGTGCTGGGAAAGCACGTCATAACCGAGATTCCAGCGTTCCAGGGTGCCCGGGCGGAAGTTCTCCACGATGATGTCCGCGCGGGCCGCCAACTCCAGGAACAGGTCGCGGCCCCGGGGGGCCCGGAGGTTGAGCGTCACGGCCTTCTTGTTGCGGGCGTGCACGGTCCAGAAGAAGCGCTGCCCGTCGCGTTCGGCTTGGCCCCAGGTGCGCAGCGGATCCGGGGCGCCGGGCGGTTCGACCTTGATGACCTCGGCGCCCATATCGCCGAGCAGCCGGCCGGCGAACGGGCCGGAGATCAGTGTGCCGACCTCGATCACCCGGATCCCGTCCAGCGGGCCGGTCACGGTCACTGCGCGACCCCGGTGAACCCACGTTGGGTCAGCCACTCGGTGCAGATGGACACCGCCTGCGCCAGCGTGCCGCGCTGATCGGGTCCGGCGTAATAGTGGTTGGCGCCGGGGATCTCGTGAATCTCTTTGTCCGGGTGGCCGATCGCCTCGAACAGCCGGCGGGTGTGGCTTGGGGTGCAGGCGTCGTCGGCGAGGTTGCCGATCACCAGGGTGGGCACCGCGATGTCCGGGCCGGCCTGCACCGCGTCGCCGTGCGCGTCGTCGTAACTCCATTGCGACAGCCAACTGCGCAGCGAGCAGTACCGGGCCAGCCCGACCGGGCTCATGTTCACCGTCTGTGGATCACCCAGATAGCAAGTCCCGGCTGGGCGTTCGTTCGGGTCGACGGTCGGGTCCAGCCAGCGCGGGTCGGCCATGGTGCCGTGCACGACGAAGCCGAACTCGTCGTCGGGGCGGTCCGAGGCCTTGATCTCGGCCAGTTTGTCCTTGACCCAGGCTGTGATTCGGCGGTTGCGGGCGATCTGCGCGGCGCGGTACCGCTCGAGGAACTCAGGGCTGTACGGCGGCTGGTTGGGGTTGTCGGGGTTGTACAGGTCGAGTTCGGGATCACGCTTGGCGGGGTCGGACTCGTCGGTGATGGAGGCGTCCAGCCATTCGGTGAGCGTGCCGTGCCTGCTGATGTGCGCGGCCAGCAGCAGGATCGCGTCGGCCGGGATCAGGCCGAGAGTGGTCAGGTCCGGGCCGTCGCCGGACGGGGACGCGGTGACCGTCGGGTGCTGGGCCTGCTGCTGGTAGAACACCGACAGCGAGCCGCCGCCGCTCCAGCCGGCCAGCACCACCTTCGAGTACCCCAGCCGGTTCTTGGCGTCCTTGACGCATTCGCCGAGGTCCTGGACCACCTTCTCCATCAGCAGCGCGGAGTCGGCGCCGCGGAATCGGCTGTTGCAGTAGATGACATGGTGGCCGGCGCGGGCCAGCGCGTTGGTCATCGGCAGCCAGGCCCCGCCTCCGATCGGGTGCATGAAGATCAGCACCGTGTCGCTCGGGTGGTCCCGGGGGCGCAGCAGTTGGCTTTCCAGCACCACCAGTTCGGCGATGCCGCCGTAGACATCGCGCACACCGGAAGAGTTCTGGTAGGCGATCAGGTACGGAATTCGGTCGTACTCGTGACGCGTCATGCTCAGTGCTGCCCCAGATCGTTGGCGAGGACGGCCGGTGACGGGGTGAGACGCCGGCGGGTGTCGATGGCGATCACCGACCAGTCCACCCGGTCGTATTCGTCGAACTTGCGCCGGGATCGTTCCCGGGCCTTCTCCGGCGCGCCGTGGTGAACCCCTTGCGGCGCATGCGATATCAGCCCGGGCGGCATCGGGATGCCGTACAGCGACCCGCTGTGGAAGAACGCGATCTCGTCGTAGTCCACATTGCGGTGATACCACGGCATGCGTTCGGTTCCGGGCCGGCTCTCGGCCGGGCGGGGCAGGAAGTTCATCACGTACACCCCGGTCGCCTGCATGAACAGGTTCACCGTGGCCGGCAAATGCATGGTCTCCGAGGTCAGCACCGTGTAGTCCGCGATATTGAAGACGAACGGGAAGTTGTCGCCCTGCCAGCCCGCCACATCCAGCGGATGATGTTGGTAGCACAGGGTTGTGGTCGCCACCCCGTCGATCGGATCGTGCACCAGAGCCACCCGGTAGCCGTCGTCGCCGCGCGGGCCGTCACCGTCCTCGCAGGGAGCCGGTTCGGGCACCGTGGCCTGGTTCGGGTCGAAGGGGAAGTGCCGGCCCAGCACCCCGGCCGGTGGGACCCGGAACTCGTCGACGGCCTGGATCATCAGCCAGGTGGTCTCGGCGTCGGGGATCTGCCGCCAGGTGCAGCCCTTGGGCAGGTAGACCCAGTCGCCGGGCCGGTAGCTCAGCGGGCCGAATTCGGTGTCGACGCGGCCGGTCCCGGTGTGGGTGAAGCACAGCAGGTCGCCGTCGACGTACCGGGTGAAGTGCGGCATCTGGGCGCTGCGCCGGGACAGCAGGATCTGGCAGTCGGCGTTGGAGTACATCAGCAGCGGGCCGCCGGCCGGGTCGGTGGCGTCGGCGGGCTCGAGCTGGCTGCTCAGCACGTCGGTGGGGCTCAGTGGGCCGCGCGCGGTGTAGGCGGTCGGGTCGTTGCGCCGGTACAGGCTGGCGGTGCGGCCGACGAACCCGCCGCGGCCCAGCTCGTCGTCCTTGAGGCCGCCCAGATCGGCGTGCATGCGGGTGGGGGTGTCGCCCTTGCGGAGGTGGACGAAGGATTCCATCTGTTCGCTCCTTAGCGTTGCGTCCGGGCTGAGCTCATCATGGCCGGGCCATCAGATCCAGGACCCGTTCTCGTCGAGCCCGTGGCAGCGGGCGGGATTTCGGCCCGCTCATGATCAGAAAGCCCAGCCCCGCGGCGAAGGTGACCCGCGCCCGCACGTCGGCCTCCTCGGCGTCGAAGCCCAGGTCGACGAACGCTTCGCGGACCGCCGCCAGCGCCCGACGGTCGGCGGCGCTGACGCTGGCGGCGACGGCGTCGTCGGTGCGCGCCCACTCCCGCATGGCGCGCTCCAGCTTCCAGTGCCGCGGGCTGACCACCGCCTCGGTCATCAGCGACAGCCGTTTGCGGGGCGGCAGGTCGGCGGGGGCGTGGGACACCGGGTGCTCACGTCCGCTCAGCTGCGCCCACTCCTCGATCAGGGCGTCGCGGTAGGCCGACATCGATGTGAAGTGCCAGTAGAAGGAGCCCTTGGTGACGCCGAGGTGCTGGCAGAGCCGGTCGACCTTCACCGCGTCGCGGCCCTCTGCGGCGAGGATCTCGAAGCCGGCGTCGATCCAGTCGTCGACGGACAGTCGTGTCTTGTTCGGCATCAGATCATCGAGGTCGGCGAGACGGTGGCGCCGATGCTCAGCGCGCCGGCCAGCTCGCGGCTGGTGTCGTAGTCGAAGATGACGTGGCCGCTGAGCACGTCGACGTCGCGTTTGATCCGCTGCAGCGGGTTGTTCAGGAAGTGCGCGCTGGCGCCGGAGGCGGCCATCAGCAAGGCGATGACCCGGCGGGATTCGGTGACGATGTGGGCGGCGGCCAACCGGGCCTGCGCGCGGTCGGCGCGTGGAATCCGCTCGCCGGCCTCCAGCGTGGTGTCGATCTCGGTGACGGTCTGGGTCAGCAGCCCGTGCAGGGCGCGGATCCGGACCTGGGCCTCGGCCAGGTGGGCCTGGGCGATCGGCTTGTCCTTCTGGGTGAGGCCCTCGTAGGCGAGCACCCGCTGGCCGAGCCGCTGCGCGTAGATCTCGATGACGCGTTCGGCGGCGCCGAGGGCGGGCATCGCGGCCAGCAGGGCGAGGGCGGGCACCATCGGCCAGCGGTAGCTGGGGCACTGGTGCAGGTCCGCGCCGGGGGCCGCGCCGCGGTAGATGTCGAGCACCCGGACCAGCCGGTGTTCGGGCACCAGCACGTCGGTGACGATGACGTCGTTGGAGCCGGTGGCGCACATGCCGTCGGTGTGCCAGACGTCCTCGATCGCGATATCGGCGGCGGGCAGCAGAGCCAGCGCGGGGAAGATGGCGTCGTCGGGTCCACACAGCGCGCCGACCATGATCCAGTTGGCGTCCATGACCCCGGTGGCCCAGGACCACCGTCCGGACAATCGGTAGCCGCCGGGGGCGGGGACGGCGCGGCCGGTGGGGGCCAGCGGCGCGGGCGCGAGCACCGGCCCGTCGGCGAACACCTCGGCCTGGGCCTGCTCGTCGAACAGCGCCAGCATCCAGTTGTGCAGGGCGTAGAAGCCGATGGTCCAGGCGCTGGAGACGCAGCCGTGGGCCATCCGACGCACCGGATCGAGGATGTCGCGCAGTGGCGCCTGCGCTCCGCCGAAGCGGGCCGGGGCCAACAGTTCGACGAAGCCGGAGGCCTTCAACTCGGCGACGGTGTCCGCCGGCAGGCGGCGCAATTGTTCTGCCTCGCTTGACCGTTCGGCGAGACGGTCGATGAAGGCCTGGTCAATGCCGGTGGTTTGCGCGGCGACGGCTGCCATAGTCGCGAACGTACCATACTGTTTAGTATGGACGGAAGGATCTAGGGCGTCGGGGTGCGGCCCAGCACATGGGCCAGCGCCTGTTCGATCCGCGGATGCCGGAACCGGTGCCCGGCGGATTGCAGCTTGGCCGGGGTCACCCGCAGGCTGGCGTGGGCCATCTCGCGCACCCCCTGCTCGCCGAGGGCGAGCCGCACCGCCAGGTCGGGAGTCGGCAGCAGCGCGGGACGGCGCAACGTGCGGGCCAGCGCGCGGCTGTAGTCGGCGTTGCGCACCGGGTTCGGGGCGACCGCGTTGACCGGGCCCGAAAGGTCGGTGTCCCACAGCGCACGGTGGAACACATCGACCAGATCGTCGATGCCGATCCAGGCCATCCACTGTCGGCCGTCGCCGATCCGGCCGCCCAAACCCGCCATCCCCAGTGGGCGCAGCCTGGCCAGCGCGCCGCCGCGGGGGGATTGGGCGCTCCCGATGCGGAGGTTGACCACTCGGGCGCCGGCCTGCGCCGCTGGTGCGGCGGCGGCCTCCCATTCGGCGACCAGGTCGGCGAGAAAGCCGTCGCCGCGGTCACTGTCCTCGGTCAGCGACTCCTCGCCCCGGTCATAGCCGTAGTACCCGATGCCGGAGGCGCACACCACGGTCGGCGGCCCGCCGGGGGTCTGCGCGACCAGTTCGGCCAGCCGCCGGGTCGGCCCGACGCGGCTGTCCCAGACGGCTCGGCGGTGCTCCTCGGTGAAGCGGCCCGCGATCGAGGCCCCGGCCAGGTGGATGACCGCGTCCACGCCCGCCAGCAGGTCGGGGTGGGGGTCAGCTGGATTCCATTGCCGCTCATCGGGACTTGTGGCAGGGGTGCGGGTGAGCCGGATGACGCGGTGGCCGCCCGTGCTCAGAAACGCCGCCAGCGCGGAGCCGATCAGGCCGGACGCCCCGGTGATCGCCACCGTCGTCGACGGTAGCCCGGCCGCCGCGGCGCGCTGATGCGCGGCGATGTCCGCGGCCAGCTGACGGTGCCGATAGGCGAACATCGACCGCAGCGCGAAGGCCGGCACATTCCCGATCACCCGGTCGACCATCCGGGTCTGGGTCTCGGAAACCTCTTCGAAGTCGTGAATGTGCCGCCACCGCACAAAGGTTTTCGCCGGCAGCGCGTCCAGGCGCCCGTCGTAGGAGACGTGGTCGGTGAACCGAGCCGGCGGGTGATACCCCTGCGGCTCGTGGTCGGCGACCCAGCGCAGGCCGCCGGGCAGACCGAGCACCGCCCGGCCGTCGGCGACCGACCCGCACTCGGCGATGATCCGGGTCGGCTGCCACGGCGGGGAGAGACGGGTGAACGCGCCGGGGCGGGTGTGCCAGGCGAACAGCTCCTCGCGCGGCGCGTCGATGACGGATGAGTACTCCAAGCCCATCACCGCACCCTACTGGTGCGGTGATGGGCTGGGTTGCTACTTCAGTTCGGCCGACGACAGGCCCAGCAGGCGTCGCGCCACCACCAGCTGCTGGATCTGCTGGGTGCCCTCGAAGATGTCCAGGATCTTCGAGTCGCGGGCCCACTTCTCGAGCAGGGTCTCCTCGGAATAGCCTGTGGTGCCAGCCATTTCGACGGCCTTGAGGGTGATGTCGGTGCCGACCCGGGCGGCCTTGGCCTTCGCCATCGACGCGTCCTTGGAGTTCGGCAGCTTGTTATCGGCCATCCAGGCCGAGCGCAGCGTCAACAGGTAACCGGCCTCCCACTCCGACTCCAGCCGGATGAACTCCGCGGCGGCGGCGTGCTGGGCGTGCGGCGGCTTGTCGTAAGAGATCTCGATGCCGGCGTCGGTGATGATCCGGCGCAGTTCCTCCAGCGCGGCGCGGGCGCAGCCCACCGCCATGCCTGCCACCAGCGGGCGGGTGTTGTCGAAGGTCTCCATGACCCCGCCGAAGCCCTTGTCGACATCGATCTCGGGGCTGCCGAGCAGGTTGTCCTTGGGGATCCGGGCGTTCTCGAAGCGGATCACCGCGGTGTCGGACGCCTTGATGCCGAGCTTGTGCTCGAGGCGCTCCACCGTCACGCCGGGCGCGTCGCGGGGCACCACGAACGACTTGATCGCCGCGCGGCCCTTGGACTTGTCCAGCGACGCCCACACCACGATGTGGTCGGCGCGCGACCCGGCGGTGACGAAGATCTTCTCGCCGTTGATGACGTACTCGTCGCCGTCAAGGGTGGCCGTGGTGGACACCGCCGCCGAGTCCGAGCCGAAGCTGGGCTCGGTGATCGCCATCGACGCCCACAGGTTCTTGCCGAAGCGCTCCAGTTGCTCATCGGTGGCCACCGAGGAGATGGCCGCGTTGCCCAGCCCCTGGCGCGGCACGCTCAGCAGCAAAGCGACGTCGCCCCAAGAGATTTCGATCGCGTTGAGCAGCGCCGACATGTTGGCGCCGTTGATGTTCTTGGTGGCGTCGCCGGCGCCGTGGAAGGCGCCCGCGCCGGCGAACGAGATGGTGTTGGCCTCGGAGATGCCATCGAACAGGTCGGCCAGGGTGTCCAGCTCGACCGGGTAGGCGTGCTCCTTGAGGTCGTACTTGCGCGAGATCGGGCGGAGCATCTCCGCGGCGCCGTCATGCCCCTTCTCGGCGACGGCCTGCAGCTTCTTGGGCAGTTCGAGATTGATTGCCATGTCAGGTTTTTCCGTTCTTGTCTTTGCTACGGCCAGGCTTTACAGGACCACGACGCCTTCGGCGACGCCGACGCCGCGAAGGTCGCGGTACCAGCGCTCAACCGGGTGTTCCTTGGTGTAGCCGTGGCCGCCGAGCAGCTGGACGCCGTCCAGGCCGATCTGCATGCCGCGGTCGGTGGCGATCTTGCGGGCCAGCGCGGCCTCGCGGGCGAAGGACATGCCCTGCTCGGCGCGCGACGCGCCGCGGTAGGTCACCATCCGCAGCCCTTCGAGCTCGATGGCGATGTTGGCGGCCATGAAAGCCACCGACTGGCGCCGTGCGATCGGCTCCCCGAACGCCTCGCGTTCCTTGATGTAGGGCACCACGTAGTCCAGCACCGCCTGGCTGGCGCCGACGGCCAGCGCCGCCCAGCCCAGCCGGGACAGCGCGATGGCCTCGGAGTAGTCGGCGTCGGACGCGGAGTCCTCGCCCAGCCGGTTGCTCAGCGGCACGGAGACGCCGCTGAGCTCGACCAGCCCGAGCGCGGCGGCGCGCAGACCCATGCTGGGATCGGCGGTGACGGTCAGGCCCGGGGAGTCGGATTCGACGATGAACATCGCCGGCTTGCCGTCGAGCATGGCCGAGACGATGAAGACCTCGGCGTCGGCGGCGGCCGGGACCAGGGACTTCACCCCGTCCAGACGGTAACCGCTGGGGATGCGCTTGGCGGTGGTGCGCAGCGCGGTCGGGTCGAACAACGGCTGCGGTTCGGTGATCGCCACACACGCCTGCGGGACGTGCTCGCCGGCGAATTCACCCAGGTAGGTGGCCTGCTGATCGGCGCTGCCCCAGTGCGCCAGCGCGGATGCGACGCCGCCGGGGGCCAGGATCGGCAGGGCCAGTCCCATGTCGCCGTAGGCCAGCGCTTCGGCGACCAGCGCGTTGGTGACGGTGGAGCGCTGCGCGGCGATGCCGTCGAAGTCTTCGGGCACATTGATCGCGGTGACGCCGAGTTCGGCGGCCCGGGCGATCAGGTCGGCCGGGAAGGCGGCTGCGGCGTCGGCGTCATGGGCGGCCGGGCGCAGGATCTCGGCGGAGAACTCGCGCACGGTGTCGATGATCATCTGCTGGTCTTCGTCCGGCGTCAGATCGAAGTAGTCGGCGCCGCTGGCCTTCAGCCGGGTGGGGGACTTGCCGCTGCCGCTGATCTTGTTGAACTGCCGGGTGGCCGCGCCGGCGCCGGAGAAGGCGGTCTTGACGCCGTAGCGCAGGCCGCGGTTGATCGGATCGCGCAGGCCGTACTTGTCGAGGAACTCCTGACCCATGATGGGCGTGACGATCGCCAGGCCGATGGAGGTCAGGTTGCGCTTGTGGCGCTGCAGCCCGATGGCGCTCTCATTGCCGGGCTTCGGAGTGGACTTGGTGTTGGGCATGTGAATTCAGCAACCTCGGGAGTTGACGGGGTACCAGATGGTGATGACCGTATCTTACTCCAGAGTAAGATAAGAAGAGTGTTACGGAAGTCACAGGTGTTGGCGGGCGGTTTCTGCGGCGACGACGTGAGGGCGGGGCCGGTCATCGAGTGAGGAACCAGGGACGTCCGTGAGACGTCAGGGCGGGGGCGCTCATCGAGTGAGGAACCAGGTACGTCAGTGAGACGTCAGGGATGCAAGTGAGATACCAGGGCGGCGATCTGCATCGAGTGAGAATCTAGGGACACGTTGTTCGAGTAACCCCCACCCGTATGTCTCACTCAATGAAGAACCCCACCCTCACGTCTCACTGAGCTACCTCAGTTCTCGAACGCCTACCTGACGCCTCAGCCGATGAGCGACCCCGCCACCAGTTCTCACAAGCCGCCACGGGGTCTCACTCGATGACCGCCGTAGCCACCTGTTCGCAACGACCGCCAGGAGTTCTCATTCGATGCGCGGCGCCGAATGCCCACAAGCGTCCGGCTACGGGCTCAGCCGCGCGAGCACCTCGTCGTGCAGCAGACCGTTGCTGGCCACCGCGCTGCCGCCGTGCGGGCCAGGGGACCCGTCCAGCGCGGTGAACCGACCGCCCGCTTCGCGCACGATCACGTCCAGCGGCGCCAGATCCCACAGCGCCACCTCCGGCTCGGCGGCGATGTCCACCGCGCCCTCGGCGACCAGGCAGTACGACCAGAAATCGCCGTAGGCCCGGGTCCGCCACACCGCGTCGGTGAGCCCGACGAACGCCTCCCGCACACCGCGGTCCGCCCACCCCGATAGCGACGAGTACGACAGACTCGCCGAACCCAGCTCGCCCACCCGGGACACGCCGATCTCCCGGATCTCGCCGCCGAAGCGGGTGTAGGCGCCCAGTCCGACGCCGGCCCACCAGCGCCGGCCCAGCGCCGGGGCGCTGACCACGCCGATGGTCGGCACGCCGTCGTGCAGCAGCGCGATCAGCGTGGCCCAGACCGGCACGCCGCGAACGAAGTTCTTGGTGCCGTCGATCGGGTCGATGACCCACTGCCGGCCGGCGCCCGGGACTCCGCCGAATTCCTCGCCGAAGATGGCGTCGTCGGGGCGGTGGGCGGCCAGCAGCTCGCGCAGCTCGGCCTCCACCCGGCTGTCGGCGTCGGTGACCGGGGTGAGATCCGGTTTGGTGTCGACCTGCAGATCCAGGGCGCCGAACCGCTGCAGGGTCACCGAATCGGCATGATCGGCCAGATCCAGCGCCAGGGCGACGTCGTCGGCGGGGTTGCGCGGAGAAGTCATCTGCCTTGCCTACCAGAACCGGGTGACCGGGCCGCGACCTGCGCGTGAATCGGCGCCCGGTGCGCGTCGGCGCCTACCATGGACGCATGGTCGAATTCCTGATCGTGTTGCTGCTCGTCGGCGCGTTGGCGCTGATCGTCGTCCCGCGGCTGCGCGGCCGCGGACCGCGCAATGCGCAGGACGCCGCGGTCGGCGAGCTGCTGGTGACCGGCGTCAGCCCGCGCCCGGACGCCACGGGGGAGCAGTTCGTCACGATCAGCGGCGTGATCAAGGGCCCGACGGTCGCCGAGCACGTGGTCTATCAGCGGATGGTGTGGGACACCGCGGACTCCTGGCCGAGCATCGGGCAGCTGTTCCCGGTGCAGTACTCGGTGAAGAACCCCGACAACTGGGTGATGTTCCGCGAACAGCCGCCGGTGGACTACCCGAGCGACCCGCAGTACGGCGCCCCGGAGCAGCCGTACTCGTCCCCGAACCCGCCGTATTCGCCGCCGAACCCTCCGTACTCGCCGCCCAAGCCGCCGTCGAACGAGCCGCCGTACCAGCCGCCGCGCAACCAGGGCCCGCAGGAGCCCCCGCCGCTGCACTGACCGGCGAGCTCACGCCGGCGAGCTCAACCCGGCGAGTTCAGCCCGCCGAGCTCAGCCCGGCACCCCCGCCGCCCGCAGCAGCGCCTCCATCCGCGGCAACTTCACCCGCGGACGCCCGTGCGGCTCGCCGGCCGCGCGTTCCTGCGCGTCGAGCAGCAGCCAACCGTCAGTGGTCACCAGCGCGGGCTGCCGGGAGCGCAACCAGGCTTCGAGTTCGGCGCCACGCTCGGGAGACGACGAGACCGGGTCGCGGCCGGCCAGATCCTCGATCAGCAGATCGGCCACCTCGGCGGAATCCTTCTTGTTGTGCCCGATCACCCCGGACGGCCCGCGTTTGATCCAGCCGACCACGTACTCGTTGGCGCTGCCGACCACCCGGCCGTCGACGTTCGGGATGATCCCGCGGGCGGAGTCGAACGGCAGACCATCCGTCGGCGCGCCCCGGTAGCCGACCGCGCGCACCACCAGCGACGCCGGCACTTCCTCGCGCGCCCCGGTGTCGACGGCCACCGGTCGGCCGTCGTCGCCGGTGACCAGCTCGTTGCGGCCCAGCACGATCGACTCGACGCGGTCGCGGCCGCGGATCTCGATCGGCGAGGTGAAGAACCGGAACACGATGCGGCGATTGCGGCCGCGCGGCGGGGTGTCGGCGAACCCGCGCAGCACGTCGATGTTGAGTTTGATGTGATGGCCCGCCGCGGCGGCGTCGGACTCCGAGACGTCGGCCAGATCCGCCGGGTCGACGATCACGTCGACATCGGCCATCGAGGCCATGTCGGCCAGTTCGTGCAGCTCATGGGTGGTGAAGGTGGCCTGCATCGGGCCGCGGCGGCCGACGATCAGCACCTCCTCGACGCCGCTGTCGGCCAGCGCCGCCAGCGCGTGATCGGCGATGTCGGTGCCGGCCAGCTCAGCGGTGTCGCTGACCAGCATCCGCGCCACATCGATCGCCACATTGCCGTTGCCGACCACCACCGCGCGGGACCCGGACAGGTCCGGCGCCAGGTCGGTGAAATGCGGATGCGCGTTGTACCAGCCGACCAGGCGCACCGCGGCCAGGCTGCCGGGCAGGTCCTCACCGGGAATGTTCAGCGGTCGGTCGTTCTGCGCGCCGATCGCGTAGATCACCGCGTCGTACTGCCGCGCCAGTTCCTCGGCGCTGACGTGTTCGCCGACGGAGTCATGCGTCGGTCCCAGCTTCGAATCGGCTCCGCAAGCTCCGCCGATCCTCGCTGAACCGACGGAGACATTCCCGAAGAACCGGAACGCCGGATCGGCGGCGGTCTTCTCGAACTGCCTGCTGATCGACTTGATCCGCGGATGATCGGGCGCCACCCCGGAGCGCACCAGCCCCCACGGCGTCGGGAGCATCTCCAGCATGTCCACGAAGATCGCCGGCGCGTCGGGGGAGGCGGCCCGGGCGGTCTCGGCCGCGCGCAGCAGCGCAGACGCCGCGAAAAACCCGGACGGACCGGACCCGACAATCGCGACGTGATAGGCGCGCATGGCAAACCCTTCCGCCCGAGCGGGCTGGGCGCGGGCTCACCCGAGCCTAATCGCGCGGCAGCGGCCCCCGCCGCTGATCGGCGCGCTTGTGCGCGGCGGTAACGTGGACGCCCGTGGACCCCGACCTCGCCGCTGAAATCGCCGCCCTCGACACCACGTTGACCACGGTGGAGCGGGTGCTCGACGTCGACGGTCTGCGGGCGCGCATTCAGCAGCTGGAGACCGACGCCTCGGACCCCAAGCTGTGGGACGACCAGACCCGCGCCCAGAAGGTCACCAGCGAGCTGAGCCACACCCAGGGCGAACTGCGCCGGGTCGAGGAACTGCGCGGCCGGCTCGACGACCTGCCGGTGCTCTTCGAGCTCGCCGCCGAGGAAAGTGGCGCGGACGCCGAGAACGCCAAGGCCGAGGCCGCCGCGGAGCTGAACCAGCTGCGCGAGGACATCGAGGCGATGGAGGTCCGCACCCTGCTGTCCGGGGAGTACGACTCCCGCGAGGCCGTCGTCACCATCCGCTCCGGCGCCGGCGGCGTCGACGCCGCGGACTGGGCGGAGATGCTGATGCGGATGTATGTCCGCTGGGCGGAAGCGCACAACTACGGCGTCGAGGTGTTCGACGTGTCCTACGCCGAAGAGGCCGGCATCAAGAGCGCCACCTTCGCCGTGCACGCCCCGTACGCCTACGGCACCCTCTCGGTGGAGCAGGGCACCCACCGGCTGGTGCGGATCAGCCCGTTCGACAACCAGAGCCGCCGGCAGACGTCGTTCGCCGACGTCGAGGTGCTGCCCGTGGTGGAGACTACCGACAGCATCGACATCCCCGAGGGCGACATCCGCGTCGACGTGTACCGCTCGTCGGGCCCGGGCGGGCAGTCGGTGAACACCACCGACTCCGCGGTGCGGCTGACTCACCTGCCCACCGGCATCGTGGTGACCTGCCAGAACGAGAAATCACAGCTGCAGAACAAGGTGTCGGCGATGCGGGTGCTGCAGGCCAAGCTGCTGGAGCGCAAACGCCAAGAGGAACGCGCCGAGATGGACGCGCTCAAGGGCGACGGCGGCAGCTCCTGGGGCAACCAGATGCGCTCCTATGTGCTGCACCCGTACCAGATGGTCAAGGACCTGCGCACCGAGTTCGAGGTCGGCAACCCGGCCGCCGTGCTCGACGGCGACATCGACGGATTCCTGGAAGCTGGGATCCGCTGGCGCAACCGCAAGGACGACGACTAAGTGACCCTGCAGGCGCTGTCGATTCCGCTGGCCGACCGTTGGCACGACTTCTGGGCCGGCGACCTCGGCGTGTGGCTGCTGACCCGCGGCATCCGGGTCGCCATGCTGCTGCTGGCCGCGGCGCTGATGATCCGCTTCATCAGCTGGGGCGCGCAGAAGGTCACCCGCCGCATCGACGACTCGTTCCGGGAATCCGACGCGCTGGTGCTCTCCGAGAGCAGCAAGCACCGCCAGGCGGTGGCCTCGGTGATCTCCTGGGGGCTGATCGCCCTGCTGTCGGTGACGGTGTTCGTCCAGGTCATGGCGGTGATGGACATTCCGGTGACCACCATGGTCGGCGCCACCGCGGTGGTCGGCGCGGCGCTGGGCTTCGGCGCGCAGCGCATCGTGCAGGACCTGCTCGCCGGATTCTTCATCATCACCGAACGCCAGTACGGCCTCGGTGACCTGGTGCAGTTGTCGGTCAGCGGCTCCAGCGTCGACGCGCTGGGCACCGTCGTCGACGTCACCCTCCGGGTGACCAAGCTGCGCAACGCCGACGGTGAGATGTACACCGTGCCCAACGGCCAGATCGTGAAGTCGCTGAACCTGTCCAAGGACTGGGCGCGCGCCGTCGTCGACATCCCGGTGCCGGCCACCGCCGACCTCGAGGTGGTCCGCAAGCTGCTGCAGAAGGTCTGCGACGACGCCATGAAGGATTCGCACCTGCGGCCGCTGCTGCTGGACAAGCCGCAGGTGGTGGGGGTGGAGAGCATCGAGCTCGACACCGTCAACGTGCGGCTGGTGGCCCGCACGCTGCCCGGCCGGCAGTTCGACGTCGGCCGCGAGCTCCGAGCGCTGGTCGTGATGCGGCTGGCCCGCGCCGGTATCGAGTCCAACCCCGAGCACCGGGCGACGGTCAGCGTCTCCGGCGAAGGGCAGCCGTCGACATCCGACGCCGGGTCCGAAACCTCGGGGGAGCAGAAATGAAAATCACCCTGCGCCGGCCGGGTGATGAGGACCTGCGCTGGCCGAGCTACATGTTCTGGGGACGGGTCCGCACCTCGACGGTGGCGCTGCTGGTCGCGTTCGGGCTGTGCTGGTACGTCTACGACAACTACACCCCGGGCCCGGCCGCGCCGCCGGTCCAGGAGGCCCCGCCGGGCATGGTCCCGGTGTGGGTGCCCCAGACCCAGGTCTACAACCCGCCGGAGGAGACCTACACCGAGGAGCCGACGCCGACCGCGGAGCCGACCCTCACCGAGGAGCCGACGCCGACCGACACCGCGACGCCGGACCCGAACGCCACCACCACGACCACCACCACGACGGTGGACCCGGAAAGCCTGCTGCCGCCGTGGATGCGCCCGCTGGAGACCACCACGACCGCCCCCAGCCCGGAGCCGGGCGCCCCGCCCGGGGCCCCGCAGCCGTCGGGTCAGAACGGCCCCGGCGCGTCGCCGTCGCCGGCGCCCTGAGGCCGCGGCGCCCGCGCCTGGTCGGGAACTCGGCGCGGCGCGGCTAGACTGGCGCACCGTGATGATCAGCCTCGACCACGTGAGCAAGCAGTACAAGAGGTCGGCCCGCCCCGCGCTCGACGACGTCAGCCTGAAGATCGACAAGGGCGAGTTCGTCTTCCTGATCGGGCCGTCGGGCTCGGGCAAGTCCACCTTCATGCGGCTGCTGCTGGCCGAGGAGAAACCCAACCACGGCGACATCCGGGTGTCGAAGTTCCACGTCAACAAGTTGCACGGCCGGCACGTCCCGCAGTTGCGGCAGGTCATCGGCTGCGTCTTCCAGGACTTCCGGCTGCTGCAGCAGAAGAGCGTGTACGACAACGTCGCGTTTGCCCTGGAGGTGATCGGCAAGAAACCCGACGCGATCAGCCGGGTGGTGCCCGACGTGCTGGAAATGGTCGGCCTGTCCGGGAAGGCCAACCGGCTGCCCGGCGAGCTGTCCGGCGGTGAGCAGCAGCGGGTGGCGATCGCCCGCGCGTTCGTCAACCGTCCGCTGGTGCTGCTGGCCGACGAGCCGACCGGCAACCTCGACCCGGAGACCAGCCGCGACATCATGGATCTGCTGGAGCGGATCAACCGGACCGGCACCACGGTCCTGATGGCCACCCACGACCATCACATCGTCGACTCCATGCGCCAGCGAGTCCTCGAACTGTCACTGGGCAAGCTCGTGCGCGATGAGCAGCGCGGCGTCTACGGAATGGATCGTTAAGTGCGTTTCGGATTTCTTGTCAACGAAGTTCTGACCGGGCTTCGTCGCAACATCACCATGACAGTTGCGATGATCCTGACGACGGCCATCTCCATCGGCCTGTTCGGCGGCGGTCTGCTGATCATGCGGCTGGCCGACCAGACCCGCGACATGTACCTGGACCGGGTGGAGTCCCAGGTGTTCCTGGTCGACGACATCTCCCGCAACGACCCGAACTGCGACGGCGCGCCGTGCAAGGCGGTGCTGGACGCCATCCTGGCCCGCCCCGACGTCAAGGGCCAGCGGTTCCTGTCCGGGGACGCCGCCCGCGAGGACGCGCTGAAGAAGAACCCGCAGTTCCGCGACGTCGCCACCGAGACGCAGTTCCCGTCGTCGTTCCTGGTGAAGCTGGACGACCCGGAGAAGCACGAGGACTTCGACGAGGCGATGCGCGCCGTCCCGGGCGTGCGCGGGGTGCTCAATCAGAAGGAGCTCATCGACCGGTTGTTCTCCATCCTGGACGCGGTCTCGGGCATCGCGTTCGCGATCGCGCTGGTGCAGGCGATCGGCGCCATCCTGCTGATCGCGAACATGGTCCAAGTCGCGGCCTACACCCGTCGCACTGAGATCGGGATCATGCGCCTGGTGGGCGCGAGTCGCTGGTACACCCAGTTGCCGTTCCTGGTCGAGGCGGTGCTGGCCGCGACGGTCGGTGTGCTACTGGCGGTGCTGGGGCTGATCGTGACGCGGGCGTTCTTCCTGGACCGGGTCCTTGATCAATTCTCTCGGCTCATTCAACCGGTGGACTGGGCCGACATCCTGTTCATCATGCCGTTCATGCTGGGCGTCGGCGTGGTGATGGCCGCCGCGACGGCCTACGTCACGCTGCGGCTGTACGTGCGAAGGTAGCGGTGGTCAAGAGCAAACAGCTCCGCAAGGAGGCCGCACTCAAGGCCGGCGACCGCAGTGGCGGCCGCCGGGTGGTGGCGACCAACCGTCGGGCCCGGCACAACTACACCATCCTGGACACCTACGAGGCCGGGCTGGTGCTGCAGGGCACCGAGGTCAAGGCGCTGCGCGAGGGGCAGGCGTCGCTGGCCGACGCGTTCGCCACCATCGACGACGGCGAAGCGTGGCTGCGCAATCTGCACATCCCCGAATACAACCTGGGCACCTGGACCAACCACGCCCCGCGGCGCAACCGCAAGCTGCTGCTGCACCGCAAGGAGATCGACAACCTGGTCGGCAAGATCCGCGACGGCAACCTGACGCTGGTGCCGCTGTCGCTGTACTTCTCCGACGGCCGGGTGAAGGTCGAGTTGGCGCTGGCCCGCGGCAAGGCCGCCCACGACAAACGTCAGGACATCGCCAAACGCGACGCCGACCGGGAGATCTCCCGGGAAATGGGGCGGCGCGCGAAGGGCAAACTCTGACCGCCATCCTCTGGGCGCTGGTCTCGGCGCTCGGATACGGGGTCAGCGACTTCGTCGGCGGCATCGCCTCGCGCCGGGTCGCGGCGTTGCGGGTGGTGCTGGTGTCCTACCCGACGGCGCTGATCATCCTGACGGTTCTGGCGTTCTGCGCGGGCGGGGAGCTTTCCGGTTCGGCGATGCTGTGGGGGTCGCTGTCCGGGATCGGCTCGGCGCTGGGCATCTGGTGGTTCTACGCGGCGCTGGCCGCCGGGCCGATCTCCATCGTGTCGCCGCTGACCGCGATCCTGGTGTCCGGGGTGCCGGTGATCGCCGGCTTGGCGCTGGGGGACCGGCCGTCGGCGCTGGCGGTGGCCGGGATCGGCGCGGCGCTGATCGCGGTGGTGCTGGTCAGCCGCGGGGTCACCGACGAGGACGCCAACCCGCACCGATTCACCGCCAAGGTGGCCTGGCTGACCGTCGGCTCCGGGGTGGCGTTCGGGCTGTCCCTGGTGCTGATCGCGCCGGCGCCCGCCGATTCCGGGCTGTGGCCGCTGGTGTTCGTGCGGCTGGCCGCGACGGGCCTGGTGGTGGTCGCCGCGGCGTTCTCCGGGGACCTCGGCACGCCCGACCGGCGCACCCTGCAGTTGGCGCTGCTGGTCGGAGTGCTCGACGTGATCGCCAATATCGCGATGCTGGCCGCGCTGCGCGGGGCCATGCTGTCGCTGGCCGGGGTGCTGATCTCGCTGTACCCGGCGGCGACGGTCGGGTTGGCGATCGTGGTGCTCAAGGAGCGGGTGAGCCGCTGGCAGGCGGTGGGCATGGTGCTGGCGCTGGCCGCGGTGGCGATGATCGCCCTGGGCTGAAAGCGGTGGTCTCAGCTGGTCCTGGTGACGGCCGGCGGCTTCCAGGAGCCGTCGATGATGGACGGCGCTGATTCGCTCGGCCAGTACAGGCGCAACATCAGTTTGAACTTGCCGGCCGGCGCCGGCAGCCAGTTCGTCTCCCGCTCGGGTCCGGGATTGTCGCGCTGCAGATACAGGTCCACCGATCCGTCCGGGTTGGTGACGAACGAGTTGCGCTGGCTGAGGGTGTACCGGTTCAGCGGGTTGTCCACGAAGAAGAAGTCCTCGTCGTACATGGTCAGCGACCAGAACGCTTCGGCCGGCGGGAGTTGGCCGGCGTCGAAGCGCAGTGTGTAGGTGCTGGATCCGTCGTAGGGCTGCCCGGTGGAGTCGGTCTCGGAGGTGGGGTACACCGCGTCTCGGGGCCTGTTGGCGCCCAGCCCGATGGCGGTGATCACCGCGCGCTGGACGTAGTTCACGCCGTACTGCCCGGTCTCGGTGGAGAACCGCCACCCGTTGTTGTCCTCGAAGCTCTTGAAGTGGGCCATGATCTTCTCGAAGCCGTCGCGGGGGACCGACGCCAGCGCCGCCACGGCATCGGCGCCGAGCGAGCCGGGGTCGAACTTCTGGCCTGCGACGATGCCGATCCTGGCCATCCGGTCCACCATCGACTGGTCGGCTTCGGTGGGCGGGTTGTCCGTCATCAGCGTCGTCATCAGGTTGAAGTAGTCCTCGACGCTCAGGTTGTTGACCTGATCGCGCACCGGGGTCGTCATGTCGATGGTCGGGTCGATCTTTCCGGCCGGCGGTGTGTACGGCTTCCCGTACGAACTGAGTGGCGTCAGCGAGATCGCGTCCTGCATCGTGTGCACCGCGGCGTAGTCCTCGGGCGTGCCGGTGCAGTAGATGCGGCCCAGCAGCCAGACGATCGAGGTCGGCGACTTGTATTCGGTGACCCCCGGCGGCAGGTCGCCGGTCCAGTTCGGACCGGTGATCGCGTAGGTTTGCGGGCCTGTTCCCGTGGTGCGCTTGCCGGGGACCTCGAACACGTTGGTGTACCCGTCCAGCATGGGGAACAGGTAGTAGCGGTCGTTCGCCTCGGGCAGGCTCAGCACCCACGGCTCATCTGCGACGTCGACGAACCCGTTGGTGTATAGCGTGTCGGCGTTCGGCGCGGTGACATCCCGGAACTGGGCGTTCGGGTACTCCCGCATGCGCATCAACTGACCCATCGGCGCGCGCGGGGCTTCGGCCTTGTCGACGTTGGTCATCACCCGTCGGGTCATCTCCACCGTGACGAGCGGGTAGCCGTAGATGTAGGCGTCCAACGCGATGGCCGCGACCTCGTCGGCGGACAATTGCCCGGACGGCGCGGTGTCCGGCGTGGACGAGGAACACGCCGAGGTGGCGGCCATCAGGACCGTGGCGCCCAGCGCCGCGCACACCCGGGTCAGACTCATTCCGCTCACGGAACACGTTTCCTCTCTTGAGGTTTCGCCTCCGGCGTCAGGCAGCCCGGGGGACTCTGGGCCATCAGACTGCAGCACGGCGGAGCGTTTCGTCTTGACATCTTGGGATAGGTGTTTGACAGTCTGGGACATGGCGGTGATCCGTGGCACGGCGCTGACGAACTTCGATCGGCTGGTGACGGAACTCGGAGGCGACCCTCGCGCGCTGGCTGCGGCCGCGCGCATTCCGTTCGACGACATCGGCCGCCACGACCGCTTCATCTCGCTGCCGAACGGCGCGCGCATGCTCGAGGACGCCGCCGTCGGGCTCCAAACCCCGGACCTCGGGCGGCGCTTGGCGCGCTATCAGGGCATCGAGATTCTCGGGCCGGTGGGGCTCGCCGGCCGCAATGCGGACACCGTCGCCGACGCGTTTCTGCTGTTTGAGAAGTTCATGGCGGCCTACAGCCCGTCCATCACGGTGCGGATCATCCCGCATATCGACCCGGAGCTGTGCCGCTTCGAATTCGAGTATCGGCTCGATCGGCCGCCGCCTCCGCAGGCCCAGGCCATCGAACTGTCCCTGGGCGTCACCCTCCAAGTGCTGCGCTCGTTCCTGGGCTCCGCCTATCGGCCCGTGGCCGTGCACCTGCCGCACCCCGCGCGCACCCCCGCCGACGACTACCAGAGCTACTTCGGGTGCCCACCGATATTTTCCGAATCCGTCGGTGGTTTCACGCTTCGCGCCGCGGATCTGCGGCGGCGGCTGCCCACAGACCGGCTGGCGCACCAGACCGCGCTCGACTACCTCGCCGGAACTGCGGACGCCCACCCGCCCACCACCAGCCAGTTGGTCCGCACCCTGGTCCGGCAATTGCTACCGACCGGAGCGGTCGGCCTGGCCGATATCGCCCGCTCCATCGGCGTTCACCCCAAGACTCTGCAACGGCGACTGGCTGCCGAGAACGCCACCTTCGCCGAACTGGTCGACCAGACTCGCCGCGACGCCGCCGAGCGTTTGCTGCTCGACGCGGACATCAGCCTGAGCCAACTCTGTCGACAGCTCGGCTACGCCGAACAGAGTGTGCTCAGCCGGTCCTGCCGACGCTGGTTCGGTGTCCCGCCCAGCGCCTTGCGCAAGCGTTGAGGCTCAGGCCCCCGAAACCGGGGGCCTGAGCCTCAACGTCAGAAAGTGGAGCTAACTGTCATATTTAGAGTGTCTTCCGTGTCGTCTGTATGCCGTCGCATCCGGCGCGGTCGAGGAAGAGTGTCTTCCACCATTACAGCAGAGCGGTCGCCAAAGTCCGCTTTGCCACGTCGCCCGCCGGCGACGCCGCGACCGAAGTTCCGCTACAGCACACGGGGTCCTTAATCCGATCTGCTACTGGCGGGCCAGGGCGATCCGCACGGCCTCGGCGGGGTCCACCTGATGGCCGGCGGCGTCAGATTCCTCGGCGATCGCCAGTTGCACGCCGCGCACCCGGCCGGTGAAGCGGTTGTCACCTGGCCGGTAGTCGGGTGAGACCGCCGAACCGGTGTCCGCACCGACGTCGAGCCCGTCGTCGGCGGAGTACACGTTGGTCAGCGTTGCCGCCACCTGCCCGGTACCCACCGCGGCGCCGTCGACGAACAGGGTCACCGTGCCGCCCTTAGCCAGACCCGGCCCGTCGTAGGCGAATTCCATGCGCACCTGATGCGCACCGGAAGGCAGCGGTTCGGCGGATTCGGCGAAGAAATGCTGCAGGCCACCGAGGTTGTAGCAGTACTTGAGCTTGCCTCCGTGGGCGTACAGCGACCAGCCGCCGATGTTGGCGCCCTGCGCGACGATCACGCCTTCGGCGCCGCCCTCGGGCACGTCGATCTCGGCGGTCACCGAGTGCGACTTGTTCTTGAGGTTGAGCACGCAGTTCTCCGAGAGCCGCCCCATCCCCGCGAACAGCACCTGCGTGTTCCCCTTGATCAGCGTCGGGCGTCCGGCCAGGTCGGGATTCATCCTGACCGTGAGGTTGTCGTCCAGCGGCAGGACGTTGAATCGCGTCGCCTCGATCAGCCACAGTCGCTGCAATTGGTGCAGACGCTGCGGCTGCTCCTTCGACAGATCCTTCGCCTGGGTCCAGTCGACCGTGGTGTCATAGAGTTCCCACACGTCGTCATCGAATGCGACGGTGTCCTCGCCCATGAGCACCCACGGTGTCTTGTGCTTGGTCACCGCGGTCCAGCCCTTGTGGTAGATGCCGCGGTTGCCGAACATTTCGAAGTACTGGGTCTCGTGCCGGTCGGCGGACCCGCCGTCGTTGAACGAGTACAGCATGCTGGTGCCCTCGATCGGCGCCTGCTGCACCCCGTTGACGAACAGCGGCTCCGGGATCCCGGCGGCCTCCAGCAAAGTGGGCGCCACGTCGATCACGTGATGGAACTGATCACGATGCTCGCCGCGGGACTGGAAACCGTTGGGCCAGTGCACCACCGTGCCGTTGCGGGTGCCACCCCAGTGCGAGGCGACCTGCTTGGTCCACTGGTATGGGGTGCACATGGCGTGCGCCCAGCCCACCGCGTAGTGGTTGTAGGAGTCCGGGCCGCCGAACTCGTCGAGGCGTTCCATCAGGAACTCGGGTGTCTCCAGCGCGGCCATCCCGTTGAAGTTCAGCATCTCGTTGAACGTGCCGTTGAAGGTGCCCTCGGCGGAGGCGCCGTTGTCCCCGACGATGTAGTAGACCAAGGTGTCGTCGAGTATTCCGAGCTTGTCCAGCGCGTCGATGACCCGGCCGACGTGGTGGTCGGTGTGCTCGAGGAACCCTGCGTAGACCTCCATCTGCCGGCGCAGCACGGGCTTGAGCTCCTCGGGCATGTCGTCCCAGGCCGGGATCTGCTCGGGCCGCGGCGTCAGCTCGGCGTCCTGCGGGATCACCCCGAGTTCCTTCTGCCGGGCGAAGGTCTGCTCCCGCAATGCATCCCAGCCGGCGTCGAACTTGCCGCGGTACTTGTCGATCCAGTCCTTGGGTGCGTGGTGCGGGGCGTGGGTGGCGCCTGGCGCGAAGTAGGTGAAGAACGGCTTGTCCGGTGCGAGGGCCTTCTGCTGACCGATCCAGGCGATCGCCTTGTCCGCCAGGTCCTCGGTGAGGTGGTAGCCCTGCTCGGGGGTGCGGTCCACCTCGATCGGGGTGGTCCCCTCGTACAGCGAGGGGTACCACTGGTTGGCTTCGCCGCCGATGAAGCCGTAGAAGTGCTCGAAACCCCCACCGGCGCTGGGCCAGGCGTCGAACGGCCCCACCTGGCTGGTCTGCCACACCGGCACTTCATGGCATTTGCCGAACTGCGCGGTGTTGTACCCGTTGAGCTTGAGGGTCCGCGCGATCGGCGACATGGTGTTGGGCAGCACCGAGTTGTAGCCGGGCTGGCCGGTGGCGATCTCGGTGATCCCACCCATCCCCGCCGAGTGATGGTTACGCCCGGTCAGCAGGGCCTGCCGCGTGGGTGAACACAAGGCGGTGGTGTGGAACCGGTTGTACTTCAGACCGCCGGCCGCGAGCCGTTCGGCGGTCGGGGTGGCGCACGGCCCGCCGAACGCGCTGGCCGCACCGAACCCGACATCGTCGAGCAGGACCACCAGGATGTTCGGGGCGCCCTCCGGGGGCCGGATGTCGCGGATCAGCGGATGCGGGGTGTCCGGATCCTTCGCGTCGTAGGTGACCAGTCCCGTTCGCGGCGCGCTCGGAATCGGCAGATGGGTTCTGGAAACCTGTGGGCCCGTTGTCATTTGCTGGTGTCCTCTCCGCGGCCCCGGCGGGCCGTGTTCCACGCGTCGGTGTTCTCCGGCGCGTCTCTATCCTTCACGATCTGGCCGCCTCCCACTCCCGGCTCGCCCGAATCCGGCCGGGCCACTGTGGGTTTCGGTCGGTTAGCTCTTCGATACCTTCGGTGGCGTCCAGCTGCCGTCGCTGATCGCCTGCTCGGGCCAGTAGGTCCGCAGGATCATCTCGAAGTCGCCGGCCGGGGTGGGCAGCCAGTTGGATTCCTTCTCCGGTCCCGGCGAGGTGTGCTGCAGGTAGAGGGTGATCCCGCCGTCGGGGTTGCGCACCAGGTCCGGCAGCATCGGCGAGTTGATCAGGTACCTGTTGATCGGGTTCTCGACCAGCAGGATCTCCGGCAGTTTGTACATGGTGACCGACCAGAACGCCTTCACCGGCGGGAGCTGCCCAGCGGGGAAGGTCAGCGTGTAGGTGTTCGCGCCGTTGAGTTTGGCGCCGGCCGAGTCGTTGGTCAGCGGGATATACATGGCTTCGGCGCCCGGCAGTCCCAGGATGCCCATCACCGCTCCGGCGAACCGGTACAGGTAGTTGCCGCCCAACTGCTCGGCGGACCCGAACAACTGACCGGAGGTCACCTTGCCGGTCTGCATCTGCTCGGTCTGGAAGGTGTGCAGCTCGGCCCACGCATCAGCCATGCCGCCCTCGATGGCATTGCGCTGCTCGTCGCTGAGCGTGGCGAGATCGAAATCCCCGTCGGGTCCGATCCCGATCTTGGCGAACCGATCCCGCAGCTCCTTCTCCTCCGGCTTCACCGGTGCGTATTTCAGCGTGAAGCCCAGGACCTTGAAGAAGTCCAGCGACGTCTTCTCCTCGTCCGGTGTCAGCGGCGTGATGAAGTCGACCGCGGGCGCAGGGGCTGGGGCCGGCGCCTTCTGGAACGTCGAGAGCGGCTCGACCTTGTACTGGGCCTGGATCTTCTTGACGTTGTCGAGGTCGGCCGGGTTGAACAGCTGCGTGCGGTACAGGACCAGCCCGAAGTCAGTGTCGGTGCGGATCACCTTGTCGACGCCGGCGGGTTTCTCGCCCTGCCAGCCGGGGCCGGCCAGCAGGTAGGTGCCACCACCATTGCCGGTCGTGCGGCTGCCGATTAGGTCGTAGACGTAGGTGTAGCTGTCGATGAACTGCAGCGAGAAGTACCGGCCCTGCTCGATCGGCGGCACCGTCAGCACCAGCGGCTCGGTCCGCAGGTCGGTTGCCAGGAACGAGTACGGCGTATCGGAGTTGGGTGTCTGCACCGTGGTGTCGGCCGGGGTGAAAACGCGGGCGATGCTGTGGATCTGGTTCCAGTCGCCCAGGTACTGGCCGCTGTCCTTGCTGACCGCGTAGGCGTTCTCGATGCGGTACATGTCCACCATCGGGAAGCCGTACACGTATGCCTCTTTGGCGATCGTGCGCATCTCCTGCGGCGTCACCGCCGAGCTGCCCGTGGGCGCTTCGGATTTGCCGCCACAGCCCGCGATCGCTGCGACCACCGCCGCGGCGATACCAATCGCCATGGCCTTGCCGAACCTCATTCGTTCTCCTCTGATTGTCAGTTGGCACCGCGGGTCCGCTCGCGGGGCCGCTCGGGTGCAGGTTAGCTGGTGTGGCGCCGCGGTGTGTGCAGTCGCCGCTGGTCAGCAGGGTTGGCCGGGCGGGGTGAAGTACGGAACGCCTTCGACGGTGTAGCAGGGGATCTCGCCGGGCACGTACGGGACATGCTGGGCCGCGATCGCCGCACCCACGGCGACGTCGCCGGCGATGTTGGTGCAGCCGCCTGCGGAGAAGTGCCGGCCCCCGGCGCTTGCGCAGACATCCGCCGACGCCGTGGCCGCGTTGATGATCGGTGCGATGGTCAGCGGAGCGGCGGCGAGTGCCGCGGCGGCCAGCAGCGTTGTGATACGTCGGTTCACGGGGTTCCCCTGGTTCATCTCCGTTGTGGCCCACCCTTATCGGGTCGGCCACAACACGTCACGGTTCCCCGACCCGGGCAACCACTTTGCACGACCCGGCACCCGCTTGTCTTGACTTTGCTGGACCTCTTCTTGACCATCATGGACATGCATCTGGTCCGTGGATCGTCGCTCACCGGGTTCGCTCCGCTTGTCAGCACTCACGGGGGAGATCCGGACGCGCTGCTGGCGTCGGCCGGGATCGATCCCGCCGACGCGGGAAACGATGACCGCTTCATTCCGCTGCGCAGCGCCATTGCCGCGGTCGAAGACGCGGCCACGGTCCTGGATGTGCCCGACTTAGGACTCCAGCTCGCTCAGCACCAGAGCATCGACATCCTCGGCCCGGTCGCGCTCGCGGCCCGCACCACGGCCACCGTCGCCGAGGCGTTCACCATCCTGGACACCTACATGAGCTCCCACAGCCCCGGTATCATCGCACGCATCACCGACCATGCCGATCCGGCGCTGCGGCGGTTCGAATACGACTTCCTGCTGCAGCCGTCGCCCCCGCAATCCCAGGCGATCGAACTAGCATTGGGCCTCACCCTGCAGGTGCTGCGCCTGTTCCTGGGCGCCGCGTACCGACCCGTCGCCGTGCACGTGCCGCACCCGCCGCTGGGAACCGATTCCGACTACCGCGGCTACTTCGGATGCACAGCCCACTTCAACGATCCGATCGCGGGATTCACCCTGCGCGCCAAGGATTTACAGCGCCCGCTCACCCACGATCCGCTGGCACACCGACTCGCCATGCACTACCTGACAGAAGCCCACGGTCAGCGCACACGCGACATCGCCGACACGGTGCGCAGCATGGTGCGCCAACTGCTACCCACCGGCGAACTCACGGCGGGGTTGGTGGCCCATCAGTTCGGCATCCACCCCAAGACCCTGCAGCGACGCCTCGTCGCGGAAGGGACCACCTTCCCCGAACTGGTCGACCAGACCCGCCGTGAACTGGCCCACCGCCTGCTCGTCGGCACCGACCTACCCGTGTCCCACGTGTCGCGCCAGCTCGGCTACGCCGAGCACAGCGTGTTCACCCGCGCCTGCAAACGCTGGTTCGGGGTGACCCCCACCGCGTACCGGAACCGGTACCATCCCGGTGGGGGACGACTTGCCTTCTGTATGGGGTAGACCAACGCCGCGTTTTGACGGTGCGTTTTGGTGACGGTCTGTCGATCCCGGCGGGGCGTCGCCCGAGCGGCGATCGGATCACGCCGACGATGCGTCCGGTGTAGCTTCTGCGGACTTGGGCCGGGCGATCATTGTGCTCGATTCGCTCATCGAACCGATCCGCACAGATCCGCGTGGGCGAAACTCGTTACTCCCCCCGCTGGCCTCGCCGGATTCGCGTGACGAGTTCGATCTCCGCCCGCTCGTTCTCGGCATCAAGCTGCCGCGCGAACAGTGCGGTGGCGAAGCGGTCGAGTTGGTCGTGTAGGTCACGGTTCTTCTGGCGTAGTTCGGCGATGGTCTGCCGGTCGTTACGGATCGCAGCGGCATTCAGGCTGTCACCCCTAGTCAGGTTCGCGGTGAGTTGCTCGAAGCGGCTGTTGAGACGGTACGAGCTGTTCTCGATTCGGTCCTGAACGAAGGCGCGAGCGACGGCGTCGTGACTCCGGCCGGTGATCGCTTCGATTTGTCTTTTGGTGCGTGGCATGTCGGAGCTGTTCTCAATGGCGGTGATGGCGTCGGCGATCGCTTGCATGACGGCATCGCTGACGCGCTTGCGGGTGGGGCTAGGCATGTTCGTTCTCCTGGTCCAGGTCGTCGTCGTAGAGGTCGTCTGGGTCGTCGGCCGTGGTGAGTTCGCGGCGGATGCGGGCGAGGTTTGCGCGGTCTCGGCGCATCTGTTCGATGAGAGCCGGATGGCCGCGCTGTTGATCGAGGTAGGTGTGAGCTTCCCCCGAAATCGTGGAGGGTTCCTTATGCCGCTTCCGGCTTGGTGTTGGCTTCCCTGATTTCGTAGTCGACGGGCGATAACCCGTCTGCGGCACTGTGCCGGCGTTGGTGATTGTAGAAAGTGTGACACCAATCCATGACCACTGGACGCGCATCCACAATATCATGAAAACGGTTGCGGGACAGCACTTCCCACTCCAGCGATGAGAAGAACGATTCCGCGACCGCGTTGTCGAAACATGATCCCACCCGACCCATCGACTGCCGGATCCCCAGCTTCCGGCACGTCTTGGCGTACAACTTGGAGGTATAGACGCTGCCCCGGTCGCTGTGGAAAATCACCCGCTGACCAGGATCTTCACGCCAGATCACCGCCCGGCCGCCGCGGACCGCCACGGCCATCTTGATCGCCGCGCACGCCAACTCGGCGTCCGGACGCAGGCCCATCGCCGACCCCAGCAGCCGCCGGCCAAACAAATCGATCACGGTGGCCAAGTAGCACTTCTGACCCGACTCCGTCGGAATCTCGGTGATATCGCCCACCCATTTCTGATTCGGCCGATCGGCGCTGAACTTCCGTTTCACCAGGTCAGGGAACTTCGGCGCCGACGGATCCTGAACCGTCAGGCACCGCCGCCGGCGGATCCGCCGCGCCACCAACCCCTGACGGCGCATCGAATCGGCCACCGTCTTCTCCGAGACCGCCCACCCCTCATCACGCAGGTCTGCGACCAACCGCGGTGACCCGTGCAATTCCCGGGCTTTGCCGAACGCCTCCTTGACCGCGGCGTCACGCTCAGCACGGCGGCGCTCCCGCTCAGTGTGCACACCGTCGGGGTCATCCGCGCGGGCGATCCACTTATAGAACCACGCCAGACTCACCCCCAGCAGAGCGCACGTGATCGTATGCGGCACACGGTATTTGGTCCTCTGGTCAGCGACAAAGCGTGCCACGCTCACTTCGTCGCCTCCTTCACCCACAGGACCACGGATCGCTTGAGGACATCACGCTCCATCCGCAGCTCAGCGACCTCACCGCGCAGGCGTTTGAGCTCCTCGACATCGTCGCGGCTCAACTCCCCACGGCCCTCCCGGGCCTCCCGGTCCCGAGTGACCCAATTGCCCAAGGTGCCCTCGTTGACCCCCAGATCCCGAGCGACCTGGGCAATCGGCTTACCCGTCTCATGAACGATCCGAACAGCTCCTTCACGGAACTCCCGGTCGTACTTCTTCCGTTTCTCTGACATCGCTACTCCTTATAGCTGATGCCTCTACGGTCTCGGGGGAAGGTCAGTGTCGATGCGGTCGATGGCACTGGCGATCACGCCGACATGTGCAGAGCGCAGTAGGGCGTTGGTGCAGTCGACGCCGACGCACACGTGGTCGCCGAGTTTTGGGCGGTCGCCGCCGCAGCTACTGGTTGCCGGGTTCCACATGCAGTCATTGGTGAGCCCCAGGTGAAGTCGCTCGGCTAGCGTTGCGGTGAGGCGATCGGCGCGGTCAGAGTTGGTGATGATCTGTGCGCGGAATCCGGTCACGTGGTGAGCTGCCGGCCCTGCCACGGGACTATCCGCCTGCAGCAGGGCGGCGGCGTCGCTGTGCAGGACGCGTTTGCGTTCGTCGTCCATGAGGCGTACGGCCCGTTGTTGTCCGTCACTCATGTAGCCGGTGGTCATCCGCCATGCGCTGTGTCCCAGTTGGATTCCCAATCCGAGTTCCGCTCCGGGGCGGGTGGTGGCGAAGACACTGAACGCACGTCGGAGGGAGGTTGCGTTGACGGCCTGGCCGTTCGGGATCGCGATGTGTTCCAGCCCGAGTCCCCGACCGCGTCCTGGTCGTTGGGCGGGGTCATCGTTGACGAACGCGATGAGCCTGGCGATGTCGCGATTCGGGGCGTAGGAGCCAGCGTTGCCACTGCGGCGGGCGAACAGATGCGTGTCGTGTCTTGTGAGTTCGCCCAGCACCTCGACGGTCCGGATGACAGGTCTGGGTGCCCACCACGTTCGGCGCTCACCGTCAGGATGGTCGTTGCCCTTGTGCTGGATGCTGCGGAGCGCGGCGAGTCCGTCCTTGGTGGTGTGACTGTCGCATGTCAGTTCCTGGATCTCGCTGTCGCGCATGCCGGTAAGACTGGCGATCAGGATGTAGCAAGCAGCGCGGAGCACGCTTTCGAGATACTCGGTTTCACCGAGGCCCAACTCCTCCACCCACGGGCTGCTTGTCCCGTCCGGGTGGGAGACGACGGCAGTCGGCACGTGCAGTCCTCCGAAAGTCGCCCGCTGCGGGTCGGCCGCAGCGGTTGCGATTAGTGCCGTGGCGTCCGGCATGTACTGGTGGCTCGCCCGGTTGAGGACGTTGGCGTTGATGCCGAGGAGTTTTTCTAGCAGTGTCGTATTCGGCTCTCCTCGTTGATGTTTGGTGCGGCCGAACCCGGTATGCAGGGGTAACAGACCGCGCTGCTCCGTCCAGTCGAGCAAGGCGTTGTACGCGTTGGCTCCAGCTGGTCCTCGTGGCTCCTTCGGAAGCGCAGCTCGAGTATCGGTCGCGGCGATGATGTCATCGCTGAATCGGTCGACGATTACCCATGATGCGGTGATGAGCGGCGCCCAGGTCTCCCACGGGAGGGGCGGCGTGGTGTTCTCGGTGTGCGTGACTTCACCGCTGACGCTGGAAGCGCTGCGGCCCGCCCAGGGGAAGAAGGAAAGCGCATCGGGCAGAACTGCCTGGCACTCTCGCAGCAACCGCAAGGTGGTGACGTACCCACGGATACTCGTCGCGGTGAGTCCGACGCCGCCCGCGCGGTGCTGGCCAGTGCGGAGGTCATCGAGGAAACGATCGGCGTCGGCTTGAGTCCAGTCGGCGAAGCGGGCGGTTCCGTTGTCCTCGGACCACTTGGCGATGACGACGAGCTTGCGAAAGCAGTCGTATAGCCCTGCTGGTGGTGTTCCGTCGCCGCGGCGGATGACGCCCGCCTCTACGACGACTTCGCGGTCGGGGGCTGCGACCGTCATGAGGATGTTCTTGACGGTCATGCGGTGCACATCCGGAGCGCTGGCGAAGTGAATGTAGCGCTCTGCCATGTTGACCCGGTTGGCCACAAGGGCGAGATCCCATGGGTCGTCGCCGTATTGCGGGCCGCCGGCAAGATGGGGCCAGACGCGCACCTCCGCGGTGAAGGGGTTCCTCCACAATGCTGGGGATTCTCGCGGGGATCTTCTGGCCGTCACGATGCCGGTGCTTCCGGGACGCCACGCATGTCGTTGAGAATGCCTGCGTCGATCGGTGTCAGGTTCGCTTGCTGGCGGGCGTGCTTGACCTGCTCGGGAGTGAAGGTCGGCAGGACCACCTCAGTGATGGTGTCGTAGATCGGTTTCCAGTGCGTCTGCCAGGTTTCCGGGTCGGCGGCGCGATCGGGATGTGTCATGTCCTGGATCGCGAGGGCAGCCGGCAGGTGGTGCAGCGTGATGAGCGCGTTGGGGCACGCGAAGCAGGTGCCGGTGATGGACTTGGTGCAGACCGTTCCTTTCTTCTCGTAGGGGCTGTCGAGAGGATTGCGGCATCCGGTGTGTGGTCCGTCGAGTTGGCCGGCAACTAGAGCGCTGGCGGTGTCCTGGTCGAGGCCGGGCGCGTCTGCACCGGCTCGGATGGCTTGCTCAGCGTCCGGGCTAACGATGGTCGGACCGTTGATAGCGCTGTCGAATATGTCGTTGACGCTGTCGATGAGGATGCGGCCGGCTTCGGCGCGGAGAACAGTGCTGTTGGTGTAGTGGCCGAAGAAGGTCTTCGCGGAGTGGCGGCGCCCGTTAGCCAGGTAGGACTTGGGGTCGGCGAGCACTTCGCGGGTGGTGGCAACCTTGCGCAGCCGTGCCCATTGGTTCGGACCCGATAGCGGAAGGCTGTTCCGCGCGGCAATCTCAGATAGCCGGTAAGCCAGGCGCTGCCAAGGTGGTTGCTTCACTCTCCCATGAACATCCTCCATCAGGATCAATGAGGGGTTATCAGATTCGGCGCGGGCGGCTGCGTTGAGCATCACGGCCCAGCGAAACGCGGTGAATGGAGCGGTGTCACGGCGGGCGTACACCTCGTCGTACGTTTCGTGTGCGCGGTTCTTGGTGTATCGGACGCGGAGCAGGTCGATGAGGTCGTTCTCGGCGAGATAGCGGAGTCTGTCTATCGGCGACAGCGTGGACACCGAGTCCTCTGCTTCGGCCGTGGTAGTGGCTTCGATGTCGTGAACGGTCAGGGCGCGGAGCACCTCAGGCGGTTCGCCGGTTGCGAGGCTGAGCAGTACGTGTGTGGCGGTCTGGACGTCGATGTCGGTAATGCCTCGGTCCGGCTGGGACAGAGCATTTTTCGCCTTCTGGTAAGCCCATCGGCGCCATGCGCGGGTCTCCTGCTCGCTCAGCGGCGGCAGTCCGTCGTTGCGGTGGTGCCATAAGCGCGGTTGTCGCGCCAACCGATCGGCGATCTGTTCATGAAGCGTGCCGGGGTGGTCATCCTCGTGCCGTCGAAGGAGGGCGAAGACGTGGACGACTTTGCGATAGGCGGTGTCTGATTTCGCTTCTCGGTGACTAGCCAGCATATTGAGTTCCCACAGGTCCAAATGTGCCCGGCGCAAGTCCCGCAACGCGAATGCGGTCTTCTGATCGTCGGTCAGCGGTAGCGTACCCATCGACCGCAAGAAGCTCAGAAGCCCTGACGTGAGTGAGTACTCCATGCGCCCGAACTCAGTAAGCACCTCGAGCCAAGTCCCTGCGAGTTCGGCTGCGATAACCGGTGTCTCAAACGTCGAGGGGTCAATGGTGTAGGTCAGTGTGTCGCTGTACACGGCCCACTCGAAGGTGAACCGGCCATCGTTCGACGCCGACGGTGTCGCAGAATTCGCGGGCACGTCGGGGGTCGAGTAGGAGCCCCTCACTGAACGTCTCCGGCATCGGGGCCAACGTCGGGCTCATCCCAGTCGTCCTCGATGGTCTCGGGGTCGGGGCCGGGGTCGTCATCGGTATGTCCTACGACGTCGGCTGCGGTTCCCGCGAGGGCGGCCGGAACGTCTTCGGTCCATGTGCCTGCGGCGTGGAGGTAGTGCATGGTGGTCTGGACGCTGGCGTGGCCGAGGAGTTCCTTGACGGTCAGTACGGGGTTTGCCAGCAGCAGGTAGGCGTCTCCGGCGCGCTGTCGTCCTTCCTTCATGAGCGCGGCCAGCATCCGGACCGCGTAAGAATGTCGCATCGTGTGAGGTGTGACGTGAACGTGGCGGGGCGGCTGGTCTCGGTGGCCGGAGTGGCGGACTCGTTCGCGAGCGTCGGCGAAGAGTTGGTTCCAGCGTTCGAGTCCGGGTGGGAGTCCGCTGCGGGATACGAACAACGCGAGTGGGTCGATGGTGCCGTCATCGAGGAGCCGGACGGCTTTGGCCCGGTCCTTGTTGGTGAACCGGACCAGTGGAATGCGCTGGGATCCGATGGCGACGTAGAGCTTTCCCCGCCGCTCGATTAGGTCGTCGTGACCTTCCCCCGAGACCGTAGAGGCATCAGCTATAAGGAGTAGCGATGTCAGAGAAACGGAAGAAGTACGACCGGGAGTTCCGTGAAGGAGCTGTTCGGATCGTTCATGAGACGGGTAAGCCGATTGCCCAGGTCGCTCGGGATCTGGGGGTCAACGAGGGCACCTTGGGCAATTGGGTCACTCGGGACCGGGAGGCCCGGGAGGGCCGTGGGGAGTTGAGCCGCGACGATGTCGAGGAGCTCAAACGCCTGCGCGGTGAGGTCGCTGAGCTGCGGATGGAGCGTGTTATCTACAGCCCATTGGTTGGGTGTCTTTGATGTAGTCGACACACCCTTTGAGGCTCAGGGTATTTCGTCGTGGACCGGTTATCTTTAGTGTCCATGACGCCCTCGCCGGGTTACGTGGTGCAGCGGGTGGTGATGCCGTTCGGCGATCTGGAATCGTGGACGGTGGTGGGTGCCGATGCGTGCACGGTGGAGCCGGTCGAGGCGTTCCTGGCTCATCTGCATGCGGTGGAACGCTCCGTCAACACCGTGCGTGCGTATGCCCATGATCTTCGGGACTGGTTCGCGTTTTGTGCCCGGGCGGGTCTGGTGTGGTCGAATGTGCGTCTGGAGGATGTGGGCCGGTTCGTCGCCTGGCTGAGACTGGGGCCAGAGAGTCGGGATGTGCCTAACGTGGTGGCGCTGCCGACCCTGGCGTCGGCGGGGTGCTCAGAGGCCACGGTGAACCGGAAACTGTCGGCGGTGTCGGCGTTCTATGAGTTCCATCAGCGTCACGGTGTCGATCTGGGTGATCTTTTGGTGACGTGGCAGCGACGCAGGTCTGGCGGTAGCTCGTGGCGGCCTTTGTTGGCGCACTTGGGTTCTCGACCGGAGCGGACCAGCAGGATCCGGTTGCGCGCCGACAAGCAGTTGCCGTCGACACTGGATGAGCAGCAGGTGGCGGCGGTGCTGGAGTCGTGCGAGCGGCTGCGGGACCGGTTGTTGTTCACTGTGCTGGCCGAGACCGGGCTGCGTATTGGGGAGGCTCTGGGATTGCGCCATGAGGACATTGACGCCGCTGCGTGCGTGGTGTCGGTGGTGGGCCGGGCGAATACCAATGGGGCGCGGGCCAAGTCCGGTTCGCGTCAAGTTCCGGTGCCGGGCCGTCTGATTCGCATGTATTGCGATTACCTGCATGTCGAGTACGGCGATCTCGATAGCGATTATGTCTTCGTCAATCTGTGGGCCGATCCGGTGGGGGCGCCGATGACCTACCGCAGCGTTCACGACTTGACGCTGCGGCTTCGTTCCAGGACAGGAATCCGGTTTTCCCCGCACGTATTCCGTCATACATACGCGACGAGCCTGCTGCGTCGTGGAGTCGCGGTCGAGGTGGTCAGCAAGTTGCTCGGACACGCCTCGATCGCCACGACCGGTGACACGTATTCGCACCTGAGCGTGGCGGACGCTCGCCGAGCGCTCGTGGCCGCAGGCGTTCTCGATCACGGCAGCGGACTGTGATGAGCACACCGGCGGCACGATCCACGGCGGTCGGTGTGAGTGGATTCGCCGAGAGGCTGGCCGCCGCGGTGAGGCCTGAGTTCCAGGTTGAGGTGTTGGTGCCTACGATCGGCGATCCGATCCTGGGCACCCCGGCATGTGTTGTTGCCGGATGTGTTCGCTCGACCAGCTACGACAGATTGTGTCAGCCGCATTATCGCCGTTGGACGATCCAGGGGCGCCCCGGCCTCGCGGACTGGGCGTGCTCAGCGGACCCGATGGTGGCCGGGCGTCGTCCGTTGAAGATTTGCGCGGTGGTCGGCTGCGGATACGGTCAGCACCGATATCACTTGTGCTACCGGCATTCCCGCCAATGGGACAGTGCCGACCGTCCCGATCTGGCGTCCTGGACACCGCCCGTGGCGGCCGCTGCGGCGGTGTGTGGGGTGACTGGCTGCGGGTTGTGGTCTGAGCTCGATGCTGGTTGGTGCCGCTCCCACCACGTTCGTTGGCGTCAGCGCGGGCGCCCGTCGACGACGGAGTTCATCGCATACTGCGCTGACTACGGCGAGGACCGATTCGACTTGCGATCCCTGCCACCGCGACTGCGCGTGGAGATCCAGTACGCATTGCAGTGCCGTGTTGACGGCGAGCGGGCACGCACCCCGCCGCGGGCGATCCAACCGTTGGTGAACCATCTCGCCGAATCCGGTGAGGTGTCGCTGCTGGACCAATCGCTGGCGTGTTGGCAAGAAGGCTTGCCCGCCAAGGTGATTAGCACCGGGCGGGCGTTCCTCAGCTACGCTATCGACTGCCTGCTCGACCTGCGTGACGGCACCGGATGGGACGCCGAGTATCCCCAAGACGTGTGGCTGCTGCGGCGGCTGGCAATCCCCGGGGCGGGCCACGGCGCTCGACTCGACTTCACACCGATCCAACCGACCTGGCTACGCGGCCTGGTCAAACGCTGGTGCCGGTGGCGGCTGTCGTGTGGGATTGGACTTCGGCAGGTCCGCAAGGACCACATATCGCTTCTGCGGCTATCCCGGCTGACACCAGGTCTAAGCGATTCGAACAGCCCAGCAGCGCTGACGCGGCCCGCGCTGGAGGCCTATCTGGCCGCCCTCGCAGTCGAGGTTCCCCACACCAAGACCCGCCACGGCGACATCGGCGCGGTGACTGGATTCCTTCGCGGAGTGCGCCAACACCGTTGGGCAAGTTTGCCCGTCGATGCTGATCTCTATCCCGACGACCATCCCAAGCTCGAACAGTCCTCAGCCTCACGAGCAATCCCGGAGTTCGTGATGAACCAGCTCGAAACCCCGGAGAACCTCGATCGCATCGCTGACCCGCGCATCCGGCTGCTCATCGATATCCTCATCGGCGCTGGGCTGCGGATCGGCGATGCCACACGGCTGAACATCGACTGTCTTATCCCAGACGCCGCCGGGGCGACGTACTTGCGTTACCGCAACCACAAGATGCGCCGTGAAGCCATCGTGCCCATCGACGACCGTCTCGCCGCAGCCATCGCAGAACAGCAACAACGAACCCTGACAAAGCATCCCGACTCCACGGTGTTGATCACGCGCACCCATGCCAATCCCCACGGCCGCCACCCCATCGGGCCCGGGACGTTCGATCTGCGCCTGAGGCAATGGCTGGCCGACATCGCTGTCATCGACGAACTCGGTCGCCCAGTCAGAGTCACACCGCACCAATTCCGACACACCTACGCCACCCGGCTGATCAACAACGACGTCTCCCAGGAAGTCGTCCGCAGGCTGCTCGATCACACCAGCCACACCATGACCGCCCGATATGCCCGCCTGGCCGACACCACAATCCGTGCCCAGTGGGAACGTGCTCGCAAAATTGATATCCACGGCCAGCCCGTCGACACCAGCGGCGACGGGCTGCTCGGCGATGCCGAGTGGATGAACCACAACCTCGCCCGAGCGAAAATGACACTGCCCAACGGGTATTGCGGTCTCCCACTGCAGAAGTCCTGCCCGCACGCCAACGCGTGCCTGACCTGCCCGGTATTCATCACCACCCCCGAATTCCTGCCTCAGCACCACGCTCAACGCACCCAGACCCTGCAATTGATCACCGCCGCCGAAGCCCGCGGCCAACAACGGATGGCCCAGACTAACCGCACCGTGCTGGCCAACCTCGACACCATCATCACCGCACTCGAATCCGCCCCGAAGGACCCGAAACATGCGTGCTGACAACAGCTCTCACCTTGTCGCCGCGGCCAAGCAGCGCCATGAACAGACCCGAGCCAAAGCGATCGCCGCCCTACATGACCTCGACCGGGCCGGCGCCGCGATCAGTTTCCAGGCCGTGGCCGACCGCGCCGATGTCTCACGATCCTGGCTCTACACCCAAACCGACCTCAAAGACGAAATCCGCAGGATCCGTGCCCGACGCCCGCCCGCGCCCGGCCACCCCACGAAATCTCCCCAACCCGCCAGTGACGCATCGCTACGGCAACGGCTTACCCTCGCTCACCAACGGATCCGGGAACTCGATGAGGATAACCACCGACTCCGCAGTCAAATTGCCCATCTCCACGGCCAAATCCGCGCCAGCCGGACAACTACGTCGAAGACACTGTCCACGACGCAACAACCATGATCACACCGGGATCCCTGACGGCGGCTGAAGATAAAGCGTGATGTCCTCAAGCGATCCGTGGTCCTGTGGGTGAAGGAGGCGACGAAGTGAGCGTGGCACGCTTTGTCGCTGACCAGAGGACCAAATACCGTGTGCCGCATACGATCACGTGCGCTCTGCTGGGGGTGAGTCTGGCGTGGTTCTATAAGTGGATCGCCCGCGCGGATGACCCCGACGGTGTGCACACTGAGCGGGAGCGCCGCCGTGCTGAGCGTGACGCCGCGGTCAAGGAGGCGTTCGGCAAAGCCCGGGAATTGCACGGGTCACCGCGGTTGGTCGCAGACCTGCGTGATGAGGGGTGGGCGGTCTCGGAGAAGACGGTGGCCGATTCGATGCGCCGTCAGGGGTTGGTGGCGCGGCGGATCCGCCGGCGGCGGTGCCTGACGGTTCAGGATCCGTCGGCGCCGAAGTTCCCTGACCTGGTGAAACGGAAGTTCAGCGCCGATCGGCCGAATCAGAAATGGGTGGGCGATATCACCGAGATTCCGACGGAGTCGGGTCAGAAGTGCTACTTGGCCACCGTGATCGATTTGTTTGGCCGGCGGCTGCTGGGGTCGGCGATGGGCCTGCGTCCGGACGCCGAGTTGGCGTGCGCGGCGATCAAGATGGCCGTGGCGGTCCGCGGCGGCCGGGCGGTGATCTGGCGTGAAGATCCTGGTCAGCGGGTGATTTTCCACAGCGACCGGGGCAGCGTCTATACCTCCAAGTTGTACGCCAAGACGTGCCGGAAGCTGGGGATCCGGCAGTCGATGGGTCGGGTGGGATCATGTTTCGACAACGCGGTCGCGGAATCGTTCTTCTCATCGCTGGAGTGGGAAGTGCTGTCCCGCAACCGTTTTCATGATATTGTGGATGCGCGTCCAGTGGTCATGGATTGGTGTCACACTTTCTACAATCACCAACGCCGGCACAGTGCCGCAGACGGGTTATCGCCCGTCGACTACGAAATCAGGGAAGCCAACACCAAGCCGGAAGCGGCATAAGGAACCCTCCACGATTTCGGGGGAAGCTCATCGACCACCAGCAGAGAGCCGTCACGAATCTTGGCGCGGAGGCTGCGTTGGGCCGCCTTTACGACGCGGTGCCGTTCCGTCCGGCGGTAGAGGTCGGTGGCGTGGGCTACCTGTGCGGTGATGTAGATGGATCGGACCACCTGCTTCTTGCCGAGCCGGTCGAAGACCTGGATGGACTCGGATCCCATCGTTTCGGGGGCCGGAACCTCGGCGTCGAGGAGAAGCGCGCACTCCTCGCGTCGGAGGCCGGTGGTTGCCAGTAGCAGCCCGTACACGTAGTCGCGTTCGGGGTAGGCGGGCGCACCCGCGGGGTCGGAGCCGTCACCGCGCAGGCCGACCTCGAGGAAGTGCTTGGTCTGGGCCGCCTTGAGGAATCGCGCTCTACGCTCGCGATGTTTGTGGGAAATGAGAGTGTTGCGGTTGTTGCGGCCCCAGCGCGGGATCGGGTCTTTCTCCATCCAGCCGATCTGGGCGGCGTAGTAGAAGAACGAGGAGAAGCAGCCAAATTCGGTAGCCAGCGTGCTGTCCAGGACTTCCTGCTGGCGGGCATCCCGGTAAGCGGTCAGATCCTCAGTCGTGGTGGCGGTGAGGTCCACCAATTCCCCGCCGCGGCGCTGGCGTACGAACCGCAGCAACCGAGCGAGATGGTAGGCGTGAAAGCTCCGCAGGCTGTCGAGGTCGTAGGCGCGTTGACGCCATGCGGTCAGCAGGTAGGTGTTGAGTCGGTCGCAGCCGGTCAGTGAGCCGTCGTCATCGACGATGAACGGAAGGCCGTCCGGGATGTCCTGCCGGTCGAGCGCCTGCACAACCGACGACCATGGGAGCGTTGTCACGCCATCGGGAGCTTGCAGAACTTCGCCCTCGCGAGCGCTTCTCCGGACCATGACTATCCGCATGCAGAGACCTCCTTACCGCCTGTGCATCCAGTCGTACCGCAGGGGTATGACACTTTTGCTCGTCGGCAAGGAGGTCTCGAATATGAAGTTATCTGTGTTCTATCGGTGGAGCTGCCGGGAATCGAACCCGGGTCCTACGGCATTCCCTCAAGACTTCTCCGTGCGCAGTCCGCCTTGCCTCTACTTGGATCTCTCGGTCTTGCGGACGAGCCGAGATGACGATCCCAGTCGCTGTTGGGTGTCCCGTTGAATCCCGCGACCGGATTCAACGGTTGATCCCTCTAGATGACGCCAGGGTCCGGGTCGAGGGCGGTCCCGGTCTGACGGACTAGCTTCGCTTAGGCAGCGAGAGCGTAGTCGCGCTGATTGGTATCGGCGCTTAATTGGTTGCAACGACGCTTACGGTGGTCTCTTGCCTGCACCGGCACGCTTCCCTTGATTCGATGCGCGAAGTCGAAACCTGTCAGCCCCTCGCACCGCCCCACCGATGGTTCGGCAGGACGTTTCATCATAGCGCTTCTATCAACGTGAACTCCAGGGATTAGATTCCGGCTGTCCGTTGCCATAACGCAATCGGATCGTCGCCCGGCGGGGTGGGTTGACCTGCGATGCTTCTGCGCGTGGATGTCGGACTGCACGCGCTGGGCATCGGCACGGGCGCCGAACGGACCGTGATCGACGCGGTGGCCGCTGCCGCCGAACGAACGGGATTCGCCACCATCTGGGCCGGCGACCAACTCGGCGAGCACGACGACTTCCCGCCGGATTGGCTCGACCCGTTCGTCACGCTGAGCTTCGTCGCCGCGGCCACCAACACCATCGAGCTGGCCACCGGGGTTTTGCCGCTGCCGGAGCGCAACCCGGTCATCGTCGCCCGTCAGGCGGCGTCGCTGCACCGGCTGTCCAACGGCCGACTGGCGCTGGGCGTCGGGGTGGGCCGGCGGCTGGCCGAGTTCAGCTCGCTGGGTATGCCGTTCGACCAGCACGAGGAATGGTTCGCGGAGTACGTGGCCACCATCCGGGCGATGTGGCGCGACGACCGGCGGTTCATCCCGGTGATCCTCGGCGGCAACGACGAGGATTCGCTGCGTCGGGTCGCAGCCTGGGGCGACGGCTGGTACGGCTTCCAACTGGCCGACGTCGAGGAGGCCGCGGTCTGCACCTCCACGCTGCGGCGGCTGTGCCGCGAAGCCGGCCGCGACCGGGGCGATCTGCGGCTGGCGGTGTCCCTGCGCGATCCCGAGCCGGGGGACCTGCGCCGCCTCGCCGACGTCGGCGTCGACCAGTTGGTGCTGGTCGACAGCCCGCCGGCGGACCCCCTCGCCGCCGAGGCCTGGGTCGCCGGGCTGGCCCGGCAGTGGATGCGCGTGCTCAGTTAGCCCGTCGCGTACAGCTGGGTCAGCGCGTCGACGAGTTCGTCGAGGCCGCGCGGCCGGTGGTCGTGCCACCAGATCAGCGTCACCGGAATCCGCGGGCCGTCGGTGATCGGCCGGTACGTCACGCCCGGGCGCGGGTGGTGGTGCGCGGTGGCCTCGGCGGTGGTGCCGACCGCGCGGCCCGCGGCGATCAAGTCCAGCCAGACGTCGGTCTCGGTGAACTCGATGAACTGCGGCTGACGCTCCGAGTGCGCCCACAGCCGGGCGCTCGTGTTGCCGACCCGCGGATCGATGACGATGGTGCGGTCGGCGAAATCGTCCATCCGCAGCTGGCGGCGTCGGGACCACTGCGGGTCGTCGGAGGCGAAGGCGGCGAGCCGTCGTTCCAGCCCGACGATCACCGCGTCGAACCGGGCGTCGTCGACGGGTCGCCGGGTGATCGCGACATCGCAGAGCCCCTCGGCCAGTCCAGAGCTGGGTGAATTGTGCCGGATCAACTGCAGTTCGATGTCCGGGTGGCGCGCGGCCCAGTCCCGCTGCAGTCTTGCGGTGTGCCGCCCGACGGCCGCCCAGGCGTACCCGAGGCGCAGCACCCCGTGCCGCGAGGTGAGGAATTCGGTGAAGCTCTGCGCCTCTGCCAACACCCGGCGCGCGTGCGGCAGGATCTGACCTCCGGTGGAGGTCGGCTCACAGCCGCGGGGCACCCGGCGCAGCAGTTGGGCGCCGACGGTCTTCTCCAGCCCGGCGATGGTTCGCGACACCGCGGCCTGGGAGACGTGCAATTGGGACGCGGCGTCGGTGAATGATCCGGCGTCCGCGGCGGTCACGAAAAACCGCAGTTCACGCAGGGTCCAATCCATAACCAGATCGTATAGCTCTGCCAAAATATGCAATAGGTTTATGCTGGTTCAGGGCTTAGCGTGGCAACCGTGACCAGCACCCTCGCGGCCGACCGGCAGGAGCAGCGGCGCGGTGTCGGCGTCGCGCTGATGCTGACCAGCTCGGCGGCGAACCAGACCGGCGCGGCGCTGGGCGCGATGGCGTTTCCGGTGATCGGACCGGTCGGGGTGGTCGCCGTTCGCCAACTCGTCAGCGCCGCGGTGCTGGCCCCGATCGTCCGCCCCCGCTTCCGCGGCCTGAGCCGCCAGCAATGGCTGCCGATCCTCGGGCTGGTCGCCGTGTTCAGCGTCATGAACGTGAGCCTGTACGCGGCCGTCGAGCGGATCGGGCTCGCGCTGGCGGTCACCCTGGAGTTCCTCGGCCCTCTGACCGTCGCCGTCGCTAGTTCGCGGCGCGGCGCCGATATCGGCTGCGCCGTGCTGGCCGGGATCGGCGTGGTGGTGCTGACCAATCCGGGCCCGAGCACCGACGTCGTCGGCGTCGGGTTGGCGCTGCTGGCCGCGGCGGCCTGGGGCTGCTACGTGCTGCTGAACCGGTCCGCCGGGCGACAGCTGCCCGGCCTGCAGGGACCCGCGGTGGCGAGCCTGCTGGCCGCGGCGCTGTGGGCGCCGATCGCGGTGATCTGGTTCATCGGGCATCCGCCCACCCCGGCCGCGTTGGCGCTGGCCGCGGCCTGCGCGATCGGGGCCTCGGTGGTGCCCTACATCACTGACCTGATGGCGCTGCGCCGGGTGTCCACGCACATGTTCGGTGTCTTCACCAGCATCAACCCGGTGTGGGCGGCGCTGGCGGGCTGGTTGTTGCTGCGCCAGCAGCTCGCGGTTCACGAATGGGTCGGCATCGCGGTGATCGTGGCCAGCAACGTGTTGGTGTCGGCCCGGCGCTGAGCCGGCCGAGGTGCGTCTGGCCTGTGAGTTTCGCTTTCGGCCCGGCCCGACGGGGTCTCCGCGAGTACCATCGCGGGGTGCCCTTGGAGAAAGGCGACGAGTTCGCCGGTTCACCGTCATCCGGTTGCTGGGCGCCGGTGGAATGGGCGAGGTATACCTGGTCAGCCATCCTCGGCTGCCGCGCCGCGAAGCGCTGAAAGTCCTGGGCTCCAAGGTTTCGTCGGATGCGGAGTATCGGGCGCGGTTCCTGCGCGAAGTCGACATGGCCGCCGCGCTCACCCACCCGCAGATCGTCGGCGTCCACGACCGCGGCGAGACCGAGGACGGCGTGCTGTGGGTGTCGATGGAGTACGCCGGCGGGATCGACGCCGGACGCTACTTGGAGTCCAACTATCCCGGCGGAATGCCGCTGGTGATGGTCACCGAGATCGCGCTCGGCATCGGGGCGGCGCTGGATTACGCGCACAGTCAGGGGCTGCTGCACCGCGACGTCAAACCGGCGAACATCCTGGTCAGCCAAATGGGCGAGGACCAGTACCGGGTGATGCTGACCGATTTCGGCATCGCGCGGCGGATCGACGACAAGGACCGGCTGACCGCGGCCAACCTCACCGTCGGCACCGTGCACTACACCTCGCCCGAACAGCTGATGGCCGCCGACCTCGACGGCCGGTCCGACCAGTACTCGCTGGCGGCGACGGTGTTCCACCTGTTGACCGGCCAGCCGCTGTTCACCGAATCCAACCCGGCCGCGGTGATCGGCAGCCATCTGGGCGTCGAACCGCCGCCGCTGTCGACCTTCCGGCCGGACCTGGCCGAGCTCGACGTCGTGCTGGCCCGCGGATTGGCGAAAGAGCCCGACGACCGTTACCGCAACTGCACGGCGTTCGCCCGCGCGCTGGCCGGTCTGCCCGAAGACTCCGGCTCCTTCCAGGCCGCGTCGGGGCACGTGCTGTCGCCCCGGCCGGCGTCGAGCCAGTCGTCGTCGCCGATCTTGGCCGCCGGTCCGCAGGCGTCCCCGACCTGGCCCGACGAGATCGACGACGAGCCGGCCGACGCGAACGCGACCATGATGGCGCCGGCGGCCAAACGGCCACGCCAGGCGCCCCAGTGGGCGTTGCTGGCGGCCGTTCCGCTGATCGTGATCGCGACGGTGGTGCTGGTGCTGTACCTGACCAAGGCCGGGCCGTGGGCGCCCGAACCGGCGCAGCCGTCGGCCGATCCGGCGCCGGCCCAACCCACCTCGGCGGCGCCGTCATCGGTCGATCCCGACGACTGGAGCGGCGTCGTCGCCGTCGTCTGCGACGACGAGCCCTGCCAACTGATCCAGCGCAACGCGCCCTATGCCGAGGCGCCGGCGCTGATGCCCGAGCCGCTGGACAACGGCGACGTCGTCGAGCTGGACTGCCACGTGATCGGCGAAGAGGCCGCCAACGCGGGCCGGCGGCCCAGCTCGCTGTGGTACCGGATGGACAACGGCGCGTACGTGAACTCGGTATTTCTCCGCCACATCCGGGCGACCGGGATGGAGGCCTGCTGACCTCAGCGGGCCGCTGAGCCGGTCAGCGTCGCGCCGGCCGGGTCGGACAGCACACAGATCAGCGCGCTGGGTTCGGCCACATCGGCCCGCCGGTTCTGGTCCGAGTCGATCAGATAGGTGACCGAGTAACCCGATCCGGCCAGCGACGCGCCGGTGTAGCCGGCGAACTCCGCCGAGCACGCGGCGTCGGCGACGTCGGCCAGCGCGGTGTTCACCTTCAGTCCGGTCCGGCCGAACACCTCCGCGGCGTGCGGGGCGGCGCAGTCGATGACCGTCACCTGCACCACCGACGGGTCCTGCGGCGGCGGGTCGGTCAGGCAGTCCCCGGGCTGCAGATCCACCCAGCGGACACTCCGGGTGGCCGGGACGACGGGCGACGGTGGCGCGCTCGGCGCCGCCGTCGCGCTCGGCGCCGGACTCGACGACGACGGCTGCTCGGCCGGCGGGGCGCTCGCACAGCCGGCCACACTCAGCGCAACCGCCGCCACCCTCAGCAGCAGGACCCGGCTCATTGGCCACGCTCGCCGAGGAACGCCAGCAGCCGCGGGTCCGAGGAGGTGAAATGGTCGACCTCCTCGCCATCGCAGCGCAACAGCGCGATCGTGACGGTGTCCTGCCAGCGAGTGGCGACCCGCCAGTACGCGCCGCTGTCCTCCCAGCGCCGCAGCACCTCCACGGGGTCGTCGTCCATGGATCCCATCATGACGCCGACGGGCCCGAAACCGGCGTAACGGCTCGTCCTAACATGAGATGGGGGTCGCAACGACGCGGCCGGTCGGCAGAGGAGCATGAGCATGGAATCGGTGTCGTTGTCCACGGTGATCGACGAGCAACTGGCGGCGGCGGGCCAAGCCGGCAACGGTCGATCGGCTCAGACGGTGCACGGCGGCCATGAGCGTCATCTGCGCCAGACCCTGCTCGCGCTGACCGCCGGCACCGGGCTCGCCGAGCACGACAGCCCGGGGGAGGCCACCCTGCAGGTGCTGCGCGGCCGGGTCCGGCTCAACGCCGGCGACGACAGCGTGGAAGGCGTCGAAGGCGATCTGTTGACCATCCCCGACGCCCGGCACTCGCTGGACGCGGTGGAGGACTCCGCGGTGCTGTTGACCGTGCTGACCCGCTGAACCCTTCGGCCAAGTAACCCTAGCCTTACCTATCCGGTAGGCTCGGGCCCCGAGATGACTGAGCCCGTTTCCGGCGCGACGCTGCCGGTGCTGCCGCGCGAACTGACCGATCTGTCCGCAGAGGTCAGGGCCGTTTCCGCGCCGCCGGTCCCGACCCTGGCCGATCCGTACGGACTGGTCGGCGTGAACCCGGACGTCGACGCCGAGTTGATCGCCGAGTGGATGAACCGACCGCATCTGGTCGAGGCGTGGGAGTCAGCGTGGCCGGTCGAGCGTTGGCGCGGCTACCTGAAGGCGCAGTTGGCCGGACAGTACTCCCGGCCGTATCTCGGAAGCTTCCGCGGTGAGCCGCACGGTTACATCGAGATCTACCGCGCCGCAAAGGATTCCATCGCACCGCGCTATGACGCCGACCCGCACGATCTGGGCATTCACGCGGCGATCGCCGAATTGCGTTCCGTCAACCGGGGTTTCGCGCCGCTGATGCTGCCGAAGCTGACCACCGCGCTGTTCGCGCTGGACCCCGATTGCCGGCGGATCATGTTCGACCCGGACCATCGCAACACCGGGGCTCGCCGACTCTGCGAGTGGGCGGGCTGTGAGTTCCTCGGCGAGCACCAGATGTCGAACCGGAAGATGGCGCTCTACGCGCTGCCCCGGCCGACGTCCTAAGGCTTGATCAGCTCGTCGTAGCCGTCGAAGTCCGGCTTCATCGCCGCGGCCACCAGCTCCCACAACACCTCGTCGGTGCCGCCGCCCACCCGGGCCAGCTTCATGTCCCGCCACCACCGGCCGAGCGGCGTCTCATCGACCAGATAGCCGGACCCGCCGAAGATGTGCATGCACTCCGAGAGCACCTCCTCGCCGAGGCGCGCCGCGGTCACCTTCACCGCGGCGGCGGTCCGCAGATCCAGCTTCTGTTGCGCGGCAATGCCATTGAGTCCATGGCGCAGCAGGTCCACCCGGGCCTGCAGATCGGCCATCCGCATCCGCAGCGCCTGGTGCTCGAACAGCGTCGAACCGAACTGGCGGCGCTTGACCATCCGGGCGTGGGTCACCCCCAGCACCCGCTGACACGAGGAGGCGACCTGCCCGGCGATGGACATCCGCTCGTGCGCCAGCCCCCAGGAGATGGCGGCCAGCCCGGTGCCGGCGCGGGCGATCAACGCGTCCTCGGGCACCCAGGTGTCGATGTGCACGGCGGCGGTGTCCAGCGGGCCGGCCCCGACCTTGCGGTAGGGGGTCTGCACCTCGGTCTGGTCCAGCGGCACCGCGATCAGCAGCACACTGCCGTGCCGGCTGTTCGGATCGTGGTCGACGCTTCGTGCCACCGTCAACACGTAGTCGGCGATCGGGGACAGTGAGACGAACTTCTTCTGGCCGCGGATCTCGTAACCGCCGCGCGCGGAACGGACTTCGGTCTCGCAGATCTGCAGGTCCGAGCCGCCGGACTCCTCCGACGCCCCGATGCAGAGCACCGCCTCGCCGCGGATGGCGGCCTCGGCGATGCTTTTGAGGTGGTCGGATTTCGCGAATCGGCGCAGGATGGCGATGGCCGAATCGTGCAGGCTGACGCCGACGCCGATGCCCGCCGAGCCGAGATGGCCGAGTTTGTAGGCCAGCTCGAGCAGCCGGGCGACATCGGGATGCTGCCCAGATCCCCACTTGGCGGCGAAAACGCCTGAGCTGCCCAGGTATTCGATCAGTTTGCGAGGGAAGCGCTCGCTGGTCTCGGCTTCGGCGGTCCAGGCGGTGACCCGGTCATCGAACACCTCGTCCAGCAGCTGCCGGTAGTCGGCGAAGGTGACCTCGGTGGAAGCCGTCATGACCGCGCCTGCTCCAATTCCTGTTTGACCTGCAACCGCCGGAGTTTGCCCGACGAGGTGCGCGGCAGGGTGCCCGGCGCGACGAAAACCACGTCGGCCGGAACGATTCCGCATTCGGAGGCAACCCGCTGGACGAGTTCGCCGCGGGCGCCGGCCTCGTCGGGCCCGCGGAACTCGGCGGTGATGATCAAGCCCTGGCGCAGCCCGTCGGCGCCGACTGCGGCCACCGCGCCCTCTCGGACCCCGCGCACCTGCGCGGCGACGGCCTCGACCTCGGTGGGGAAGATGTTGCGTCCGGCTACGGTGATGAGTTCCTTGACCCGGCCGCAGACCACCAGGCCGCCGTCGGAGAGGTAGCCGAGATCGCCGGTGGGGAACCAGGTTCCGGGCGTCAACGGGTCTTGGCCGAGATATCCCGACATCATCGAAGCGCCGCGGATCTCGACCTGTCCGACCTCGCGGCCGGGCAGGCCGAACTGCTCCTGCTCGACGGGCGCGAGCCGCAGCTCCATGCCCGGGATGGGCGCGCCGAGGACAGCGTGCTTGCGCGCCGAACCCGTGGCGGGGTCGAGGATCTCGTCGTAGCGCAGGCCCTCGCCGGGAATAGGGGTGGTGACCGCGCAGGTCGTTTCGGCCAGGCCGTAGGACGGTGACGCCGCGCCGGAGTCCAGGCCGAAGCGGGCCATCTCGGTGAGGAAGGCGGCGAAGCCGTCGCAGTCGATGGGCTCACCGCCGTTGAGCGCGAAACGCAGTGCGCTCAGGTCGATTCCGGACACGCGTCGGCCGTACTTGCCCAGCACGTTGTAGGCGAAATTCGGGGCTGCGGTCATGGTCGCGCGGGCCTCCGACAGCCAGTTCAGCCAGCGGAACGGCGATGCGGCGAAGGCGGAGGTGGGTGCCAGCCACATATCGGATCCGCTCAGGGCGCCGCTGAGCAGGAACGACAGGCCCATATCGTGATACAGCGGCAACCAGCTCAGGCCGACTTCGGTGGCGCCGTCCACCCGGGTGTGTTGAAGCAATCCGGTGATGTTGGCCAGCACCGCCTCCGGCGAGAGCACGGCGGTGCGCGGGGTCCCGGTGGATCCGGCGGTGCCCTGCAGCACCCCGCCGGTGGCCGTCGCCGGCAGATCGGGGGTGGCGCTGCCGGGCTGGGCGAGGGCGGTCACGTCGAGCACCGCAGCGGCGGTGGGGTGTTCGCGCAGCGGGGCCAGCGTCGCGCCGTGGCTGAGCACCGTGGTGACGCCGATTCCGGTGAAGCGGCTCAGCGTCGATTGCGCCCACTGGTCGATGTCCGCGCCGCGCACCGGTCCGGGCAGGATCGAGATGGCCCGGCCGGCCAGCCAGCTGCCGTGGATGCCGGCGACGAACTCGACGGTCGGCTCGCCGACCAACCCGACGGCGCCGTCGGGCTGTTCCAGCAGGCGGTCGGCGACCGCCAGCCCGCGGGCGTGCACCTCGGTCCAGGGGTGACGGGTCCATTCGGCGCGCTCGGTGTTGAGCACCACCAGGTGACGCGTCGAGGCTGTCAGCGACCGGGTGAGCGCCTCGGCGAGCGCGTTCACTCCGCCGTCTTGGCCGGGACCTTGGCCAGGATGGCGTTCTCCAGGTCCCCGACGGTGTCGCAGGTAAGCAGGTCTTCCTCGGACAGCGCGACGCCGAGTTTGTCCTCGATGGCGACCATCCCGACGGCGAACGCGACCGAGTCCAGGCCCACGTCGTCGACCAGCCGGGATTCGCGGGTGACGCGGCTCAGATCGACGTTCAGGTCGTCGCGCAGGATCTCTTCGAGGGCGGCGCTGACGTCCGCCGGAGTTGCGGTCTCCATGGGCTCGAACCGTACACCGGGGGCTAAGCCTAGGCTAGCCTCACCTACCCGTTCGGGCGGTTGCCGCGGGGGCGCAGACGGGTGCTGCCGGACCGATTCCGGCCGTGCACCGCCACTGCGGCGGGCACCCGCTCGCTGGTCACCAGGCCGTGCTCGGCGGTCAGCTCATCGATGATGTCGAAGGCGGCCTCGATGCCCTCGGCGGTGTCGATGACGGTGGTGCTGACGGGCACCGCGCGGGTCAGCCGGGTGAGCTGATCGCCGTGCGGTCGCTGCTGCCCGCAGTACCCCCACACCCCGCGCAACACAGTCGCGCCCGCGCAGGGGGAGTCCCGCAGCCGTCGGATCAACGCGCGGTGGACCGGCTCGCCGTCGTGCAGCCAATTCTCGTCGGTGTAGACCATCAGCTTCTGCAGCAGCTGGTCGTCGGGCAACGGGAGAGGACGGGACAGCAGGGCGCCGTCGGCCTTGCAGATCTGGGCCTGCTCGGCGGTCACGAACGGGCCGCCGAACATCTGCCGCAGTTCGGCCGCCGCGGCGCGGGCCTGCTCCCGGCTGCCGACGGCCAGCAGCGTCAGCGGCACGTTGGCGTTGCGGCTGAAGAACCCGGCGCGATGGCGCTCGCCGGCCGCCGTGCCGTCGACACCGAGATAGGTGATCACCCCGGAGAACCCGAGCCGGTGCAGCAGCGCGGTGGCGGCGATGTGCGCGGGCACCCCCGCGACGCGTTGCCGGCGGCTGAAATAGGCCGTCAGCCGCACCGCGTCGCGGTGCCGGGCGAACTCCGGCAACGAGCAATCGACCAGCTCGGCGTGCTCGACGACCAGCAGGCCTCGGTCGAGCATCTCTCCGACCTGCTCGGCCAGTGGGGCGATGACCTCGGCGGTGTCCGCGGCGAGGACCAGGGCGGGCAGGTCCTCCGACAGCGTCAGCGACTCGTCGGTGCGCACGATGTGCTGCGGGCCGAAGCTGGCGATGCCACGCAGCACCACGCTGGTGGTCACCCGCCGCTCGGCGAACAGTTCCAACATCTGCTCGGTCAACGAATGCCCCCGGTGGCGGGCGCGTTCGGCGACATAGGCGCTGAGCTTGAGGATGTCGGTCATTGCAGTACCCCAGCTAACCAGCTACCGAGCAGCGCCGCTGCCACTCCGAGCGCCGAACTCACGACGACGTTGGCCAGCGCCGGGACGAATTGGCGTTCCTCGGCCAGCCGGTGGGTTTCGAACATCCAGGTCGAGAAGGTGGTGTAGGCGCCGATGAAACCGGTCCCGACCAGCAGCGCGGTGGTGTGCCCGAGGGTCAGGGCGCTGACGAATCCGAGGGCGAACGCGCCGGTGAGGTTCACCGTCAGGGTGCCGTAGGGGAACGAGCGCGCGACGCGGGTGGCGACCGCGCGGTCGACGACGAAGCGGGCCACCGCGCCCAGGCCGCCGAGCACCGCGATCAGCGACCAGGTCAGCAACGGGTTCATCCGGGCCGCCGCTCGAAACCGAGCCGGGTCGCCACGGTGGCCACATGGACGGCGGCGAACCCGAGCGCCACGCTGGCGAGCGAGTACCCGGCGGCCAGCAGGTACTGGTGCGCGGCTAGCATGTGCAGCGTCTCGACCTGCATGGTGGAGAAGGTGGTCAATCCGCCGCAGAACCCGGTGCCCAGCAGGGGGCGGCGGTAGCTCGACGACGGCAGCCGCTCCAGCAGTCGGGTGCTGAAGCAGCCGAGCAGCAGCGCCCCGACGATGTTGGCGATGAACGTCGGCCACGGCCACCGGGTCGGATCGGGGACCATCAGCGTCGCCAGCGCGGCGCGTGCCAGGGCGCCGACGGCGCCGCCGACGAAGACGGCCGCCAGTTCCCGGCGATCGTGACCGAACACGGTGAAAAAGTATTGCCCCAACGGGATCGACGGCCAGACAGGGGTCGGGTCGGAGGGGCAGAATCAACGCATGGCCCACCCCCGCGCCGGACAACCGGCTCTGCCCGAAGACCTGATCGATCTGCCGCACCTGGTGACCGCCTACTACGCGGTGCAGCCCGATCCCGACGACATCGCCCAACAGGTCGCCTTCGGCACCTCCGGGCATCGCGGGTCGAGTCTGGACGCGGCGTTCAACGAGGCGCACATCCTGGCCACCACCCAGGCGATCGTCGAGTACCGCGCCGCGCAGGGCACCACCGGCCCGCTGTTCCTCGGCCGCGACACGCACGCGTTGAGCGAGCCGGCCTGGACCTCCGCGCTGGAGGTGCTCGCCGCCAACGACGTCGTCGCGATGATCGACGCCGCCGACCGCTACACCCCGACCCCGGCGGTCAGCCATGCGATCCTGACGTTCAACCGCGGTCGTGATTCGGATCTGGCAGACGGCATCGTCGTCACCCCGTCGCACAACCCGCCGCGCGATGGTGGGTTCAAATACAACCCGCCCAACGGCGGACCCGCCGACACCGACGCCACTTCGGTTATCGCCAAGCGCGCCAACGAGATCCTGCGCGGCGGGCTCAAGGAGGTCAAGCGGGTTCCGCTGGCCCGCGCGCTGGGCGTCGCGCAGCGGCACGACTACATGAGCGCCTACGTCGCCGACCTGCCCAACGTCGTCGACGTGCACGCGATCCGGGCCGAAGGCATCCGGATCGGCGCGGACCCACTCGGCGGGGCGGCCGTCGACTACTGGGGCGCGATCGCCGAGACGCACAACCTGAACATGACCGTGGTCAACCCGCTGGTCGACGCCACCTGGCGGTTCATGACGCTCGACGGCGACGGCAAGATCCGGATGGACTGCAGCTCGCCGAACGCGATGGCGTCCCTCATTGGCAAGATCGGCGACTACCAGATCGCCACCGGCAATGACGCCGACGCCGACCGGCACGGCATCGTCACGCCCGACGGTGGTCTGATGAACCCCAACCACTATCTGGCGGTGGCGATCGACTACCTCTACACCCACCGGCCCGGATGGCCGGGCAGCGTCGCGGTCGGCAAGACCGCGGTCAGCAGCTCCATCATCGACCGGGTGGTCGGCGGACTGGGCCGCGAGCTGATCGAGGTGCCCGTCGGATTCAAGTGGTTCGTGCCCGGATTGATCAGCGGCACAATCGGTTTCGGCGGTGAGGAATCGGCCGGCGCGTCGTTCCTGCGCACCGACGGCACCACCTGGACCACCGACAAGGACGGCATCATCCTGGCGCTGCTGGCCTCGGAGATTCTTGCGACCACCGGCAAGACGCCGTCGCAGCGTTACGCCGAGCTGGCCGAGCAGTACGGCGCGCCGACCTACGCCCGGATCGACGCGCCCGCGGACCGGGAGCAGAAGGCGCGGCTGGCGAAGCTGTCCCCGGAGCAGGTCAGCGCGACCGAGTTGGCCGGCGAGCCGATCACCGCCAAGCTGACCGCCGCGCCCGGCAACGGGGCGCCGCTGGGCGGGCTGAAGGTCACCACCGAGAACGCCTGGTTCGCCGCGCGCCCGTCGGGCACCGAGGACGTGTACAAGATCTACGCCGAATCCTTCAAGGGCCCTGAGCATTTGGCGCAGGTGCAGCAGGCCGCCCGCGAGGTGGTCAACTCCGTCATCGCGTGAAGCGGGCGCACGACCCGGCGGTCGACGGGGCCGCCCGCGCCCGGCTGCCCGCCGAGGTGTGGGTGCTCATCGGCGCCAACGCCGTCATCGCGCTGGGCTACGGCGTGGTGGCCCCGGTGCTACCCGATTACGCGCGGCACTTCGGGGTGTCCATCGCCGCGGCGACGTTCGTCATCACCGCGTTCGCGATCATGCGGCTGGCTTTCGCGGCGCCGGCCGGGCTGCTGGTGCAGCGGCTGGGGGAGCGCACGGTCTACGTCACCGGCCTGCTGATCGTCGCCGCCTCGACGCTGGCGTGCGCGTTCGCCCAAACCTATTGGCAGCTACTGACGTTCCGCGCGCTCGGTGGAATCGGCTCCACCATGTTCACCATTTCCGCACTGGGACTGATGATCCGGATCAGCCCGCCGGACGCCCGGGGGCGGGTGTCCGGGATGTTCTCCTCGGCGTTCCTGGTCGGCTCGGTGGGCGGTCCGCTGCTGGGCAGCCTGACCGCCGGGCTGGGTCTGGCCGCGCCGTTCCTGATCTACGGGGTGGCGCTGCTGTTGGTGGCCGCCATGGTGTTTGTCGCGCTGCGCAATTCGGCGATGGCCGCCCGCAGCGCCGACGGCGAGGTTCGGGTCGGGATCCGCGCGGTGCTGCGCAACGGGGCGTACCGCGCGGCGCTGCTGAGCAACTTCGCCACCGGGTGGACGGCGTTCGGGTTGCGGGTCGCGCTGGTGCCGTTGTTCGTCATCGATGTGCTGGGCCGAGACGCCCGGATGGCCGGCATCGCCCTGGCGACCTTCGCCATCGGCAATGTCACCGCGGTCATCCCGAGCGGGCACCTGTCGGACCGGATCGGCCGCCGACGGCTGATGATCGCCGGGCTGCTCACCGCCGGCCTGGCGACCGCGGCCGTCGGACTCTCCGACGACCTGGTGTTCTTCCTGGCGGCCGCGCTGCTGGCGGGGTTCTCCACCGGCGTCTTCAGCTCGCCGCAACAGGCCGCAGTCGCCGACGTGCTCGGCAACAAGGCGCGCGGCGGCACCGCGGTGGCCGGCTTCCAGATGAGCGCGGACCTGGGTTCGATCCTAGGCGCCACCGCCGTCGGGTTGATCGCGCAGTTCGTGTCCTTCGGCGCGGCGTTCATGATCAGCGGGGCGATTCTGCTGGTCGCGGGGCTGGTCTGGGTGACCGCGCCGGAGACCCGGGGCATGGTGGCGCTGGGGCCCGGTGAGCACACGCCGGTCCGGCCGCTGGGCCCGGAATGCGGCGGGGAAGTGCCGTGAGCAGCTGTTTTGATGCTGACGCGGGTTCTGGTGTAACTTCGTGTGGCACGAAACAAACTTGGGGCTATGGCGCAGTTGGTAGCGCACCACACTGGCAGTGTGGGGGTCAGGGGTTCGAATCCCCTTAGCTCCACTGGAACAATTGCAGGTCAATCGCCCTTTCCGAGGAAGTCGGAGGGGCGATTGGTGTTTTGCCCACGTCGGCTCAAGCTGCCTCGAAGGCCTGGTTGCGGCTACCATGGGTTTCATGGTCGATCAGTCACTTCTGGCGCAGGCGAAGCGGCTCAGTGTAGCGGAGCGCGTCGAACTGGCCGACGCGATCTTGGGAACGGTTGACGCTGAGTCGTTTCCTGTATCTGCTGAGGTTGCTGCGCTGATTGATGCGCGGATTGCAGAGGCTGACGCGAACCCGGGTCTGGGTCGTTCCTGGGAGGATGTTTCGGCGGACCTGAGATCTCGTATCCGTTGACTTTCCAGCTTGTCGTCACGTCGGCGGCTCAGGCCGACTTCGTTGATGCGGTTGACTGGTATATCGCACAGGTGCCAGAGCAAGCGTTGCGACTTGCGAACGATTTCGATGCGACGATAGTGAAAATCAGGGAGCGACCAACAGCATTCCGTTTGGTCCGAGGGCAGGCTCGACGCGCGCATCTCGCGGTGTTTCCGTATCAGATCTGGTTCCGTATCAATGATGCCCGAGGTGAGGTTGAGGTCGTCGCACTCGTGCACGACCGCCAGGACCGCGGAGGGTTCGCAGCTCGGGTCACCTGACAGGTCGGAGCATTCGCCTGAGTGAGCACGAGGGGTTCGATAGCTGTCCCGTCAGGCCCACCAAAGAAGCGGCAGGTCAGAGAATTTCTCTGACCTGCCGCTTCTGTTGGCCCAGGCGTCTCTCATAGCGCCCAGCCGTCCGGCTCACTCGTGAGGTGAGCGTGTGTCGGGCGGCGGGTAGCTCGGCGCGCCCCCGGACTGCCCGGACGGGGGGAAACCCGACGCGGGCGGGTAGCCGGCGGCCGGCGGGGTGTAACCCGTCGGGGCCGAGTAGTGGAACTGCTGGCGGCCGCCGAGGATGCCGGCGCCCAGAAGCACCGCGCCCGAGACCATCAACCCGGCGGCGAGGACGACGCGGCCTTGTTTGGCCTCGATGAGCAGTCTCGGGCTGCCGCTGGCTTCCAGTTCGCAGTCCTGCGTCTGGGTCCCGGTTCGGACGGTGCACTCCCACCGCAGCGAATCGTGCTCGGCCAGGTGGTTCAGGGCGACGTACCCGTAGATCAGGCCGCCGAAGAAGAGGAAGGTTCCCGCGAGCGCGGCGAGCACGCTCATGTTCGAGGCAGGTTTGGTCCACATGTGATGGGACGCTACCCGGCCCGGTGCGCCGTACCCGGCGCCAGTTCAGTCGCGCTCGACCCCGGCGGCTTCGTCGGCGTCGGTCCAGTCGTTGAAGTCATCCGGGACGGTCATCCGCCCCGCGAGATCATCCACCAGCTCGCGGCGCAGCACCTTGCCGGTCGCGTTGCGGGGCAGCGCATCGACGAAGACGACCTCGCGCGGCGCCTTGTAACCGGCGAGGGTGGTCTTGACCAGCGTGATCAACTCGTCGTCGGTCACGGTGTGGCCGTCGCGCACGGCGACGAAGGCGCGCAGGCGCTGGCCGAACCGCTCGTCGGGCACCCCGACACACGCGGCCTCGTCGACGCCAGGATGGCCGGCCAGGACGTCCTCGACCTCTTTCGGGAACACGTTCTCCCCGCCGGAGACGATCATGTCGTCATCCCGGCCCTCGACGAAGAGCCGCCCGGCGGCGTCGAACCGCCCGACGTCGCCGGTGGCGGCGAGCCCGTGCAGGCGATCCTTGTCGCCGCCGCCGGTGTAGCCCTCGAACAGCTGGGAGTTGCCGACAAAGATCCGGCCGACCCGGCCCTGCGGAACCTCGACGCCGGCGTCGTCGTAGAGCCGCACCGTGGTGCCGCGTGTCGGCCGACCCGCCGTTCCGGGGGCGGCCCGCAGGTCGGCCGGAGTGGCGATGGTCGCGTTCGCCACCTCGGTGGAGCCGTACAGGTTGTAGAGGTTGTCGCCGTAGAAGTCCATCCAGCGTTCGGCCAGCCCGGCCGGCAGCGCCGACCCGGACGCGGCGACGACCCGCAGCGACGAGAGGTCGTAGCGATCCCGGGTGGCGGCAGGCAACTCCAGGATCCGCGCGAGCATCACCGGAACCACGACCAGCGCCTCGATCCGCTCCTGGTCGATGGCGGCCAGCCACGCCTCGGGGTCGAAGCGTCGCCGGCACACCAGCGTGCCGCCCAGGGCGAGCCCGAGCAGCAGGTTCGACAATCCCCAGGCGTGGAACGCCGGCGCGGCCAACCCGATGCGCATGCCGGCGTGCAGCGGGATCCGCTCCAACAGCGCGGCGGGCGCCTCCAGGGTCGGCAGAGCGCCGCCCGAGGTGGCGCCGCGACTGGCGCCCTTCGGGGCGCCGGTGGTGCCGGAGGTCAGGATGATCATCCGGCCCGCCCGGCTCGGTGACGGCAGTGCGCCGGCGCTGTGTTTGGCCGCCAGGCCGGCCAGCGTCGGTTCGTCGCGGCCGTCGGCGTCATCGACGAGCACCGTGCGGCGGTTCTCCGCCGCGCCGGACACCAACTCGGTGAACTCGGCGTCACAGATCAGCGCCGACGCGCTTTCTCGTCGGCACACATCGGCGATCTGCGGGCCGGAGAACGAGGTGTTCAGCAGCAACACGTCGCCACCGACCTTCGCGATGGCGCCGGCTGCCAGCAGGAATCCGCGGCCGTTGCGGGCCAGCAGCGCCACCGCGTCGCCCTCCGACACGCCGAGGGTGCGCAGCCCCGCCCCGATCTGCGAGGTGAGCCGGTCGGCTTCGGCATAGGTGAGCGCGCCGTCCTCGTCGATCAGCACCTCCCGCTGTGGGTGCCGGGCCGCCCCGACGGCGATCAGGGCGCCCATGCTCAGGCCCCAGCTGCGGGCGGCGAGCGCGATCCGGATCAGGCGGTCGGGTCGCATGGGGACGATGATCCCGGCGCGGGCGAGCACCGTCAGGTGGCCGACCTCGTCGATGATCCGCTGTGGGGCCGATGGTTCGTCGCTGGGTTCCTGGCTGCCCTCCACCGTGGCCTTCATATTCGCCACGAAGTCGTGCACCATCGATCGCATCACCGGATAGGCGGCGAAGTCGGCCAGGCCGCCGAAAATCCCGGGTGCGTCATAGGAGAGCCGCAGCGTCACCCGGGTGCCGCCGGGCGCCGGGCGCAGGCGCATGCGGAAGCGATGCGAGATCCCGGTGTAGGACGCCCAGGCCAACTCGCGGGGCGGCGTCGACTCGGTGACGATGGCGTTGCTGCCGGCGATGACGCCGCCCACACCCACCATCACCCGGTAGCGGGCGTTGACGACGGCAGGCTCGCCGGGACACTGCGGGGTGATGGTGACGGTGCCGTCGCCGAACCGGGAGATAGCGGCCGGATCGGCGCACATCTCCCAGACCCGCTCGATGGGGGCGGCGACGATGTCGCTGTGTTCGATTTTCATCCGATCACCGGCAGCTTCCGCTCGGACTGCAGGGCGCTGAGCACGTCCTGCATGGTGGCCACGACGTCGGCGTAGACCACGTCGAGGTCTGGGTCCTCACCGTAGGTGGCGCGCAGGTCGATCGGCGGCAGGTAGACGATGGTGATCTTGGCCGGCAGCGGCAGGAACGGCGCGAACGGCAGGGTCACGCCGAACGGGAGCGAGATCACGATCGGCAGCACCTTCAGCCGGAACAGCCGGTCCAGCCGCAGCAGCTGGGCGAGCTGGTCGCCGCGGGTCAGGAAGAGCGCTGTCTCCTGGCCGCCGATGGTGACCTGCGGGACGATCGGCACGTCGTGGCGCAGGGCCAGCCGCAGGAAGCCCTTTCGGCCGCCGAAGTCGATGATCCCGGACTGGCTGGTCGGCCGGTACACCTCGTAGTCGCCGCCGGGGAAGACCTGCAGCAGACCACCTTCGGCGAGCACGGTGTGGCCGTTCTCCGGATCGGCTTCGACGGTGCCGAAGCGGCGCAGGATCGGGGCCAGCGGGGAGTTCAGCACCATTCGATGGGCGAGTTGGAAGAACGGGCGCCCGGCGCCGCAATACGAGGTGATGGCCAGCTGGCTGATCAGCACCTCCGGCGACATGATGCCGCCGGTGTGGTTCCCGACGATCAACGCCGGGCCGGAGTCCGGGAGGTGGTGCAGCCCGCGCACGTCGGGCCGGAACCAGGCGCTGACCAGCAGCCACAGTCCGGGGAGCAGCTCGCGGATCGCGTCGGGGTCGCGGTCATCCAGATTGCCGGGGCGCAGGCGCGGCATCAGCCGCGTCGCCTGCCTGCCCGCGAAACCGATGAACGACGCGATGGTCGACGGTGACTTCGGGCCGGGCCCCATAGGCGGCTTCCCTTCCTTGACGTGACTGTCGTCACAGTCTGCATTCGTACGTTACCCAGTGGCCGAATCCCGCGGCCGAGGCGGTGAGCGAAGCTGCGGCGTGGCGACGTTCTACCGTGTCCAATCGAGATGACCGATCACAGCTCTCACAACCTCCGAGGCGTCGGGTACTCGCTGCTGGCGAGTGCCCTGTTCGGCCTGGTCTTCTACATCTCCGGCGTGGTCGACTCCTCCCCGGAGGCGCTCTTCGGCTGGCGCATGGTGATCACCGCGGCCTGCTACGCCCTGGCGCTGGCAACCGCGACCGGGCGTCGGCTGCTGGCCGAGCTGTGGCGGACGGTGACCGCGACCTGGTGGCTGCCCATCTTGTTCCTGTTCACGAGTTTCCTTGTCACATCGCAGATGTGGCTGTTCAGCTGGGCGCCGGTGCACGGGCACGCGCTGGACGCCTCCCTGGGCTACCTGCTGCTGCCGATCGTGCTGGTGCTGGTCGGACGGATCGGATTCCGCGAATCGGTCACCCCCATGCAGTGGGTGGCCATCGGCATGGCCGTGGCAGCGGTCGGCATGAAGGTGATCGCCGCCGCGACGATCTCCTGGGTGACGTTCGCCGTGTGCGTGGGTTATGCGCTGTACTTCGCGCTGCGCCGACGGTTCCGGCTGGACAACGCCGCGGCCTTCGGCGCGGAGGTGGCCCTGTCGGTCCCGGTCTCGGTGTTGCTGATCGTGGCGTGCCAGGGACCGTCGAGCGCGGGTGGATACGGCGCCGTTGTGGTCGTCGGGCTGGCCGGCGCGGTGGCCATGACGGCCTATGTCGCGGCCTCGACCATGCTGAGCATGCCGGTGTTCGGGCTGCTCACCTACGTCGAACCGGTGCTGCTGTTCGGTATCGCGTTGCTACTGGGGGAGCGCCTGACCACCCTGGACGCCGTCGTGTACGCGCTGCTCGCGATCGCCCTGACGGTGCTTGCGGTGGCCGGATTCCGGGCGTCGGGCACGCGGCCGACCGAAGGCGCGATGCACTGAGCCGGTGGTGCGTTTGCTCACAGTGGGTTGCCGCATCGGGGGAATGGGGCGGGCGTCGGATAGGGTGAGTTCGAACGTTGGCGCGCCCGATGCGCCAATACGTCGTGGAATGCTTCATCATCCACCGGTCCGGCACGACGTCGGCATCCGATGATTCGTGCAAGGTGCACAAGCTTTTTTGCGGCGATCGATTTTGCCCACCGGCAATCTCGCCACTTGTGCCACCGCCGCCCAACCCTGCGGCCGCGCTGCGCACACCTGATGTCAGGACGAAACTCATGACCGAACAACCGACTTTTGCCGACCTGGGCGTGCCCGCCGCGTTGGTCGACAGCCTCAATGAGCGCGGCATCACCAGCCCGTTCCCGATCCAGATCTCCACCCTGCCCGATTCGCTGGCCGGCCGTGACGTGCTGGGCCGCGGCAAGACCGGCAGCGGCAAGACGCTGGCCTTCTCCATCCCGCTGGCCGCCCGACTGGCGGGCGTCAAGCGGGCGCCGTCGCGGCCGTCGGGCCTGGTGCTGGCGCCGACCCGGGAGCTGGCCACTCAGATCACCGCGACGCTCGAACCGCTGGCCGCCGCCCTTGGGCTGAAGGTCACCACGATCTTCGGCGGGGTGGCCCAGTCCCGGCAGGAGACCGCGCTGCGCGGTGGCGTCGACATCGTCGTCGCCTGCCCCGGCCGGCTCGAAGACCTGATGCGGCAGAAGCTGATCAGCCTGGATGCGGTGCAGACCACCGTGCTCGACGAGGCCGATCACATGGCCGACTTGGGCTTCCTGCCCGGTGTCACCCGCATCCTGGCCGCCACCCCCGCCGGCGGGCAGCGACTGCTGTTCTCGGCGACCCTGGACAACGGGGTGGACAAGCTGGTGAAGCGATTCCTGTCGAATCCGGTGTCGCACAGCGTCGATGAGGCCAACTCACCGGTCGCCGCGATGACCCATCACGTGTTCCACGTGTCCGGCGCGGACGTCAAGAAGGACCTGGTGCGCATGCTCGCGTCCGGCTCCGATCGACGAATCCTGTTCATGCGCACCAAACATCAGGCCCGCAAGCTGGCCCGCCAGCTCACCGAGTCCGGCGTTCCGTCGGTGGACCTGCACGGCAACCTGTCCCAGCCCGCCCGGGACCGCAACCTGGCGGCGTTCGCCGACGGGTCGGCCCGGGTGCTGGTGGCCACCGATATCGCCGCCCGCGGTGTGCACGTCGATGACGTCGGCCTGGTGGTGCACGTCGACCCGCCGGCCGAGCACAAGGCCTACCTGCACCGCTCCGGGCGCACCGCCCGCGCCGGCAGCGCCGGTGACGTGGTCACCATCGTGCTGCCCGAGCAGCGCGCCGACACCAAGGTGCTGCTGCGCAAGGCGGGCATCACCGCCGCGCCGCAGCAGGTCCATGCCGACCACGAGTCGGTGACCGCGCTGGTCGGCGAGGTCGCCCCGCTGCAGATGCCGGCCCCGGCGCCGGTCAAGAGCACCGCGTCGCGCCAGCCCAAGGCGCGCTCCGGCGGCCAGGGCCGTGGTGCGGGGCAGGGCCGCGCAGCCGAGGGCCGTGGCGGTCAGGGCCGATCCGGCCAGGGTCGTGGCGGTCAGGCTCGTGGCGGTCAGAGTCGTGGCGCCGGGCAGTCGCGTGCCGGCGGGCAAAGCACCGGTTCGGCGCCCGCTCGTCAGCACGCGTCGGCCGGCCAGCCCGCGCCGCAGCGTCGCCGTGGTCCCCGTCGGGCCGGACGTCCGGCCGGGGCGCCCACCGCGCGCTGACCGCGTCGGGCACGGCTGAGTAGGCTTTCTCGCGGCGACAGCCCCGGACGGTCCGGGGCGGGCGCCGCAGGAGAGTGACGGTATGTCCGAGGTGAGCGACGCCGATATCGGCCGGCTGCTGCTGCGCTGTCCGGACGGGCCCGGCATCGTCGCCGCGGTCAGCACCTTCCTGACCCGCGCGGGCGCCAACATCGTCTCGCTGGATCAACACTCCACCGAGGCCGAGGGTGGAACGTTCCTGCAGCGCACCATCTTTCACCGGCCCGGTCTGTCGGCCGCGCTGGAGGAGATGGATCGCGAGTTCGGCGCCACGGTGGCGGCCGAGTTCGACATCGACTACCGGTTCGCCGAGGCCGCCAAACCCAAACGGGTGGCGATCATGGCCTCCAAGACCGACCACTGCCTGCTGGACCTGCTGTGGCGCAACCGCCGCGGCGAATTGGACATGTCGGTGGTGATGGTGATCGGCAACCACGCCGAACTGGCCGAGCAGGTCCGCCCGTTCGGTGTGCCGTTCGTGCACATTCCGGCCACCCGCGACATCCGTGCGCAGGCCGAACAGCGTCAGCTCGAGTTGCTCAAGGGCAACGTCGATCTGGTGGTGTTGGCCCGCTACATGCAGATCATCTCCCCGGAGTTCCTGGCCGAGGTGGGTTGCCCGCTGATCAACATCCATCATTCGTTCCTGCCGGCCTTCATCGGCGCGGCGCCGTATCACCAGGCCAAGGAACGCGGCGTGAAGCTGGTCGGGGCCACCGCCCACTACGTCACCGAGGTGCTCGATGACGGGCCGATCATCGAGCAGGATGTGGTCCGGGTGAACCACACCCACAGCATCGCCGACCTGGTGCGGCTGGGCGCCGATGTGGAACGCGCGGTGCTTTCCCGCGCGGTGCTGTGGCACTGCCAGGACCGCATCGTGCGCCACGAGAACCAGACGATCGTCTTCGGCCGCAGCTAGCCGAGCCGCCAGGCTCCTCACTGTTGGCGAACGTGCACGGAGGTCGGAATCCGTGTCGAGCGTGCAGGTTCGCGTTTGCCCAGGTGGGGGCGGACGCCGCTGCACGCTCGCCGCGAATCCGGCCCTAGCTGCACGCTCGCCGCAGGCAGGAGCCTCCGACCGGGATCACCCGTGACAATCTGGGCACAGCAACACCATCAGTCGCTGTCGCAACTCGATTGGTTCAGCAGCAGCGGGCGCCCGGGTTGGCGTCGGCCGCGGCGTAGCGGCTCCGCCAGTAGTCGCGCTCGGACAGCACCGGTTCCCCCGGATGCGTCCGGGCGTGGTGTTCGAGGTACCGGCGGTAGTGGTTGTCGCCCATCAATGATGCGACGTACCAACGGGTTTGGCGCGCGAGTGCGCGTGCGTGCGGTAGTACTCGTCCCATTCCTTGGACACCTCCTTCTCCGCAGGCGTCATGATCAGACCGGCCGGGCCGAAGATCTTCGACGGGACCGCTTCCTCCTCGGTCAGCGGCGGCGCGGTTCCCTTGAGTGAGCGCAGCGCGACGATGACGCCGGCGGTCAGCACCACCAGGACCAGCAGCGCGAAGATGATCGACAGGGTGCCCTGGATGAAGGTGTTGCGGATGACGGCGTCGATCTGCTGCGGCGTCTTGGCGGCGCCGTAGCTCTGCTCGCCGGCCTCCTTGGCCGCCACGTACAGCGAATGCTGTTTCCAGTAGCCAACTTTCGGGTCGGCCGAGAAGATCTTCTGCCAGGACGCCGTCATGGTGACCAGGACGTCCCAGGCCAGCGGCAGTCCCGGGATCCAGGCCCAGCGCAGCAGC